>CAZNOK010000191.1:0-10220 GCA_964574605.1 uncultured Verrucomicrobiota bacterium
CGAGGTCTTTCGCACTGTTGCGGGCGGTGTTGGCGGGCCAATCCCAAGTGTGGCGCGCGAGGTTCGTCATCTGTTGCTCGACGTCTTTGACTTGGTCGGCGGCGACGTTTTGCCGGCGCGCGGCGCGCTCGATCTGCGACGAGTCGCGGAGTTGGTCGCTCAACATGCGTTGGTCGGCGTTGATCTGTGCGAGGTCGCTGCTGATGGCGTGCGCTTCGTCCGCGGCGAGCATCTGCCGGTAGTTGTCGCTGGCGGAACGCGGTGCGCTGACGGCGGCGTCGAGCATCTCCTGCGACTTCTGAAGATCGGTCTTCGCGGCTTTGTCGGCGCCGGCAGTGGCGTGGTCGGCGGCGCGTTCGAGGGCGTTCTTGAGCGGCTCGATGCCCTCGCGTTGCGCCCGGCTGACGGCGGCGCCGACGAGCACAAGGTCGCTCGACTCGCGCGCGCCGGTCATCTTCGGCAACGCTTGGTGAATCTGTTGCTGCGCCTCGGCGGCTTTCTCGGCAAGCATCTCGGCGGCGGTGCGCGCGGCGAGGAGCGTCTGTTGTTTTTGGAGTTTCTCGGCGTTCGGCTGCGAGAGCGTGTTCTTGGCGGCCTGTGTTTTCTGGCTGAGTTGATCGGCGGCGGCGCGCAATTCCTGGAGTACCTTGTCAACGCTCTGCTTGGCCTTGAGGCGCGCGTGGCGTTGCGGGTCGAAGCCCGGCGCGGTGATCATGATGCGAAGCGGAACGGACTCGCCGCGCTGGCCTTTGAGGTCGGTCGCGATGAGCTTCGTGAGAACGCGGTCGCCGGGATGGACGCCGAGTGCGAAGAGATCCCACAAGCGCGTGACGGTGACGACGTCGCCGGTGGTTTGCTGGAGCGGGAACGTCTGCCAATCGGCGTGGTTGATCTGGACGGATTGCTCGACTTTGGAGAGGCCGATGTCGTCCTTCGCGGTGCCGGCGAGGTTGATGAGCGCGTCGGGCGGCAACACGAGTTGGTCCTGCTCCGGCTTGTCAATCTTCACCGACGGCAACAGGTCGGGCCGGATGCGGATTTCGTATTGCGGGCTGTATTTGTTCTCGAAACCCGTCTGCGCGGCGACAAGCTGGACGCGATACGTGCCGGCGACGGTGAGCGGAACGCGCGCGCTGAGCTGGCCGTTCGGGATGCGTTCGAGCGGGATTTCCTTCGTGACCTTGCCGAGTTCGAGACGGAGCGCGGCCTGTTTGATCGCCTGATCAACGTCGAGCTTCAACTCGACCTCGCTTCCTTCAATTGCGTCAAGGTCGCCGTTCTCTTCGGTCACGGTGCGCGCAGCAAGCCGCGCGTACGTCGGGAACCGGTAGGTTTTGTGAAAACGGACAACCTGCGGACGCGCGCTTGGCTCGAGCAGGAACTTCTGCGTGACGGCATCGCGGGCGCGTACCCGGTAGTAAACTGGCGACTGGTTGACTTGCACCGCCGCGGTGAACTGATTGATCGCGCTGAGCGCCATCGGCGTCCGCTCGCGCGAGCCGCGTTTCGGGAACGTTTCGAGGATGACCCGGCGCACGTCGCCGCCGGTGACGCGCACGGTGACGGGCACGGCGTCGCCTTCCGGCACCGTCTGGTCCGCGGGCGACGGCGCGATCACTTCGATCTGGATGCTGGAGTAACGCGCGATGTTCGCCCCCGGCAACACCGCGCGGGCGAACGCTTGCTTGAAGTGCAGCTCCGGCACGCTAATCAACGCGAGGAACACGACGACTGCCGCGCCGGCCGCGTACAGCCACGACATGATCAACCGGCGCGTGAGAAGCGACTCGACTTTGATGTCGCCGACGTGTTGAGCAGCGAGTTGTTGGAGCGCGGCGCGCAACTCGTCGGAGTCCCAGTGCGGTTTTTGGCCGCTGTCGGACAGTTCGACGGCGGCGAGAAGTTCCTCGCGCAACTGCGGCGCGGCGACCTCGACGAGCCTCGCCAGTTCGCGCGGTCCCGGCATGTGCGCGAGGTAACGCACGCACATCCGCCAAGCCACCACAATTGTCGCGGCGTATCCGGCGAAGCTCAACGCCATCCGCACGCTGTCTTCGAGTAGCACGAGCCGGTCCATCAACGCCAGACCGATCATCGCGCCGAGCCAGACCGCCGCGGTGCTGCAAAGCCCGCGCCACAGGATCAGCCGGCGGCGTTGTCGGCTGAACTGCCGCAGCCGTTCTAGCACTATCGGATGCAGTGTCGTCGGGTTCATCTCGAAGCCCATTTACCGGTGACTGTAGCAGGTTTCAATGCTTGCCGGGTGAAATGATTTGTGGCAATTTGTCGTGCGATGAGCGCACAAGAAGTCATCGAGCAGATCAAGTCGTTGCCGCCGGACGAACGGGCGAAAGTCAGCAAGTTCGTGCTGGAACAGGACGACTGGATTCCGGAAGAGTTCAAGCAGGGCATGGCGGACGCCGAGGTTGGCCGTTTTGTTGACATGGAGACAGTCCTGAGCGGAGCCAAACCGCCGCCGCGTTCCGCACAGTGAGCTACCGCTACAAACCCACGCACCGGTTTTGGGAAAGCTTCTACGCTCTGTCGTCCAGTCAAAAGGACGCCGCCCGCCGTGCGTGGAGAATCTTCCGGGAGAACCCGTTTGATCCCCGTTTGCGTCCCCACAGGATTCACCGTCTGTCGGCGCACTTTCATCGGACCATCCACGCCGTCGAGGTGGAGGCCGATTTGCGTGTCGTGTTCTACATCGAGAACGATGTGGTCGTGACGGTTGATATCGGTTCGCACGACATCTACCGGCAGTAAGCGAAGGGTCGTCATATCAGACCGCTCCGTTTTCGCAGAATCCATTCGATTGTCAACAGGCCGACGATGGGGACAAACCACCACCAGCTCTGCCACAGGATCGTCTCGGACTCTTCGATGCGGCCCTTGCTCATGGGTTCTAGTTTTTCGACGAGCTTGCGCGCGTCTTCTTCACGGTAGAACTCGCCGCCGCTGGCGCGCGCCATCTGCTGGAGCAGCTCCTCGTTGCAATTCAAATCAGCCAGCTCGCGCGCCGCGTCACCGCCACGCGGCTGAACGTAAAACTCCGCGTGCAAATCGCCGGTCTGCGGAACCAACCCGTGCGCGTCCACGCGGACCTCGTAGCTGCCGGTCGCAAGCGGCCCGGTCTTGCCGCGGAACGCGCCGCCGCTGTTGTCGTCGGCGCTGAGCGTGATCGTCGCGACCTTCTGGCCGTCGCGGAACAACATCGCCGACGGATGACCCTTCGTCACCGCGCGGCCACGGTCGTCGCGCAGCCGGACCCGCAACTCCGCCGCGTCGCCGGCGATGTAGTTCACCGTGCCGGCGTCGAGCGCGACGTTCTTGTCGCGCACGGCGTACGGCGGCTCCATGATTGCCGCGGCCATCTGGTGCCAGAACGGGTCCTGGTATTTGTCGGCGACATCGTAGCGCCAGCGCCACGTCTCGTCGGTGCCGAGGTAAAGCACTTTGCCGGCGCCGAATGGCCGGAGCACAATCACAGGCTGTTTTTGTGTTCCGGTAATTCCGTCGAGCAACACTTCCGCACCGGGCAACGCCTTCACCGGCGCGAACCAGTGCGGCGGCTTCAAACTGCGCCACACCGCCGCATTTTCTTTCGTGTCGCCGACGAACCGCATCGGGCCGAACGCCGCGCCGCGCTCGGTCAACTCGATCCCAGTCGGCAGTTCCTTGCCGGCGCGAGAGAGCCATTCGACCGGGAACAACGCGCCGAGCGGGCCGTGCGCCAGCGCGCGCAACGCCTCGCGCTGGCCGTCCACGAAGAACAACCCGCCGCCGCGCGTGCCGACGAACTCCTTGATCCACTCGAGTTCCTCGTCGCGGAGAAGTTTCGCCGGCACCTCGCCGAAGCCGATGAGGTCGTACGCGAAGAGCGCCTCGCGCGTCGGCGGGAACTGGCCGGGCTTGTCGCCGCGCTCCCACACGTCGGTCAACTCCGTGCCTGCGACGAGCGCGTTGACTTCCCATTGCGGGTCGCGGTCGAACATGTTCCGCAAGTAGCGGAACTCCCAGCGCGGCCGGCCGTCGAGCAACAACAGCTTGCGCCGCTGCGTCACGGCGCGCGCGCGGAACGTCATCGCGTTGTTGTTCGCGTCCTTCTCCCCGCTCAACGGGGCGACGCTGACCTTGAACGCCAGCGGCAGGCTCGTGAACGTCGCGCCCTCGGCGGCTTTCTTCTTCGCCTCGACGAGGTCCTTGATCGGAAAATCGAACTCGACCTTCCGGAGGTGCGTGTGCTCCGTGATGAGCGGTTTCTCCCAGAGCAACTGCGAACCTTCCTCGATCTTCAAGATGAACGATTGTCCCGCCGGCATGTCGTCCTTGAGCGTGACTTCGCCGCGAACGCGGTCCTCGACGAACACAGTGTCCGCCGCCGTCACATCAGTCACTGCGAGGTCAGCGGGCCGTTCGATCGCGCCGACGCCGACAGTGAAGATCGGGATGTTCCGTCCGCCGGCGACTTTCGCGGTCTCCAACGGCGGACTGCCGAGGTTGTGCTGGCCGTCGGAGAGCAACACGACGACGCAACGCTCGTGCGACTTTTGTCCGACACGTTCCGCGATGGCGTCGCTGAGGTCGGTGGCGTCGCCGTCCGGTTTGCCCGGCAGATTCTTCGGCAACGGCACCGCCTGCTCGGCATTCCAGACACGTTCCGGTTTTGTTCCGGCCAACTCCCAGACCTCGACGTTATGTTTTTTCGCGAGGCGCGGCAGGATGCCGTCGTGCGCGTTGAGCAGCAACGACTCCATTCGTTGCCACCGGGTCGCGCCGTCGAACTTCTGGAATGCCGACACGACGACTTCGTTCGTGAGCAACTCCGGTTTGACGGCGTTGCCGAGCCGGTTCGACGGCAACACGCCTTCGCGGAGCCAGCCGTAGCTGGTCGCCTCGATGACTTTGCGGCTCGGGTCCATGAAATCATCGGTCACGCCCATGCTTTTCGAGGCGTCCACGAACACCAGCACGCGCGCGAGGTCGCCGATGGTCTTCCGATGATGCAACACCGGCCCGGCGAGTATCAGCACGATGAAGAACACAATCGCCGACCGCAACAGCGGCAACAGCCAACGCGCCCGTCCTTCCTGCGCCCGCGTCTCGCGCCGGTAAAACCACCACGCCGCCCCGGCCAACGCCAGCGCCATCACGAACGCGAGCCAGACGCCCCAGTCGCCGAGGAACAGCAGAGTGGTCGTGGTTTGGTTCATGCAGTAGCAGTTACTTTCGCCGGTGGCAAACTCCGGCTTAGATTGAAGATGGCGAGCGGCAGGATGACCAGACAGAGGAACAGGATTAGGAGGTTATCAGTCCGGCCCTTGGTGTCGCCGACCATTAGCGTTGAGATTGTGTTGTTGGCCGCATGGCAAATTATCGCCGGCACGATGCTGCGGGTGCGAACGGTGATGAAGCCGTAGATGCAGCCGTTCACGACAGTACGAAGTCCCAGTATCTCATCGAGGTGTCCGGTGCCGAACATCAGCGCGGTCAAGAACACACCCCACGTCGCACCCCACCGCGCCACGAGCCGCGTCTGGATATAGCCGCGGAACAGCATCTCCTCGACCAGAGCCGGCAGCAGGTCAAGCAGCGGTACGACCATGATGGCGCGGCCCAAGGACAAGTTTTTCAGCATACGGTCGAGTGCATCCTGCCAAGGGGAACCCGGAATCCAACCGAGGTTCATACATGCGGTGACGATCATGCCGGTGCTCACGATGCCGAGCGTGCCCGTGATAAGAATCGGAAGGCGCAACGGAACCCAGTGCAGGCACAGCCGGTCGCGCCAGCGGACTGGCGAGAGCCATGCGCCGCCGAGCGCGATTCCCGCGATAATCGCCATGCTGCACGCGATGTTGCCCAGCAACCCGGTCGCGGATTTGGCCACGTCGTCAAACTTAGTCGCAGCGAGCTGGGTGCCGTACTTGCTGATCGCGATAGCCGCGACCACCTCATTGGCGGCGATGACCTCCAAAACCACCAGCGCGCCGAATGCGACGAACACCGGCCAGACCCGGTGTTTCGCCGGGGCAGGAGCGGCAACCTGTGGATGCGGCGGCAAAACAGGGATGTCTTCGCTCATTGCTTTGCCCTCCCGTTGTGTTGTTCGAATCTGCGGTACTCGCGCCGGTAGAACCACCACGCCGCCCCCGCGAGTGCCAGCGCCACCACGACCGCGAGCCAGACGCCCCAGTCGCCGATGAAACGCAGATTTGTGACGGTGCGGGTCATCGTTGGCTCCGGGTGATTCGTTGTTGGAGGACGAGTTCGATGAAGACGAGGCCGACCAACGACCAGAGCAGCGGACGCCAGAGGTCGCGACCGTAGCGACGGCGTTGTTCGAGCTTGCGGTACTCGCCCCAAGTCGAAACGACTTCGGCGTTGAACGGTTTGGCGACGGTTTTGATTTCGTCAGCGGTGAGTTGCGTGAGGTCGGACTCGGCACGCGTGGTGTTGACGACGAAATGCACCACCTTCTTGTCCGGCGTTTCGAGGATGTAGAGGCCGGGGCGACGCGTGTCGTTGAAGCTGACGAGCGCGCGGCCGCCGGCGGATTTGACGGTGAGTTTGTATTTGCGGCCGTCGGGGTCGGAAAGTTCGAGCGTCTTGCCGCTGAACGACGCCGGCAACACGGCGACGAGCGGGTGGCCGATGTCAACGTTGCGCGGCGGATCGAATTTGGCGGCGAGGTAGGTGACGAGCTGTTGCATCAACGGCAGGTAAATGGGACGCGTCGGCAGGTTCGACCACTCGCCACCGCACGGGACACTCGCGGCGATGACGGTGCCTTCGCCGAATTTTTTTTCGATGAGATACGGATCGCCGGTGCTGAGGCGGGCGAGGATGAAGGGCGCACCGTCGGTTTTCGGCGCGTCGCGGGTCTCCGGGGGTTTTTTAGAAATTACGGACTTCGCGAAGTCCGTAATCTTTCCTTTCTCGTCGAACTTGTACCAGAGGCGAACAGTCGCGCTGGCGAGGTTGCCGCGGCGCGGATCGTTGAAGAGCGAGAGCGCGGGATGCTCGAAATGCTGGACGAGAATCGCCGTGTGCGGCGCGTCGTCGTCGAGGCCGCCTTCGAGCGTGGTGAGCCGCAACGGGAACAGGCCTTTGCCGTCGGCATAGAACTGCGTGTTGTACCAGGGCGTCTTGATGCGGTCGCCGGGGAAGATGAGCAGGCCGCCGCCGTTGTGGACGAAATCTTCGAGCAGCTTGATCTGCTGGCTCTTGAGTTGCGCGACGTTGGCGAGGACGGCGACGCGCTTGTCCTTGAGCGCGGGTGCGAGATTTCGTTCCGGCTCAATGACGGTCGTGGTGATGAGGTCGGCGAGCGAGTTTTTGCTGGAACTGTACGGACGAAGCGCGATCTCAAGGAAGTCGGTCTCGCCTTCAAGCGGGCCGCGGCCCGGGTTGCCATTGATGAGGAGCACCGGCAGGTTGTCCCAGACCGGCACGGCGGCGAGCAGCGAGTTATCCTGCTTCAGCGAATCCGGCGCGTCGGCCTCGACGGCGACAACGTGCGACCCGGCGGCGTCGAAGGTGTGCGTGAAGAGGACTTGTCCGGTCTCGTGCGGCGCGAGCGCGATCTGCGCGACACCGCGTTCCTGGTTGTCCACTTTGAAATAGACTCGCAAGCTCGGGTGCGCGGTGTCGCCGTGGTTCTTGAGGTTGGCGCGGACTTGGAACTTCTGGCCGACGCCGAGGAGGAACCGGGAGAAATCGAGCGACTGGACGCTGACGTTGTTTTTGTCTTCGTGCCCGATGTGGATGAACGTGACCGGCGTCGCGACCGGAAGTTTCTTGAGCAGGTTCGCGATGCGGGCGCGCTCGATGTCGTCGGACTCGCCCCAACTGATTTTCTGGAAATCGCTGACGATGACAAGCTCGCGTTGGACTTCGTGCATTTTGCCGAGCATGCCGACGGCGAGTTCGAGCGACGCCGGCACCGCGGCGGAACCGTAGCCGGTTTGGAGCTTGCGAAGCTCGCGGTCGGCGCGGTCGGTGTTGTAGGTCGCCTCGTCGAGCAACGATCCCGGCACGCCGCGCATCAACACGACGCCGACTTCGCTACCGCGTCCGAGGTGGCGAATGACTTGGCTGGTGGTGTCGCGCGCTTCGGTGAAGGTGTTGCGGTTCTTGGTGCCGACTTCCATCGAATAGGAGTTGTCGAGCGCCACCACGACGGACGTTTTCGCGCCGCCCATCAGCGATTGCATCCCGGTCAACACTGGCCGCGACATCAGTAGCGCGAGCACGGCCGGGATCAGGCAACGCACGATGAGCAGCAGTAATTGCTCGATCTGGATTCGGCGCCGTTGACGGCGTTCGAGCGGAATCAATAGGTGCATCGCAGCCCATTTGACGACCTTGAACTGGCGTTTGTGGAGCAGATGAATGATGATCGGAATGCTCGCCGCCGAAAGTCCGCCCAACAAAATGATGTTCAGGAAGGTCATGCGGTCTTCATCCGGCGGGCAAGATAATACGCCAGCGATTCGGCGTACGGTTTGTCGGTCGTCACCGGCACGAGGTCAATCCGATGCCGGTGGCAACCGTCCTTGAGGTCTTTGCGGAACTTCTCCAAGTTCTCCATGTACACGGAGCGAAGTCCGACGGGATCAATCAGGCGTTTGTCGGCCTCGGATTCGAGCGAGTCGAACCGGGTCCATTGCTTGAATGGGAACGTCAGTTCGTCGGGGTCCCAGATCTGGAAGATGATGATCTCATGGTGGGCATGCCGGAAATGCGCCAATGCTGACATCAGTTCGGTCACGTCGCCAAAACAGTCCGAGAAGATAATCAGCAGGCCGCGCCGATGAATTTTCGGGACGATCTGGTGAAACACTTTCCCCAACTCGGTCTCGCCGCCGGGAGTGGTGTCTTGAAGCGCGTCGAGCAGCATTCGCAAATGATTGGGGCGCGACCGCGGCGGGATGTAGTGGCGGATTTTTTCGTCGAACGTCACCAGCCCGACGCTGTCGGCCTGCCGCAACATCAGGTACGACAGGCAGGCCGCGAGGCGGATGGCGTACTGGTATTTGCTGACGCCGTTGCCGGCGTAAGACATCGAGCCGCTGACATCCACCAGCAACGTCGCCCGCAGGTTCGTTTCCTCCTCGTACTCCTTGATGTAGAGGCGGTCGCTCTTGCCGAAGACCTTCCAGTCGAGCCGGCGGATTTCGTCGCCCTGCACATATTGGCGGTGTTCGCGGAACTCGACGCTGAACCCTTTGTGCGGCGAGGTGTGCAGGCCGGAGCAGAAACCCTCGACGACAAGACGGGCGAGCACCTGCAGGTTGCTGATTTTCTGCAGGTCGGCCGGTGTCAGAAAATCAGACGGACGACTCACAATACGTTGGCCGGCGTGCCGCGGGGCACCGCCTTGAGGATGCGGTCAATGATTTCATCCACGTTGATGCCCTCGGCCTCGGCGTTGAACGTCGGGATCACGCGGTGGCGCAACACGGGATGCGCAATTGCCTCGATGTCGTCAATGGTCACGTGGAACCGCCCCTGCAACACGGCGCGGACCTTGCCGCCGAGCGTGAGGTACTGGCACGCGCGCGGCCCGGCGCCCCACTCGACGAGTTCCTTCACGAACGACAGTTTCTGGTCGGCTTCCTTGGGCCGGGTGCAACGCACGAGGTCCAGCACGAAATCCATCACGTGATCCGGCACCGGCACGCGCCGCACCAGCGTCTGGCACGCGATGATTTCCGGGCCGGTGATGACCGGCGACATTTGTGTCTCGAACGCGCTGGTGGTGCGGTTGACAATCTCGCGTTCCTGTTCGCGGTTCGGATAGGTGACTTTCACATGGAACAGAAACCGGTCGCGTTGCGCCTCGGGCAACGGGTAGGTGCCCTCCTGTTCGATGGGGTTTTGCGTCGCCAGCACGAAAAACGGTTCAGTCAACGAATACGTCTTGCCGCCGACGGTGATCGAGTGTTCCTGCATTGCCTCCAACAGGGCCGCTTGCGTCTTCGGCGGCGTGCGGTTGATTTCGTCGGCAAGGATCATCTGCGCGAACAACGGCCCCGGCAGGAACGTGAGATTGCGCTGGCCCGTGGTCGGGTCTTCGTGGATGACCTCGGTTCCCGTGATGTCCGATGGCATCAGGTCCGGCGTGAACTGGATCCGTCGGAACGACAAATCCATCACTTGCGCCAGCCCGCGCACCATGAGCGTCTTGGCCAGCCCCGGCACGCCTTCCAGCAGAC
>CAZNOK010000192.1:0-10220 GCA_964574605.1 uncultured Verrucomicrobiota bacterium
GGATGTGTCATTGCTGCCGATGTAGCCATACGTATTGAGCACCCTACCGCCATTGCTGACTATCAGGGAATTGCAGAGACCGGATTGGCCAATGGTGAGCGAGTTCTTATTTCGCCAAAGGGAGCCGTTGTCCGTAATCACAACCCAGTTGTTGGAAGCGGAGGCTGCGTTGCCGATGTAGCCGAAGTTGACATTGGTCAGGATACCGCCGGCGGAGATGGTCAGGGAGTTGTTGGTGCCGGTGTTGCCGACGATGAAGTCAGCCCCGGCGTTGTTGGAGGTGGTGCCGCTGATGATGTTGCTGGTGTTGTCCTCGGCGCAGACACATGAAACCCCCAACGCCAGAACGGCGGCTTTTCCCACACGCAAGAACGTTGCGGTTCTCCATGTCATTTTCAGCCTTTGCTGGCGCGCAGAGTAGCCAAGGGGCAGCAAGATGTCGAGCACAGAGTGTCGGGCAGAGCCGCCGGGACGGCGGCGTTCCTGCCCAAAGGTTCGAACTGCGCCCGCAGCGCACAGAGCCGTTGACGAGGGCGGGGGGCTGTGCTAGTAATGGCACAAGGCATTGTGAGTGGGCGAGTAGGGCGCCAAGACGCGAGAGGAGAGAATGAGAGGAATGATGCAATCAGACATGCAGCCGGGACCGATGGGAAGCACGGATTTGCCCGTGCCGAGCCAGAGTCTGCGGGTGGAACGGAAACAGTTCACATTCGAGCTGAAAGAGAATGCGCGCGGCCAGTTTCTGCGCATCACCGAAGAGGTGGGCGGACGCCGCGATGCCATCATCATACCGCTCAGCGGTGTCGAGCAGTTCCGCGACACGCTGGACGAGATGATCCGCGCCAGCCGGAAGTATCTGCCAAAAGAGGAATAGGGCATCCATCGCGTCGGCGTGAGGTTCCGATGACTTTGAGTGCGCTTGCTCAGGGAAGGGGTGTGTTTTGTCATTTTGGGGTGCAGGCTTTTTTCGGCTTGCGCGCTAGTGCAACGTTGGTGTTTACTACGTTTCTACTGCCATGAATGAGGAAACTGTAAAGTCTAAATCTTCGATGCCGGAAGCTCGGCTGCAATTCTTGGATTATTGGCGGGTGGTGAAATCCCGCAAGGCGATTGTGTTTGTGGTGTTCTTGATCGTCATCCTGGTGGCGACCACGGTGACGTTCTTCCAGCCCAAGATCTACATGTCGGCTTCCCGCATCAAAGTCGAGCAGGAGCGGTTGACCGTGGAAGTGTTCCAACAGCAGGGCTACGCCGGGTACGACCCATATTTCTTGCAAACCCAGTACGAGATCATCCAGTCGCAGAAGATCCTCTACCCGGTCATCGAACGGTTTGACCTTCGCAAACGCTGGGCATACGGCGGCGACCCGCTGCCGCTGGAGATGACGTTTCGGATGTTGAAACGAGCGATGTCCGTGCAGCGCTACCGCGACACCAGCCTGATTGAGATTCGTGTCTTCGACCAAGATCCGCAACTGGCCGCCGATCTCTCCAACTACATTGCCGACACGTTCGAGAGGGATCGCCTCGAAGTGCGGCGCCAGCAGACGATGAAGGGATTGCTGAAGGTCCAAGAGGAACTGGACAAACAATCCAAGAAAGTCAAAGAGGCCCAGGACAAGGTCGAGAAGCTGCGCAAGGAGCTGAACGTCCAGGTGTTCGGCGCCGTCAAGCTCAACGACCTCACCGTTCAACAACTGGAGAACCAGTTGACATCGGCTCGCGTGGAATTCGTCGGGCGCGACACACGGATGAAGGAATTGAAAAAGCTGAACCACGACCAACTGCGCAATGCCATTGCCACGGTCATTGGCGATCCGACGCTCCAGACGCTGAACCAACAACTCACGGATGCGGAGGTCAGGGTGGCAGTGCTCAAACAGGACTTTGGTCCTGACCATCCGCAAGTGAAGAGCGCCATTGTCCAGTACGACACCCTGAACCGGCAGGTTGACACGCGGCTGGACGGCATCATGCGCGGCTTCGAAGTGGATTTCCGCATGGGACAAGAACGCGTCACCGAGTTGCAGAAACAACTCGATGAGTTGAAGAAGCTTAGTGTGCTTCAGGAAAGCGAGGCGTTCCTGCCGTTCCGCAACGCGCAGCGCGACGAAGAATCCGAGAGCAAACTTTTCGATGTCCTCAAACAGCGCCTCCAACAGGTCACCATCGAGTTGCAGGTCCCGCGCAGTCCCGTCGAGAAGATTGACAGCGGCGAACCGTCGCTGGCGCCTGTCAAGCCCGACTGGGCGCTCAACCTCAGCATCGGCGGCTTGGTCGGGCTGCTGCTCGGCATCGGCTTGGCGTTCTTTATTGAGTTCCTCGACACCAGCCTCAAGATCATGGATGACGTTGAACGTTACCTCGGTCTTCCCGTGCTCGGTGTCATCCCGCAAAAGGCCTTGCTGCTCAGCGCCAGCAGTTCCTCCCAGCTCCACCTCGAAGCCTATCGGATGCTTCGCACCAACCTCGATTTCAGCTATCCCGGCACCGGCTCCAAATCCCTTGCCGTCCTCAGCAGCGCGGCAGGCGAGGGCAAATCCTTTACGGTGGCCAATCTTGCCTTTGTGTATGCACAGCAAGGCTTGCGCGTGCTGGTGGTGGACACTGACCTGCGCCGGCCGACGTCGCACAAGTATTACGGCATTGACCGCGGCAACGGTTTGGCCGACTACCTCGCTGGGGTCATGTCGCTGGAGGACGTGATTCACCAGAGTAGTCAGCCGAACATCTCGATGATTCCCGCCGGTGAATCAAAGTCGGCCAAGGCGGCGCTGCCACTGTTGACCTCGCAGAGGATGAGGGGGTTGATCCCTAAACTCGCGCAGCGTTTTGATGTGGTTCTGTACGACACGCCGCCGGTGCTGGGCATCAGCGACTCTGCAATCGTAGCCCGCGAGGTCGGCCTCGCCATCCTCGTCGTGCAGCATCGTCGTTATCCTCGGGCTCTCTCCCAACGTGCGCGCAAAATGATCGAGAACGCCGGTGGCAAACTACTCGGCGTGGTAGCCAACAACGTTCGTGTCGAGACTGAGGACAGCTATTATTATTATCACGAGCACCATTATGACTATTACATCCGCGATCAGGAGAAACCTGCCGTTGGGAAGGAAGCCAAGAGCGAGGAGATCAAATTGGAGGACACGTACTGATGCTTTTTGACAGCGCCATGAAGACGACATTCCGAGTTGACCGTATCGTGGTGACTGCCGTTGTGGCGGCATTGAGTGTGGTGTGGGCAACGGGTTGTGGCACGCCTGCCAAGCCGCCGGTGAAGGTGACGACGGAAATCTCGGGGGAAGGCGAATCGCGATTGCGGGTGGGCGACCTGTTGCAGGTGCGTGTCGAAACCAGCCCGACGCAGACCCCGCAGCTTTCCGAGGTGACAGTGGATGACGCGGGCTTTATTGCGCTGCCATTGATCGGGCCACTGAAGGCGGGGGGGCTGACCACCAGCGAATTGGCCGACGCCATCCAAAAGGCATATGTGCCGCGTTACTACGTGCGTTGCACGGCGACGGTGCTGGCACCGGTGCGTTACGTCTATATTGGCGGTGAAGTCAGGCAACCGAGCCGGTTTCCGTGGAGCAAGGATATGACGCTGTCGAAAGCCATCAGCACCGCCAGCGGGTTTACCGATTTTGCCAATCGCAACAGGGTGGAACTGACTCGGGGCCGCGCCAAGACCGTGTACGATTGTGAGGATATTCGCCGCCATCCCGAGAAGGACGTGCCGATTCAACCGGGGGATTCCATTTACGTTCCGCGCAGCATTTTTTAGGTTGTACGGGACTTCTCTAACCAAACGGTAAGTGTGCATTATTATGCATGAGTGAGGTGTCCCATCATCGTCAGAGAGTGAGGTCCTCTTCCGGCGAAGAAACCAGTCCGCCGCTGGTGCCGGCGGCTCGACTGTGTCATCGGATGATCTTCTCCCTGCTGGTGGCGCTGCTGGCGGTCGTCCCGCTGGTGCCAGCCACTTGGGAGGTGTGGGCGCGCAACGGCACGTTGTGTGTCGTCGGCTTGATGGTGTTTCTATGGATTGTGAGCCAGTGTTTTGGCAACGAAACGCATCTGGTGTCCACGCTGTTGAACGCGCCTATGCTGTTGCTCGCGACCTACGCAGTCGCCCGCTACGGGTTGAGCGACGTGGAATGGGTGGCGCGCCACAACGTGTTGCTGCTGGTGGGAATGATGCTGTTGTTCTTCGTGGTCACCAACGTCATGCGTCACCGCTGGCAATTCACGTGGGTGATCTGGACGCTCGTCGGCGTGGGTACCCTGCTGGCGATCAAAAGTTTTGGACAGTTGTTCATCAGCGCCGGTCCGTCTGCAGCGCAGGAAACAGTCCGGAGCGCGTTCAAGGAAACGGCGGATCATTTGGCGTATCTGCACATGGTTTTTCCCATTGCGGCGGCGACGTTCCTGTTTTCGCGTCGTTCCATGGCGGAGAAAGTTTTTTGTGTGTTTGTCGCCCTCGTTCTGCTGGCCGGAATGGTGGCGACCGGCGATTGGTGGCACTGGTTCAGTTGGCTGGCATCGGCGATGGTGTTGGGCGTGTACCTGTTGCGCAAACGCGGCTGGAAATTCCACCGTGTGCTGATCGGCACGGGGATGGCACTGGCGGTTGCCGGCATCAGCTTGCTGGCGGTCCTTAGACTCGAAGGCATCGCGCCGTCGCGCTCGATGTTCAGCGCCGCATCGTCAGCGTCCACGGTGCCCTTGTGGCGGAGCGCCGTCACGATGGCGGTGCGGAATCCGTTGATAGGCGTCGGACCCGGGATGTTCCCGTGGCGTTACCCCGAGTTCCGCGGACAACAGGGATCGCCCATCGCCGCTGGCAGCGACTGCTTCACGTTTCTGGCGGAATACGGCGTCATCGGCGCGTTGCTGACCCTTGCGGTGGTTGTCGGATTCTGCGTCGCCGCCGTCCAGATTCTCAACGCCCGCGCCAAACGCTATTCGGCGTCCACGAACTCCAACCGTTACGCTTTCACCGTGGCGGGTCTCGCCGTCGTGATGGCGGCAGTGGTGGACACGGCCATGAGCAGCGGGTTTGATGCCTGTGCCAACCAACTGACGCTCGTGGCGATTCTCGGCGCCACCCTGACGTGCGGGCTGCACAACCACAACGAGCATCCCGACAAGACCCACATCACCGGCAAACACACCGTGTTCCGTCTGACCGGCATCCATCGGGCGATGTTGACTGGCGGTTCGCTGTTGGGGTTTGTGTTGTTCCTGTGGTTGCTGGTCAACACCAGTCCCGGCGCGGCGCTGTCGGCGCGCGCCGGACAATGCGCCTCCGAGAAAGACTTCAGCGGCGCCGAAAGCATGTATCGGCGGGCGATTCGTTCCGACGAGCGCAACTTCGAAGCCCTCGCCGGCTTCGCCGACCTCTGCGCTGCCCGCAACGAACCCAACGACCATGAGGAGGCTCTGAAACTGTACGAACGCGCCCTCGTGCTCAACCCCTACGCGCACGAACTGCACATCAAGATTGCCAGCCTCTACGACGCGGCGGGCAACCGCCAACAAGCCGCCGATCAGATTCAGCTTGCCATCCAGAGCGATCCGCGCAACGCCGCCTACTACATCGCCCGCGCCCAACATCACCTCCGCTGGAAAGAAAACGCCCCTGCGGAAGCAGACTTTCACCGGGCCGGGGTCCTTGACCCCGCCGCGGTGGCCGCGGCGACCAACGCGCCCGCCGCCGAAGTCGAGAAGTAAACGGCGCAGGAGGGAATCAAGAATTGGAGAAACCATCGTGAAACACTTCCGGCTGTGGGTCATTGGCTGTCTCGTCAGCACGCCACTGCTGGCAGTTTCACCGGCCAAAACCTGTTTCCGTGCCGGGGCGGCCACGAGCAACATCATGCCTTTCCTAGGTGGCAAGATCGTCGGCAATTTCGTCCAACATCCCGCCACCAACGTCCACGACGAATTGCACGCCCGCTGCCTCGTCTTGGACGATGGCAAGACCAAACTGGCTCTCGTCGTTTGCGACCTGCTGGGAGTCAGTCGCGACGTGAGCATCGAGGTCCGCAAGCTGATCCAGCAGAACACAGGCATTCCGCCGGAGCATGTGTTGATTTCGGCGGTGCATACGCACTAGGCATGCGATGCGAGAGGCAAGGCACCGCTGAACCAATACTGCATGTTCGTGGCCCGGCGGATTGCCGACGGAATCCAAACTGCGGTCGGCACGCTGCGGCCGGCTCAGATTGCTTTTTAACTGCCGAGGCCCCGGAGCACGTCTTCAATCGCCGCTGGTTCATGAAACCCGGCACGGCTCCGCCCAATCCCTTCGGGGGCATTGACTAGGTGAAGATGAATCCTCCCGGCGCCAGCCCGGACCTGGTCAAACCGGCAGGCCCGACCGATCCGACCATCTCAATCCTGGCCCTGCGCGAACCGGAAGGTCGTCCCATCGCAGTCTATTCGGCCTATTCACTGCATTATGTGGGTGGAGTGAGAACCGGCGACATCTCGGCCGACTACTATGGCATGTACTGCGATGAATTGAAGCGGTTGCTCGGCGCCTAGGATCAGGACCCACCTTTCGTGGCTATGATGGCCGACGGCACCAGCGGCGACGTCAACAATGTCAATTTCCGCAAGCCCCGGCCCACGCTGCCGTCCTATGCCAAGATGCGCACCGTTGCCGACGACATCGCACGCAAGGTCCATGCAGCGCTGGCCAAGGCCGAGTATCGCGACGGCGTGACGCTGGCTGCGCGTTATCAGGAACCGATGATTGCCATCTGTCGCCCCACTGCGGAACAGCTCGCTTGAGCGAAGCAGACTCTCGCGCAACCGGCACCCAAGTCCGGCAAGGTCAACATGCCGGCGATTTATGCCAGCAAGGTGATGGGCGTGGCGAAGCAGCCCGAGGCAGTTCCTGTTCCGCTGCAAATTCTCCGAATCGGTCCGGTGTGCATCGGGACAATGCCGACCGAGGTGTTCTGCGAGATCGGGCTGGAGTTCAGGAAGCGAAGCCCCGTCCAACCGGCGTTTTTGGTTTCGCTGTCGCACGATTACTTGGGATACCTGCCCACGCCGCGACACTTCACCTTCGGCGGCTACGAGACATGAACTGGTCTCATAAACAGGTGAATTGTGATAGGCTCTGATCCACAAGGAGGTCAGTATGTGGAAGAGAGACTTGTCCGACGAGCAGTGGGGACTGCTCAGCGGTCTGCTGCCACCGTTGCCACGGCGCCAAGATGGACGGGGGCGCAGTGGAAGGAAATGCCCGAACGCCATCCGCCGTACCAAACCTGTCACCGCCGTTTTCAACGTTGAGTGCGCGACGGATCATGGCAGAAGATTGCCCGTGCACTCGCCGAGCAACTGCGCGCGCAGGGACAATGAGACTTGGCCTACGAGAGCGATCTGCTGGATGAGCGATTGGCTGCGAAAGGCATCGAATTGATTGCGCCGCATCGAGAGAATCGTCAGAAACCCGCGACCGAGGATGGGCGTGCCTTGCGGCGTTATCGGCGGCGCTGGAAGATCGAGCGGTGGTGGGCGTGGTTGCACAACTACCGCCGCATCCTTGTGCGGCATGAGCGGTACGCAGCCAACTACCTCGGCTTTGTTCTGCTCGGCGGCATCCTCATCCTGCTCAAATCGGGTTTATGAGACCACTTCTACTGTCAGACTCAATGATGCCTCGTACTACTACGCATCGCAACTCATCATCACCAAGAGTGATCCTGCGTGCGTTTCAGTGCCATGCTAAGTGTTTAGCATGGTTCCGTTTCCCGTCAGGTGCTGCATGCTGAGAACTTGGAACGTCACCGGGAGAGTGTTGGCGAATCCGCGCCGATAGGCTCGCATGCCCTGACTTCAGTTAAGAACCCCTAACACCACTCCGATTCCTGTAGCCGCACCGTTGCCGCACACGGCAACGGCGTCTCGTCCAACTCGGCTTATGGGTGCGCGGAAAGCGCGGGCATAAAGCCCGCGGCTGAGAAGCCGGAACAATACCGGAGCATCTCGCATCGCGACCGAATTCGGGTATGGTACGCGGCCACGATGAATTTTGCCGAGCCAACCGCCGCCGCGATGCTGACCGTTCGCAATGAACGGTCGCTGCTGCTGTTGCTGGCGGCGATCCAGTTCACCACTGTCCTCGACTTCATCATCATCATGCCGCTCGGGCCGCAGTACATCCGGGTCTTTCACATTTCGCCGGGACAATTCGGGTTGATCGTCTCGGCCTACGCGCTCAGTGCCGGAATCTCCAGCGTCATCGCCGGTTTCTTCCTGGACCGATTTGACCGGAAGACGGCGTTGTTGTGGTTGTACGCCGGGTTTGCGGCGGGGACTTTCTTTTGCGCGCTCGCGCCGACGTACCGGCTGTTGATCGCGACGCGGCGCGGCGATGGGGATGGTGATCTCGGCGTTTTCCATCGCTTCAATTTGCGGTGTGCCGATAGGGCTGATGCTGGCGTTGCAATGGGACTGGCATGTGCCGTTTGTCGCGCTGGCGGCGATCAGTGTCGTGATTCTGTCGGCGGGCATGCGCGTGTTGCCGCCATTGCGCGGGCATTTGCGCGACGGCGTGCGCGAGGAGACGGTGGCGCGGATGCGGGTGATCATGTCGGAAGACGGACACCGGCGGGCGTATTTATTCACGATGGTGCTGACGTTCACGAGTTTTTTGGTGGCGCCATACATCAGCAATTACGCGGTGGCGAACGTCGGGATGACGGAGAAACAGTTGCCGTACATTTACCTGTTCGGCGGGTTCACGACGCTGTTCAGTATGAACCTGATCGGCCGGTGGTCGGACCGCATCGGGAAACGGCGAGCGTGAAGTCGCGGTACCGCGGCGGTTTCATAAGCATCAACTCGGCGGTCCAACAATTTGCGTCGGGTCTCCCGGCATTCGTCAGCGGCAGGATCATCGGCGAAACGGTGTCGGGCGCGATGACGAGGTACGGGCAGACCGGTTGGCTGGCGGTGGCGATGGCGTTTGTCGGCATTTACCTGGTGCGGTTTTTGACGCCGCACCCGGAAAACTTGTCGGACGTGACACCGATGGCCATCCCTGGCGAGATGTAGCGTTAGATTGTGTTTCCACCTCCGCCAAGGCTGCGGCGGACAAGCCGGTTGTGTTCCGGCTAGGCGAACAAGTGTTCGATTTCGATACCGTCGTCGAGTTCGTTCCAGTACACGGCAAAACCACCGGGTTCGATGCTCCATTTGCGGCGTTGTGCGGGGGTGGCGCGGGCGAGCCAAGGGAATTGCGAAAGCGGCACGCCAATCTCACGCCCGTCGGTCAAGACGATGTACAACATTCCGTTGACGAAGCGAACGGATTTGGCTCTGTGCCTGAAGTTTGTCATTCCGAGCCTGCGAGGAATCTCTAGAATCATTTCAGAAAGAAGTTTGAGATTCCTCGCTGCGCTCGGAATGACATGGTTCTTGGTTGCCTCTACACCGCGGCGGCCACGAGGTCGCCAACCTGCGTCGTGCCGTAACCCATCTTGCCGGCGGCGAGCGATTTCAGCTTCTCGCGGACGATCTTGATGACGGCTTGCTCGATGGCGTTGGCCATCTTGGATTCGCCGAGGAAATCCATCATCATCCCGCCGGCGCAAACGGCGGCGAGCGGGTTGATGACGTTCTGGCCGGTGTACTTCGGCGCGCTGCCGCCAATCGGCTCGAACATCGAGGTGCCTTGCGGGTTGATGTTGCCGCCGGCGGCGATGCCCATGCCGCCTTGAATCATCGCGCCGAGATCGGTGATGATGTCGCCGAACATGTTGTCGGTCACGATCACGTCGAACCATTCCGGATTTTTCACGAACCACATCGTCGTGGCATCCACGTGGGCGTAGTTGCGCTTGATGTCGGGAAAATCCTTCGCGCCGATTTCGTGGAAGGCGCGTTCCCAGAGGTCGAAGGCGTAGGTCAGCACGTTGGTCTTGCCGCAGAGCGTGAGCGTCTTGCGACGGTTGCGTTTGCGGGTGTACTCGAACGCGTAGCGCAGGCAGCGCTCGACGCCGCGCCGGGTGTTGATGCTTTCCTGAATGGCGACTTCGTTCGGCGTGCCCTTGAAGACGAATCCGCCACTGCCGGTGTAGAGGCCTTCGTTGTTTTCGCGGACGACGACGAAGTCAATGTGCTCGGGCTTCTTGTCCTTGAGCGGCGTATCCACGTTCGGGAAGAGCTTCACAGGACGCAGATTAATGTATTGGTCCAACTCA
>CAZNOK010000193.1:0-3064 GCA_964574605.1 uncultured Verrucomicrobiota bacterium
GGCCACGGCGATTCGATCTGGCCGTAGGCCATGATACGTTGGTCCGCCGGCGCGGCGCGGAACCGCCATGCAAGCCGGCCATCGTTTGCGCTCAGGCAATACACCCAGCCGTCGGCACTGCCGAACAACACGCGCCCTTCGTGCGCCGTCGGCGGCGAATCCACGCGCCCGCCCGCCGTAAATCGCCACAATTCTTTTCCGCTCGTCGCGTCGAGCGCGCAAACTTTGCGCGTCTCCGTCGCGGCAACGAACAGCCGGCCGCTGGCGATGATCGGCGCGGTGAGTTTGCCGCCAAGTTTCGTCTGCCACGTCTCCGCGAGCGTAGCCGGCACGGCGGCGGAAGTGGAGCCGCCACGGGCGGCGTCGGCGCGGTAAGTCGGCCAATCGTGCTTTGGGTTTTGGGTTTTGGGTTTTGAGTTTTCCTCGTAGGCCGGGCCGCGTTCGAAACGCTCTCCGCTTTCCACGATCTTCCGGGCCGGGGCAAGCGCGTTGAAGCTGTTGAGTTTTGAGAGGATGAAACAGGCGCAGGCGTGCGGCGGCGCGTAGAGCAGGCCGTTGGCGGGCATGATGCCGTACTGGCAGGCGCCGCGCACCCAGTGATTCGCGATGGCCTTGCCGGTATTGACATCAACGAACTCCGCGCCGGCGCGGCCCGTGATGAGATAACGGTCGGTCGCCTTGTTCCGATAACAACGATGATGTCCCATGCCGACCACGTAGAACTCCTGGTCGCGCGGTCGGGTCTTGCGGACTTCGCCGGTGAGCAGGTCGCGGCCTTGCGTGATGCCGGGGTCGCCGGCCTTGACCAAGTCGCCGCTCCAGACCAACCCGCCCGCCACGAGCGCGTCCACCGGCGAGTTGTAGCCTTCGCGGGCCGGCGCGCTCCAGAGCCGTTGGCCGGTCTTGGCGTTGAACGCGATCATCTCGCCCTTCGGCGCGAGGCCGCCGGCGCTGTTGACCGTCCAACTGAGTGCGCCGTCGTCGCCGGCGGCGCGGTCAGCGGAAAGGACAACATCGCCGCTCACCACCAACGTCGGCGCGGTCCACGTCGGGCGCTTCGCAGTCAACGGACGCTCGGCCCGCCAGAGTTCTTTTCCGCTGGCCGCCTCAACGCAGATGACGTGCTTCAGGTTCTCGAAGAACACGCGATTGCCCGAAGCGGCCACTGCTGTCGGCATCAGGTCCGGCACGTCCTTGCTCCAAAGCGTATCGCCGGAATCCGCGCCCACAGCCAGCAAACGCTTTTTCGGCGCAGGCACGGAATAAATCGGCCAGAAGTTCCACTTCTCCGACGCCGTTCTCGCAAGCTGCGCTTCCGCGTCGGCGCCGATTGTCTCCGCGGTGACGACGAACAGAACGCCGTTGTGACAAATAAACTCGGTCGCGTTGGCCGTCTGCGAATAGGTTCGGAGCGACTTGCCGGTCGCGGTGTCGAGCGCGCAGACCGGTTTGCCGTAGCCCGTCGTGACATAGACGCGGTCGCCGACCGCAACGAGCCGCCGAGCCAGTTCCGCCGGGCCGGCGCGGAAACCACGAAGGTGATATTGCCAGCTCTCGATGGGCAGTTTCCACAATTGCACGCCATTGAAGGCGTCGCGCGCCACGAGAAACCATTTCGGCGCGAGCGCCACCGACGCGGTCGGCGCCTCGTCCACGACGTAGAAGATGCGCCCGCCGGACGAGACCACCGCGCTGACGGTGGCGAGGTGATCGTGGCTGCGCGCCCACATCGGCCCGGCCACCCACTGCAAATGTTGCGGCGGCCCGACGAGCGAGTCGTGCGAGACGGCGTTGTTGCCCGCGTCGTGGAGGTAGTGCGTCCACTCATCCATTTCCTTCGGCCACGGTTTCACGGTCTTCTTCCCACCGATGAGCGCGACGCCGCCCGGCACGAGCACGCGCATCACTTCGTCCACCGAGACTGCATCCCACTTTCCCACAATGAGCAGGTTGACGAGATTGTCCACGTACGGCAACCGTCCGTCGCGGCATTGGTCGAGAGTGTCCACAACGAAATTGTCGTTGACGCGCAGCTTGCCGCGGCCAATCTGGACGACGAGGCCGCCCTTGATACCGGCGGTGTTAAGGATTTGGTTGGCTTGCTCCGCTGCGTTGGCCATGACAGCGAACATCACAACAAAGAACATCAATCTCATTATTTTCCTTCCAGACAAATGAGACTTCCGTCTTCCAATGCGGCGAGCAGATGACCGCGAACGGCAATCAGGCCGTCGAACACCGGCGGCACATCGAGCGTGCGTTCGGCCAGTTTCCTGCCGTCTTTCGCCGAGACCGCCCACAACCGCGCGCCTTTGCGCCCCTCGAACGGCCCGTACGGGTCCTTCTCGTCAAACTCGTCGGGTGGTCCGGCGGCAAACAATACATCAGCCGCTTTCACCATGGCGCGGATGCGGACCGGCACCCACTCTTTCCAGACGGGCGGCTCGGCGCGCGTGTAGCCGATCATCTTGTCGAGGCCGAACGCTGTGTTTTCGAGATTCTCGTCGTCACGGCCGCGACCGCGCACGTAGCTGGACTGCGGCAGCCATTCGACCGGCTTGCGCGCGCCGGCGGGGTCGCCGACGATTTGCGGCTCGTTGGAGTTCTTGTCCGCGAACAACAAATAGCCTTCCTTGCCGGGGAAGAACATCGGGCTGTGAACATTGCGCCGGTAAAACGGATGAACCGCGTAACTGTGTTCGTTGTCCACGACGAGCAACTGGCCGCTCTTGGAAGATTGGTTGGCCAATTGAAAACCGGGCCAGCGTTTGGAATACATCCAGAACGTGCGGTTGTACCACGAACCATCGAGCAGCCCTGTCGTGCTGAAGACGTGAAGTCCAACATCCTTCTCGCCTTTGGAGGAAAGGTCTTCCAGTTTCTCCTCGCGCAGGTCCGGTGTCAGTTTCTTCTGGCGCATATAAACGTAGCCGCCCTCATAGACCAGCACGTCGGAGTTCGCCCCAGTGATGTAAAAGGCCACGTCGCGCGGCGTGGTTTTTCCGGCATCGGGAAACGGCCCCGACAACGTCGTCTGATGCAGCAGCTTACCCGTCGCCACGTC
>CAZNOK010000193.1:3164-10180 GCA_964574605.1 uncultured Verrucomicrobiota bacterium
ACCGACTCGACTTGATCGAAGCAGACAATGCGCCGGTCCGTCGGCGCAGCCAGAAACCGCCACGCCAGCGCGCCGTCCTCCGCGCGCAAGCAATAGACTCGTCCATCGGCGCAACCGAACAACGCCAATCCGTTCACAATGGTCGGCGGCGAATCAATTCGTCCGCCAGCCACGAAACTCCACGCCGTCTTGCCGCTCTTCAGGTCGAGCGCATGAACCGTGTGCGCGTCAGTCGCCGCCACATACACCCGGTTGCCAACCGCGACCGGCGCGGTCAAGCGTCCGCCGAGTTTTGCGCGCCACGCTTCTTTCACCGTCGCGCTCACCGACGCGGTCGTGGAGCCGTGGCGGGTCGCATTGCCGCGAAACGTCGGCCAATCGTCATTTCTACTTTCTACTTTCTGCTTTCTGCTTTCGCCATACGCCGGCCCGCGTTCGAGGCGCTGGGCATCGGGCACGGGTTTGCCGGCGGCTTCAGGACCGACGGCGGTGAAGCCGAGCGTTTTGGCGCCGGGCTGGCAGAAACACTGGTCGGGCGGAACGTAGAGCAGTCCGTTGGCCGGCATCATGCCGAGCCGGCAGGCGCCGCGGATGAAATTGTTCTGCGAGTGATTGTCGCCCAGCAGATCAATGAACTCGGAGCCTTCCATTGAAACGATGACGTATCGGCCTGTGGCCTTGTTGCGGTAACAGCGATGATGATGTTCAGGGCTGATGACGCTTTTGGCAAAAACTTCCTTACGCACCGCCCCCGTGCGCAAGTCATAGCCGATGGCCAACGCGCTGTCGCCCTTGTGTTCCGGCTCCTTGTGCTCGTTGACGGACACCACACCGGGCCACACAATGCCGTCAATCACAAACAAATCATGCGTGCCGATGCCCATGCTGGGCAGGATTTCCTTCTGCCACAACAAACGCCCATCTGTGGCATCGTGAATCGCGAGCGAGTTGGCGGAGCGAATCGCAATCGCGCCGTCGTGCGCCACCAGCGTGGCCACGTTTCTCACCGCCGCGTCCGTTTTCCATAGTTCCTTGCCCGTGCGAAGATCAAGCGCTGCGAGCGACGGACCGGTTTTGTAAATCACCTTGCCCTTGTCAATCGCCAGCGACAATCCCGGCAGGTTGCTCACGTCTTTGCGCCACAATACCGCGCCCGTTGCGCCGTTGACGGCGATCAACTTCCCCGACGAGACATCTGCCTCAGCAGCGGCTTTCCCCTTGCGTTTGGCCGGCTGTTCTTTCGGCGCGGTGCCCGTGTGCGAATAGACCACCGCCACGCCGTCCGCCGCCAGAATCTGACGCGCAGGGGCCGTTTCCGCCACCGTGGTCAACGTCTTGCCCGTGGCCGCGTCGAGAACGGACATCGGCGCTTGATAACTGAGCGTCACGAACAACCGGTCGCCGTCCACGACGACGCGCCGGTGATTTTCATCGGGCACCACCGTGCGACCGCCGGTGATGGTGGTCCAATCCGTATTGGCAAAGCGGTCCTGCGCCCAGTGCGGCCAGCCCCACGATTCGATGGAGCGCCGCCACAGCAGTTTCCCGTTGAAGGCATCGCGGCACAACAACGCCCATCGTTCTGGAAGGCGTTGGTCGGTGATGCCGATCAGTCCTTCGTCGAAGATGTAGAATAAGCGACCTCCGCCGCAGACCAGCGCCTCGACGCCGGACGGCGTTTCATGGCTGCGCAACCACAGCGGCGGCGCCACCCATTGCAACGAGCGCGGCGTGTCAACCCGCTTGTCGTTTGCCACGGCATTGTTGCCGGCGTCGTGGAGGAAGTGCGTCCACTCATCAATGTCCTTCGGACGCGGCTTCACCGTCTTCTTGCCGGCGATAAGCGCGACGCCGCCGGGCGCGAGTACCCGCATCACTTCGTCCATCGAAACGATGCCGGGCTTTTCCGCCACAATCAGGTTCACGAGGTTGTCCGTGTATGGCAACACTCCACCACTCCAACTCTCCACGCTGACCGACCCGTACAGGCCGAGCGATTGAATGTGTTGGCGCGCTGCCGTCACGTCCTTGTCGAGGCCGTGAACGATGAAGCTGTCGTTGACGCGCAACGATGCGGTGGACTTGCCATCGCCGCAGCCGACGTGAACAATGAGGCCGCCTTTGACGCCACTGGACTCGATGATGTCATTGCCAAAACACAGCGAGATTGAACAGAGAAGAACGAACAATGTGGTTTTCATGGTTGATTACTTCCTTTCTGCCAGACAAAGCACGTGGCCGACCAGCGTGGAAATGTAGAGCCGGTTGTTCGCGGCAATCATGCCGTCAAACACTGGTGGCGAGTCGAGTTTGTATTCGGCGAGTTTTTTGCCGTCGGCGGTCGCATGGACGCAAAGCGAGCCGCCCTTTCTGCCTTCGAGGGCTGCAAGGTCGCCTTTCTTGCCGACGAAAACATTTGGCGGACCGGCGGTGAAGAGCGTTTTGCCGGCGAGAAACATCGCCCGAACCCACAGGCTGGAAGGTTGTGACCAGGTGGATTCGACCTCGGTTTTCTCATACGGTCGCGGGCCTTTCTTTGCCTTCTTGGCCGGCGTTTCCGGTTTTGGTTCGAGATTCGGAATCACTTTGACGTTCGGTTCCTTTGCGCAGGCGAACAGACGATACTCGGTAAGCGCGCTGGGCCAGTCGGCGGTTGGCAACGGCCACGGCAAATCATCGCCGTCCAGCCCCACATGGCCGCCTTGACGCGAGTATTGATTCAACCGTCCGAAACCATAAACGGTCGCGTCATCCAAGACCAACAACCGCCCCGCCGGGGCACGGCGGCCAACTTGCGGCCAGTTGCTCCAGCCCGTGCCCATGCGCGTACCCACGATCCAATACGTGCGATGCCACCACGAGTCGTCAAGGAAACCCGCCGGGCTGAACAGGTGCGTCACGTCGGACGGGCGTTCCGCGCCGTCGGAATCGAAACGCATGTGTCGCAGATAAACATAGGAGCCGTCGCTGGACATCACATCCGGCAACGCGCCCGGCATTGTCACGCCTTGGATGGTGTCCTGTGGTTCTTCGCCGGTCTGCGGGTCGCGGCTGTTGATGTTGCGTTGCGTGAGAATCTCGCCTTTGAACGGTTCCAACGCAAAAAGATACATGCCGCCATCGAGGAAGGAGGAGCGTCCTGCCGCGAAATACACCGCACCATTGTGCACCAACACGCTGCCCGGCACCGGCCAGACGGATTCGAGTTGATTGTGAGCCATGATCCGCCGGTCCTCTGGCCCGGCGCGGAACCGCCACGCCAATGCGCCGTCGCTGGCGCGCAGGCAATACACGTGGCCATCCACGCAACCAAACAACACCAGTCCACGGTAAATTGTCGGCGGACTGTTCACGCGACCGCCGGCGGTGAAACTCCAGACGCGCCGGCCTGACGCGCCGTCGAGCGCGTGAACGGTGTGGGTCTCAATGTCAGCGACGAACACCTTCCCTTCGGCGGCCACGAGGCTGGTCAGTTTCCCGCCAAGCTCCGTCTGCCATGCCGGCTTGAGCGCAACGGGCACCGACGTGCTGGCTCGTCCGCTGCGCGCCGCGTCGTGCCGATACGTCGGCCAATCTTCGGGATTTTGGATTTTGGATTTCGGATTTCGGATTTTTCCATAGGCGGGGCCGCGTTGGAGACGCTCGGTCTTCTGCTTTCTGCTTTCTGCTTTCTGCTTTCGTTCCGGTGCGAGCGCATTGAAGCCGTTGAGTTTTGCCTCGATGAAACACGCACACGAATGAGGCGGCGCGTACAGCAGTCCGTTGCACGGCAGCACGCCATACTGGCAAACACCGCGAACCCAGTGGTTGGGAGAAACCTTGCCCGTGGCCTGATCCACAAACTCCACGCCGGCCCGGCCGAGAAGAAAATACCGGGTCGTTGCCTTGTTCCGATAACAGCGATGATGCCCCATCCCGGCGGTGTAGAACGTCTGGTCCGGCGGCAGAGTTCGCATGACCTTTCCCGTGCGCAAATCGCGCCCCTCGGCGATGCCCGGTTCCCGGATGTTCATCAAACTGCCCCACCACGCCAGTCCGTCGTTGATGAAAATATCCAACGGCGAAGTGTACGATTCCCGGCCCGGCGCGCTCCACAGCCGCTCGCCTGTTTGCGCGGAGAACGCGATGACTTCTCCTTCCGGCGGCAACTCGGCGCTGCTGCTGACGCCCCACACCACCTTGCCCGGCTCGCGGGGAGCCTGACTCAATTCCGCCGTTGGACCGCGATCAGCACTGAGCACCACGTCATCCTGCACAACGAGCGTCGGCGCTGACCAAGCCCACCGGCTGACGCTCACCGGTCGCGCGGCCCGCCAGTGTTCGCGGCCGGATTTTTTGTCGAGGCAAATCAGCGAGGTCGGGTTTTGGAAAAACACGCGCCCACCCGACGCGGCCAACGTTGTCGGCATAACATCCGCAACATCAGCCCCGGATTTTTTCCACAACACCGCGCCAGTGTCCGCCTGCACGGCCATCAGCCGTTTCTTGCCTTCGGTGACGAAGAATCCACGCGCCACTGTCGCCGATTCGACGGCGTGACTCAGCGGCTCGCCGAGCAGCAAAACCAAGACACGATCGTCATGGAGGATTTCGAGCGTATCGCCGGTGCCCGCGTAAGTTTTCAGCGTTTGACCTGTGGCGGCATCGAGCTTGGTAAGCGGTTTGCCGTAACCAAGCGTGACGAACACATGATTGCCAATCGCCACCAGCCGGCGGGAAAGCGCCACCGGACCGCTGCGGAATCCGCGCAACTGGTGCTCCCACGGTTCCACCGGCCGCCGCCAGAGTTCCACGCCGTTGAAGGCGTCCCGCGCCACCAAAAACCAACGCGCCGGCAACGCCACTGCCGCTATCGGCCCCTCGTCCACAATGCAAAACAAGCGCCCGCCGCTTGACACCACCACGCTGACCGTGCCCAGATGATCGTGGCTGCGCGCCCACAACGGCCCGCACACCCATTGCAAATGCTGCGGCGGCCCAACGATAGCGTCGCGAGCAACAGGGTTGTTGTCCGGGCCGTGCAACGCATGCGTCCACTCGTCAACCTCCTTCGTCCACGGCTTCACCATCTTCTTGCCGGCGATGAGCGCCACGCCGCCCGGCGCAAGCACGCGCATCACTTCGTCCCGCGAAACCATGCCGGGCTTTTCTGCGATCAAAAGATTCACCAAGTTGTCCGTGTATGGCAACACTCCACCACTCCAATTCTCCACGCTGACCGGCCCATACAAACCGAGCGATTGAATGTGTTGGCGCGCTGTCGTCACGTCCTTGTCAATGCCGTGAACGATGAAGCTGTCGTTGACGCGCAGCGTGGCGGTGAGTTTGCCGTCGCCGCAGCCGACGTGAACAATGAGGCCGCCTTTGACGCCGGATGTTTCGAGGATTGCGTTGGTCTGCTCCGCGCTGCGCGCGTGCGGCATCGAAGCCAGCAGAAGAACAAGGGCGATTGACAAGTTGGCGTTCATTGGCGTAGTTATAATTCAACACCGCCAGCAAGGCAAGGTTGCAAAAACAAGAACCAGATGAAAACATCTTCCCGAAAAGGTTTCTCCTTGATTGAGCTGATGGCGGTGGTTCTCATCATCGCGCTGCTGGCGGGACTGGTGCTTGGGGGGATTGGCTACATGCAAAAGAAGGCGATGGACGCGAAATGCCAGGGGCAGTTTTCCATGCTCGGACTGGCCATTGAGGCGTACAAGAATGACCACGGGTATTATCCCCAAAATTACAGCGGAAAATCCGAACCCCCGGAAGGCAGCAGTGTTGAGGAAATCATCGCGTGGAAGAACGACAGCCTGAAGAAGGACGGCGCCGCAACGTTGGCCAGAGCGCTGGTGCAGAGGAAGAACGATTTCGACAAGCTGTACATCACGGTGTCCTTGGGCAGCCAAAATAAATTCATGGTCAATGAAGAAGGGCGCATCGTGCAGAGCGGCAAGGCGGGAAGCATGCCCGGAGCCGAGCGCGTTCGTAATCCCGCAGGCAATTATTACAGCTACCGTTTTCCCGGCACAAACAACAAGGGAGGCTACGATTTGTCGGTCCGCAGCGAGCTGGGGAAAACGTATTACAACTGGAAGCAATGAGCTGACAAATCCAATGCAGCCAATCATTCCCCGTCAATTTCGATGGCGCTGAAGTCGCTGATCACCGACGAGACGCAGTAACCAATCCAAAGGATCGAGTCGAGGCGCGCAACAAACGGCGCTTCCACGGTCTGGCCCCGCGCGGAGAGCGTCACTGTTTGCGCGGTGAGGTCGGCGACGACTGTCACGTCTGTGACTTCGTTGGCTTTGAGATCGGCTTTCTGGGAGGCGCGGCCGGTCTTGGCCGGGCCGGGGCCTTGCGTGATTTCCAGCGACTTGCCGCTCAGACGGCAGCCGCACTTGATCAATCTGGCTTCGTCAGGCGAGTTGCCAAAAACAAGGAACCCGTTGCCCGGTGTGTCGGGCGAAGACGCGCCCGGCGTAGTGCGAATTTTCAGGCGGAACGTGACGCGCCCAGTCAACGGCTTGTCGAGCTTCTTCAGCGCGAAGCCCGTCGCGCCGCGCGGAGGTTGCAGGCGATAGCCAATGTCCGACTTGGTGATGCGCAGGTTCTCGATCTTTTGGAACTCGGTGTCGGGGATTGTCTCTGAGGACTCGGACGCAGCGCCCAATTTGACTTCCGGCGCGGGCGGCAACGTGTTGCCTTTGCCGCCAAGACAGAGAACTTTGCCGTCCAGCGTGGCGACGAACAATTTGCCGTTCGCGGCAATCATGCCGTCAAGAACCGGCGGCGAATCAAGGCGGTAAGCGGCGAGTTGTTTGCCTTCTTTCTTCGAGACCGCCACCAACAATGCGCCTTTCTTCCCCTCAAACGCCGCCACGTGCTCCGCCATTTTCGCCTGCACGGCGGCATCGCCGTAGTTGGTGAACACTTCCTGTTCGTCCACCATCACGGGCGGTCCCGCCGCAAACAACGTCTCGCCGGCCAGCACCAATCCCCGCGCGAGGAACGGCGCGTTGTGTGAC
>CAZNOK010000194.1:0-10070 GCA_964574605.1 uncultured Verrucomicrobiota bacterium
AGGCCGCGACATGGCTGCGCGATCTCGGCCACGAGATCTATTGGGACGACGGCAATGCGCAGGGTAAATCCTTCGACCGCTGGCACAGCGACCTGCTGGCGTGGAAACCGCTGGAAGTGGCGATTCCAACTTCAAATCGATAAAACCTGTTGTGCTCTTGAAACCCATGTACATCAGCCTATTCTGCCTCTGTTCCCATTAAACGTTGGGACACTTGTGCTCCTCCATCGGTATCGATGGATACGCCTGTCGGGGAGTCAAAGGCAAGCTCTGCGTGGCGATCCTTCGGCTAAGCTCAGGATCTTCGTTTTGCACTGTACTTGCCCGGTGTTTCGGCAATCATCGCTGCCGGCTTTTCCTGTCGTTGGGGAATGTGGAACCCAAGTCGCTCAGCCGTCTTGGCAGAATCTGCCAACAGCTTGGTAATGGCCTCATTCATCGGCAGGTGCGCCACTTCCTGCCAGACAGCCACTTTCCACTCGCGGACTTCAATCATGGCCTTGGATTCCTTCGGCTCACTCATTGACGTGTCGAGATAGAGGCGGAGTTTCTTCATGGCTGCCAGTTCAAAGTATAGTACCCAGCGCGTGCGCCTGCACTGCTTTCCGAAAAGCTCGCGGCGTGGTGCGTTTCAACCGGCGGAACTGGCGGTTGAAGTTCGAGAGGTTGCTGAAGCCGCAGGCGAAGGCGATCTCGGTCACGTTCATCTCGCCTTCGGCCAGCAATCGGCAGGCGCGTCCCACACGCAACTCATTCACAAATTCCGGGAAGGTCTTGTTTGTATGCGCGCGGAAAAAACGACTGAACGCGCCGGGACTGAGATGCACGAATTTCGCGAGTTCGGGCAGAAATACCGGTTGATCGAGCCGGTCGCGAATGAATTCGCAAACGCGGTTCATCCGCTCCTGGTCAAACGATTTGCCGGCAGCAGCAAAGGCGCGGCTGGCCAGTGGACGGCAGTCGCGGGAGGCAGCCAGAGTTTCCAGAATGCTCAGGAAACTGATGATCCGACGCAGGCCGGAGACGTTCGGCATTTCTTGCATGATGGCGGCGACGCGATCGCGCGTCGGACCGATGATGCGGAGTCCCAGTCGAGCACGCTCCAGCAACCGTCGCACGGAAGCAAGCGCCGGCAACTTCAGCCAGCCATCTCCAAAACAGTTCTCCTCGAACTGAATCAAGAGCGCGTGCACCGGCGGCGTGCGGCCGGGCGAACCTTCGTCGTTATGGTAAATGTGCGGCAGATTCGGTCCGACGAGAACGAGGTCGCCGGGACGCAATGGCGCGAGATGATCGCCCACCATCCGATAGCCGCCGCTTTGGAGCACCAGAATCAGTTCGTATTCTTCGTGAAAATGCCACGGACAATCGAAACTTCGCGCGCGCAGGACCTTGAAAGCGAAGCCTTCATCAAGGCCGCTGGTCAGCCTCTGAAAGATCGGCTTCACTTACAGCGAAACGACTTTGCCGGTCTGCATGGATTTTTCTTCAGCCTCGCAAAGCTCTACCGCGCTCGCGCCGTCGCGGGCCGTCACGACGGTCGGCGCTTTCTTCGCGCGGATGGACTCGACCATGTGAGTGAGTTCGCCGACATAGCCGTCGCCGCCCGGCGGTTTGATTGCGCGCGGCTGCTGGCCTTTCTCGAAAAGGCGGAGCGGTTCAGCGCTGCGGGCAAGCGTGTAGTCGGCGGTCGCGTTCTCAAACTGGACGGTGTATTCCATGTTGAAGCCAAAGCCGCCGGTCATCGCCCAGCCGCCTTCGACTGACACGGCCGCGCCGCTGGCAACGGTGAATTGCGCTACAATGTGGTCGGGCGCGCCGCTAAGCTCCGTGAAGCCAGTTGCGTACACCGCTGTGGGTCGGCCGAAACAGTATTGGACAAAATCCACGTCGTGAATGTGCAGTTCGAGTAATGCGCCGCCACACTTCGCGCCGTCCATGTAATCTTTCGTCCAGAGCGGCGGTTCGCAGACGCGGCGGAACCGCGCCGCAAGCGCCTTGCCGTAGGTGTTCGCAGCGATGGCTTGTTTCAACCAAGCATACTCCGGCCAGAACCGGATGCAATGTGCCACCATGAAGAATCCTTTGGCGGACTCGGCGGCCTTGACGACGTCGCGGGCGAGCGCGGAGGTGCGGGCGAGTGGTTTCTCGCAAATCACATGCTTGCCGGATTTGAGTGCGGCGACGGCAAGTTTCGGATGGACGGCTGTCGGCACGCAAAGGTCAATCAGGTCAATTTCAGGATCGTTGAGCAAGTCGTCGAGGTTCTTGGTGGCTTTGGTTTGCGACATGTCGAGCTTGAGCGGCTCGGCGCTGCCGATGTTACCGCTGATCTTGGACAGGTCTCCATCCAGAGGCAGGTGGACAGCATCGCAGATGGCGGCGATACGGGCGCCGGGGATTTGGCGATACGCCTTGATGTGTGTGGCACCCATGAAACCGACCCCGACGATGGCAACATTCACTGTGCTCATGATTTACCTCCCAAAAGTTTCTTCACAAATTTCAGACCTGCGCGGATGTCCGCGACGCGTTTGTTGTCGGCCTCGCGTTCGAAACCGAAGACGCCGTTGAACTTGATATCATCGAGCGCTTGGAAGAACGCGGGCCAGTTGACTTCGCCGGTGCCAACGGCGAGTTCTGTGCCCCACGTGCCGGGCGTCTTGGTGACGGCGGCGTCTTTCAGGTGAACGCCTTTGACCCAGCGCCCGACCACGCGCAACGACGCGACAGGATCGCCTTTGTTGTAGAGGAGCATGTTCGCAGGGTCGAAGTTGACGGCGACGTTGGGTTCGTTGAGTTGTTCGAGGAATGCTTTCAGTGCGTCGGCGGTTTCCTGTCCCGTTTCGCAGCCCAGCGTGATACCGTGGTCGGCATACAACCGCGCGAGCTGGCGGACGCGGCTGACGAGCTTGGCGAAGTTCGGGTCGCTCGGATCGTGCGGCAGAAAGCCGGCGTGGAAATCAATGAACTTCACGCCGAGACGCGCTGCGTTCTTGACGGTGATCTGGGCGTTGCTCCAGTTCTGTTCCCACGTCGTGTCGGGCACGACGCCGCCAGTAACACGAATAGTGTCGAGCGTGGAGTAGTCTTCCCCGACGCTGCGAAACATGCCGGCCACCAGCGTGATGCCGTGCTCAGCGAACAGTGCGGGCGCGGCGTCCCAGACCTTTGGGTTCTCGCGGAATGGGTCGAGGTCGAGTTGGAGCTTTTTCAGGCCGATGGCTTTCAGGTCGCGAACCAAATCGGCGGGGCAGGTGGGTTGTAGCGACCAACTGCATACGGCAAGGTGCGGAAGGAATTGTTTCATCGGATCACCTCATGTGGTTGTTGGACAGGAGGGTTTTGTAGGCACTGCGCCAGAGTCTGACAAGTCAATTCGCATCGGATGGTGGGCGCGACAGGACTTGAACCTGTGACCTCGCGGGTGTGATCCGCGCGTTCTAGCCAACTGAACTACGCGCCCATCAAGAGCGCTGGACACTACCAGCGACTCTGAAACTTTTCAAGCCTTCCGCAACACGGTGTCGTAGGCCGACGGCAATAGATGCGGATAGTCCAGGGTGTAATGCAACCCGCGCGATTCCCGCCGTTGGAGCGCGCTCTCGATAATCAGTTCCGCCACGAGCGCCAGATTGCGCAGTTCGATGAGATCAGGCGTGACCTTGTAGTCCCAGTAGAACTGGTTGATCTCGCGCTGGAGATTCTGAATGCGGGCACGGGCGCGCAAGAGGCGTTTGTCGGTTCGCACGATGCCGACGTAATCCCACATCAAGCGGCGAATCTCATCCCAATTGTGCGTCACGACGACCAGTTCATCCGGATTGGCCGCGTCGCCGCTTTGCCATGATGGTAGCTGGTAGCGGGTAGCGGGTAGCTGGGGAAACGCTGTCGCCAATTTCTTTGCCGCGCGTTCGGCGATGACGACGGCTTCCAGCAGCGAGTTGCTGGCGAGACGGTTCGCGCCGTGCAGGCCGGTGCAGGCAACCTCACCGGCGGCGAGCAGCCCGGTGATGTCGGTCTCACCATCCACGTTAGTCAGTACGCCGCCACATTGGTAGTGCGCCGCAGGCACGATTGGCAACGGCGACTTCGTCATGTCGAACCCGAACTCAAGGCACTTTGCATGGATATTGGGAAAACGTTTCCGCACGAAATCGGCGTCCTTGTGCGTGATGTCCAAGAAGACACAGTCGGTGCCGGTGCGTTTCATCTCGGCGTCAATCGCGCGGGCCACGATGTCGCGCGGCGCGAGGTCGGCCATCGGATGATACTTCTTCATGAACGGCTGGCCGTCTTTGCCCAGCAGCACGGCGCCTTCGCCGCGCACGGCCTCGCTGATCAGAAACGATTTCGCCTTGGGATGGTAGAGGCAGGTCGGATGAAATTGGATGAACTCCATGTTCGCGACGCTCGCCCCGGCGCGGTAGGCCATCGCCAGGCCGTCGCCGCTGGCAATATCGGGATTGCTCGTGTAGAGATAGACCTTGCCGGAACCGCCCGTCGCCAGCAACGTCGCGCGAGCGGCAAACACGCTGACTTCGCCGGTCAACTCGTCGAGCACGTAAGCGCCGACGCAGCGATTCGGGCGTGACTCGTGGAGCTTGCGCGTCGTGATCAGGTCAACCGCCAGTTGGTGCTCGAAGACGGTGATGTTCTTCTGTGCGCCAACTGCCGCCAGCAACGCGCGCTCAATCTCGCGCCCCGTGATGTCGCCGGCGTGGAGGACGCGGCGTTTCGTGTGGCCGCCTTCCTTGCCGAGGTCGTATTCACCGCGGGCGTTCTCCCGCTCGCTGAAGCGCACGCCGATCTCTACCAAGTCGCGCACGATGGCCGTGCCTTCGCTGACGATGGCGCGGACAACGTCTGCCTTGCACAAGCCCGCGCCGGCATTGAGCGTGTCTTGGACGTGCGACTCGAAGCTGTCCTCGGCGGACGTCACGGCGGCGATGCCGCCTTGCGCGTAGTTGGTGTTGGAGTCGGCGCTTTTCTTCTTGGTGATGACGGCCACCGTGCCGATGCGCGCCGCCTTCAAAGCGAACGACAGCCCGGCGATGCCGCTGCCGATCACGAGGAAATCAAAGTTCTGTTGTTGGTTGTTGGCCATACCATCATGCTACAATAGAGTCGTTATGAAAGCCATCCGAGTTTATCAGTTCGGCGGACCGGGGGTGATGCAGCTCGAAACGCTGCCTGATCCAATCCCGTCGCCCGGGCAAATGCTCGTTCGCATCCGCGCGGCTGGCGTGAATCCCGTGGACGCCTATATTCGCAGCGGAGCCTACGCCAAACTGCCGGCGTTGCCGTACACGCCCGGCGCGGATGCGGCGGGTGTCTTGGAAAGCGGTCAGCGCGTCTATGTTGGCGGCACGCTCACGGGCGCGTACGCGGAACTGGCATTGTGCGCGCCGCACCAAATCCATCCGTTGCCCGACTGTCTCACGTTCGCCCAAGGCGCGTCGGTCAACGTTCCGTATGCGACGGCATATCGCGCATTGTTTCAACGGGCGCGCGCAAGGGCCGGGGAGAAAGTGCTGGTTCACGGCGCCAGCGGCGGCGTCGGCATCGCGGCGGTGCAACTGGCTGTCGCCGCCGGGCTGCGCGTGATCGGCACGGCGGGCAGTGAACGCGGTTTGGCGCTTGTCCGTGAACAAGGCGCGCACGAAGTCCGGGATCATCGTCAGCCCGGTTACCTCGATGGCATCAGCGCGAACGTGATCTTGGAAATGCTGGCGAACGTAAACCTCGGCAAAGACCTCACGGCGTTGGCGCCCGGCGGACGCGTTGTCGTCATCGGCAGTCGTGGCAGCGCCGAAATCACGCCGCGCGACCTGATGCGCAACGACGGCGTGGTGATGGGCATGATGTTGGTGAACGCGACAAGCGACGAACTCGACGCCATCCACACTGCACTGGCGGAAGGATTGGCCAACGGCACGCTTCGTCCAATAGTCGGGCGCGAGTTCCCGCTGGCGGACGCGCCGAAGGCACATGAGGCCGTGATGTCGTCGGGCGCGTACGGCAAGATCGTGTTAACCGTTAGAGGATGACGTTGTCAATCAGGCGCGTCGTGCCGAGAAACGCGGCGATCAACACAACATCGCCGGGACGGACGTGCGGGATGCGCTCCAGCGTTTGGCCATCCACGACCTCGGCGTAATCAAGACGCGCTTCAGGAACAGTCGCGATCACTTCCTTCATGGCCGCTTCCAAGCGCAACGGATCGGTTTCGCCTGATTCGCCGGCGGCACGCAGGGCCCGCGACAATACGGTGGCTTTCGCTCGTTCCGACGGCGAGAGGTAGCGATTGCGACTGCTCATCGCGAGGCCGTCGGCTTCGCGCACCGTTGGCACCGTCACAATCTGGATCGGATAGCGGAGATCGCGCACCATCCGCTCGATCACTTTGAGTTGCTGGTAATCTTTTTGCCCGAAGAACGCGGTGTCGGGCTGGACGATGTTGAACAGTTTCGCGACGACGGTACAGACGCCACGGAGATGGCCGGGCCGGCGCTCGCCTTCGAGGCGTTTGGCGACCTGCAACTCGTCCACCCAAGTTGAAACCGACGCGATGCCACTCGGATACATCTCGGCGTCAGTTGGCGCGAACACGACGGCGACGCCTTCCCGTTTGCAGATCGCGCAATCGGCGTCGAATGTGCGCGGATACTTCGTGAAATCTTCCTTCGGCCCGAATTGCGTCGGGTTCACATAAATGCTGACGACGACCGCAGCGCCGGTTTCGCGCGCGCGCCGCATCAATGTCGCGTGCCCTTCGTGAAGCGCACCCATCGTCGGAACGAATGCGACGGCCTTGCCGTCGCGTTTGAGCGCGGCGGAGGCGGCTGTCATTTCACGGACGGTGCGGATGATGTTCACGGGGATTCAGGCGTGGATCGTGACTGCATTGCGGCTCAGTTCCACGAAATGCTGTTGCGTCAAGGCGGTGACTAATAGCGACTGGTTCGCAGCAACCAATTTCAACAGCGCATCATTATCAATGTTCCCGGTGGAAATCAGCAGCAGTTTTGGCGGCATTCCTTGCAACCAATAGCTTGTTACAAAATCACTGTCTTTTGTGACCAAGACACGCGTTTCACGCGCAGCTATTGTGGCCAGTTCCTGATCGGGTGTCCGGTTGTCCAAGGGCAGGTCCAAACAATGCACGACATCGTGGCCATTGGCTGCCAATTCACGCGCCAGACGGCGCGGAAGCTGGGCGTCCAGCAAGAACTTCATGCCGTGACCGGTTCCATGCGTTTGACTCGGCTCAGCCGGGCGCCATAGGCGCAGGCAGCGCGCAAGTCATCCGCCTCAAGGTCGGGGTAATCCGCCAGAATCTGTGCTTCGGTCATGCCGCTACTGAGCAACTCCAGCAGCCACTCCACCGGATAGCGCAAGCCGCGCACACACGGTTTGCCGTGGCAGATTTGTGGGTCCACCGTGATCCGCTGCAATAATTGCTCGACGCTCATGAGTTTCACCTGTGGCTGAATTTAGCGTGCGAGTATTGCTTCGGCAAGGGAATACGCAAACCGCTGGGCTTGCGCGCAACGGATGCCTCAGTCATCTCTCGAAAGGTGCGGAGGATGTTCACAGTGGAAAGTGTACCGCCCAGTGGTTGGTGCGTCACTGCGAAAAATGTTCCGGTTTTGTTCCGGCTAGATCACCGTAACGAAGACGATCGGATGACCAACACGCATCGGAAGCCGTTTAAGTCAATGCGGCCGCTGTGATTAACAGGGCAGCGGAACGACGACAGCAGGTGGTTAGGATCATTGGAGCGCCAGGACGCACCGCGCAACAGCCGCCATTCTATGTCTGGTGCAGGCTCCCACCACTTGGCACCAGCCTCATGTATGACCCGCCACTCTTTGTTTGGTTGGTACAAATCCTCACACCACTGCCAGACGTTACCACCCATGTCGAACAACCCGAAATGATTAGCCGCGAAACTTCCCACCGGCGATGTCCGAGAACAACCATCGTTGTAAACGGCAATTACCGGCTCGTCCCACGGCAAGCCTTGCTTCAATTCTTCACCAGCATAATTTCCCGCCCTGTGCGGCGGTGGCCATTGCGTGCCCCATGGATAAACACCTTTTATCTTCCCGGACTTCTCAAACGGTGTGTTACCCGTTTCCAGACCGAGTCCCACTGCGACGCTCCATTCTGTGTCCGTCGGCAACCGGTATTCCTGTCCCACTGTCAATCGTCCTTCCCTTCGTTCTTTCTCCGTCAGCCATTTGCAGAACGCCTTCGCATCCTCCCAATTCACTCCGACCACCGGATGCGTCGGCCCTTGCGTGAAGCCCGGTGATTTCCACGTGTCGCCGTACCACGAATAGCCGGTGTTCCGCATCGAGGTCATGTCCTTCGTCGCGTCGTAGCCGGTCGCCTGCACGAACGCCTCGAAGTCTTGCACCCGCGTGTCCCAGATTGAAAACAATACGCGCGTGCCTTTGACCGGTACAAACTTCATCCCCAGCGAGTTGACGAACGGCCTCTCCTTCGTAGCCGCAGGCAGCCCGCACGCCGCGATTGTCAGTGCGAGCGCAACGATCTCCGGAAACAATGCGAGTCGTTTCATATACGGATTTCTGCTCGTGCGCACACATGTTAGCGCCACTGCATCGCGGATACAACGCGAAACTGCACCGCGCAGCCGGAACATTTCCTCACGCTTGGTACGGCAACGGCTCGCAGAGGGCGCGGAGATTTTCGGGCGGCGTGCCGGGCGGAATCTCGCAGCCGGCGTTGACGAGGAACGGGTTGCCGACGAGCGCGTAGTCGCGTCGGACGCGTTCTCGGATGGCCGCGGGCGTGCTGCGAAGAACACCGCTGACTGGATCGAGGTTGCCGGCAAGTGCGACGCCCGGGCCGACTTTCTGGCGCACCAACGTCATGTCCACCATGTGGTCAACGTCAATCACGTCAAGGTTCAACGTGGCGATACCGTCGAGCAGGTGCGTGATCTTGCCGCAGATGTGCAGGCGCACGAACGCGCCCATGGCCTTGATGGCCCGGATGAGACGCTGTTCGCGCGGCAGGATAAGCTCCTCGTACAATTGCCGGGAAACCTGCGATGCGATGGCGTCGCCGATGCCGATGGTGTCCGCGCCGGCGTTGACCTGGGCGCGGGCGTATTCAATCGCGACGTCCACGCACCGGTCCATCAACTGGCCACACCACGACGGGTCATCCATCAGATCAATCAGAAATTGGTTCACGCCGCGCAAATCCGCCGCCTCGGCCGCGGGGCCTTCGACCCAGCCGAGAATCGAATAGGTGTCGCCAGCGCGTTGCCGGTAGGCGCGGACGGTGTTGACAGTGTTCAACATTCGGACGGACTTCAGTGGGTCGGGCGTCGGTAGCTTTGCAAGGTCGGTGGAGTTCTCCAGAGGCGGATGCGGGCATTGCGGGACGCCTTTGTCGAGGAAGATAATTTCGGCGCCGTAGCCTTGCGTCTCGCTGTACGGGTCGGACATCACGCCGACGAGGTCGAGGCCGAAATCCTTGGCGCACCGGATGTTGCCTTTGGCTTTCACACGGTAATCGCTGCAAAACGCGCCGTACTTCGCACCGATGTGGTCAGCGGCAAATTGCATCAGGATTGGAATGCGCGGCACGAAGTCCACGGACTCGCCGCGCAGCATGGCGGTGTAACGTTGTTTACTGGTCATGGTTGACGAAGTGCCTCATTTTGTGTCTATATCCGACGCCATGAGCGAATCCTACATTCAGCAGCTTTTCGCCGAGCGCATCGGTGGAAAGGATTATGGCAAGAGCACGGCAATTTACAAGTTCGAGAAAATCAAACGTGCCAAACGCGCTGCGATGGCCGCCCATCCCGGCGTCGAACTCCTTGACCTCGGCGTCGGCGAACCCGACGAGATGGCGTTCCCGCTCAGCGTGCAGGCGTTGCAGGCGGAAGCCGCCAAGCCGGACAACCGCGGCTACGCCGACAACGGCGGCCCCGAGTTTCGTCAGGCCGCCGCCCGCTGGATGAAAAACGTCTGCGGCGTCGCTGACCTCAATCCCGACACCGAGATTATCCACAGCATTGGCAG
>CAZNOK010000195.1:0-9993 GCA_964574605.1 uncultured Verrucomicrobiota bacterium
GTCTTGCCGGTGACGATGAGACGACCACGGTAGCGGCGCAGTTCGCGGATCTGGGCGTCGGTCAACGTCAGCACCGAGGGCAACACGACGACCGGATAGCGCGCGAGGTTGGCGGCGGTCAGGTCTTGTTCGAGAACGATGTCCCACTGACGATGGGTGTCGCCGAGGAACTGACACCAGCCGCAATACTCGTCCACGAATTGATCCATCACTGGATTGAAAACGGTGCACGAGGCGATCTCCGACCACGCAGAGTGAACGACGGCGACATCGGCAAGGTAACGGCGGTGGCTGAGACGCGATGCATTGGCGCGGATGAACCGGTTGATGAAGCCGGCGCTTTCCGGTGTGCCGGGCGAGTAGCCGTCGCGATACCAGTGGCCGAAATCGAGCAAGCCGCGGTTGGCAAGGCAGTCGAATGCGATGACCTTGTGCAGGTTCTCGTGGCCGGGGCCGGATTTGTCCTTGCTGACGTAAATGCTCGGCCAGCAAAACGGCGCGTCGGAAATGGCAGCGCCGAGCCGAGTGACGTATCCGACACGTCCTTTCGGCGGCAGCCCCATCGGACGCATTCCCCACCAGCTATGCACGGTGCTCCACTCGAAATGCGCGATGTCGCACGCGCCTTTCATCAACGCGCCGCCAAGCGGGAAGGGGATCGTGTTGCCGAACACGGCGCAATCGAGCTTTTCCCGACGCGCCGAGTTTTTCGCTACGGCGTAAAAAGAGCGGTGGTACGACTGCGCGGCCTCGACGAGGTGGATGCGGTACGCACACCAGATCGGGTCGGTCGTCCATTTGGGGTTTTGGTTGTGCCAGCGTTTGCCGCGCGACTCAAACGGCTTGTCGCGGATGTGCGCTGTAACGTCAAAGGTCGCGGGGTCGGCGATGCCCATTTGTTTCAACTCTGCGCGCGTGAAATGTTTCTTCAGGTAATCTGGAAATGTGTGAAGCGTCCACACGCCGAACGCGGATTGGTTGGCGTGGCCGAGGTTGTTGTCGCCGAAATTGTCAGCGTGGATGCCGTCGGGGCGGAGCTTCGGGATGATGCGTTCGATTTCCCGGCAGAGGTAGTCGCGGAGTTGCGGGTTCGCGAAGTCCACGCTGACAAGCCGCACAGTCTGCCAGCCGGTCTTGCCTTGGATGTCGGCGCGGTTGCTTTGCTTGCCGGCAAGTTTGGCCAGACCACTGCGCTCGGCCATTTCATCGGTGATTCTCTCGTTGCTGGAGTAATCGAACTTCCACGTTCCGTCGAGAGCGCGCTGTGTGAGGATGGCGTAGAGATCGTCGGCGGGTTTGCCGTCCGGTGTTGTGAACGGCCTCAGGCTATATGCCTTCGCGCTCGGAAACGGCGCCCATGGCACGTCGCGCATGAACGCATCGAGACCGAACCATCGCGCCGTGAGCGGTTCAGTGCCTTTCCACCACGGCAACGACCAACCGGTATGCGCCATCCGTCCGTCGCCAGTGAAGAAGCCGGCGTAGTCGCCGACCTCGCCGAGGTCGTAGTAGAGGACATTCTTGATTCCGCGTTCGCGAAGTTTCTCGCGCGTGGCCGCAAACTGGCGGTTTTGCTCGTGTGCGTCGAGGAACCAAAATCCGTACCAGCCGAGCGTGTCCACGCCGCGTGCCGCGCCGGGTTGAATCGTGTCCAAGTGTTGTCCGCTGCCGCGAACACTGGCCAGCGGCGTGTATTCATGCCACCACGGTTCGGCGGTGGCGAGGGCGAGGGTGAGAAACAGGATCATTGCAAGGTGAGGGATTTGTTGTCGTGCTTGGTGAATTCGGGAAGCGCGATGAACAGAGACGGCGGGTCAGTCAGCGTCATTGTCCGTCGCAACTCCTCCATTGTGCTTTTGATGTTTGCCGTGCTCTTGAGCACACCGCCAAATACGATGAAGTGCGCCGCGCCGCTCGCGCCATCGACGCCGACGCCGCCCATGCCGCCGCCGGGACCGGCGCGATGCGTGGCGGTTTCGTCAGGAGTGATGCAGGCGAGCGTCAACCCGTCGGGGCGGAACTTGGCGACCCACATCGTTTTCGTTTCCGATTCGCTTAACTGGCCGGGCTTCGACACGGTGCCGGTTCTGCCGTTGGAAAAGAGAAATTGTCCCGGGGTCTTGCTCGACGCGGACATGAGATCGGCGTCGTCGAAATTCCAGCAGTAGCTGACCGGCTGGCTCAATTGCATTTCGCACCACGGCTGGTCACCGTAGAAGCTGACGACTTTGGTGAATCCATCCGCCGCTTTCATCCGGTAGCGCACAAGCACCGGACCGTTCGCCTCACAGTCCAGTGAGAACGGTTCGCTGCGGTATTCTCTGACATCGAAGAAGCCGGCCCAGCCGGTTTCGCCGGGTTGGGTGATGTCGAGGTTCCCAAGTGACTTCACGTGCCAGACATACGCGTGAGCGCCTTCTTTGCCGAGCAACACTTTGATTGCGGAGTTCTCGACGCAGTTGTTGCGCTGTTGCAGGCCGGAATACTCCGGCGCGGGTTTTGGCGCGCTGTCGAAGTAGATGAAGAACATCCGCGGCGTCTTCAGTCGCGTCCGGCCTTTGGCGATCCAGACGACATTGCCGGCGGCGTTTCGCTGGCTGTCGAATTTCGCCGCCGGATCGAACTGGCTCGGCACTTCGCCGAGCAGCGCGCCGTCAGCCGCGTGCTCGACCACGCGGACGGAGCGTGGTTCGAACGGCTCGTTGGTTTGGAGCAGGCCCGTGAAGTTGAGTTTCGCTTCCACCGGATAATCCACTCGCTCGAACCTGACGGCGTCGAGCTTGACCAGCACGCGGTATTTCCAGTGGTTATTCCACCACGGGCAACGCGCGATGAAATCCTTCGGCGGCTCGAACGGTTCCGGCGCGCGGCTGCGGCGGATGGCGGCGCGGTCGCCAAAGCCCAGCTTCTCCGGTTCCGGCAACAACCTCGTTTCGTTGTAAGCGGTCATCGTCTCGTCGAGTTGCTTCGCCTTTGCTTCAAAACGCGCCGCCAGCGCATCGTAGCGCGCCGTGATGGTGTCCAGATAATACGGACGGTTTTCCACGAGCCAGAGCCGGCGGTATTCGTCGCGCAAACGTTTCACTTCCGCGGCCAGCGTGCGCAAACGGTCGGCGCCATCACACAAGGCCGCGCGGGCCAGAGAGTAGCGCTGCGGTTCGTCTGCGGCGCGGCGGTAAGCGGCCGCGATGTCATCCGCGACCAGGAACTTCCGCGCGAGCAACCCCCAGCGGCGAGCGGCGAACGCCAGCGCATCGAGGCTCGGCTCGTTGGCGCGCACCTTCGGGCGAGCTTGGTGGACGAGCGTTCGGACGTGGCCGGTGGACTCGATGATTTGTTGGAGGCGATTCGTGAGGTTGGTGCCCGCTGGCCGTTGTCCTGTGAATGGGTCCTCCCAGAAAACGGCGTCGGAGCCTCGCGATGCGCGCAACACCCGCTCCAACCCGCCGAGCAGGTTGATCGCCTCGGTCAGTTGCGGCAAGTCAGTTCCATAAAACGCTGGCGCGAAAGCCGCGTCGAAGCGCGTGACGTTGGATTGTTCTGGTTGCCACGCGCAGCCGGCGGACCAGAGGAAACCGTACCAGTTGTACTCCGTGAGGTTCTCGCCGTCATCATCCCACGCGGTGTTGAGCATTCCCTGCGCGCCCATCGCCGCGCCGTCGCGGACGAAACAGGCGATGTTGGTCCGCGCCGTGACGTAGTCGGGGAAAATACGATTCCAGCAACTCACGCCGGGACAAACCCATTGGTCGAGGCCGGCTTCTTTGAACGGCTCCAGCCGCGCGATGTAGTTCGTCGCGCCTCCGTACGTCCAGTTCATCACAACGTAGTCTTTTGGCAACTTCGGAATCATGTCTTTGTGATGAAGCGCGATGTCGCCCCAGAACATCAACCGCTTGCCGTAGGGCAACAGGATTTCGCGGAGCCGTTTCATGTGCTGGAGATAGAGACCATCCACGCCGATCTCGGCGGCTTTCTCTTTGCTGCGCCCTTTGCCAAGCTCGAACGTCTCGTCGCAGCCGACGTGGAAGAACTTCATCTCGTGAATCGGCACAAACTCCGAGTAGAGATCGGCAAGCAACTTGTACGTGCCCTCGCTCAACGGACAAAACACGTGGCCGCCTTCCGGCATCTCGCGCATCTCGGCGAACTCCGGGTGTTTGAGGATGTGCGCCTGGTGCGCGAACGACTGGATTTGCGGCAGCAACTCGACATGATACTTCTTGCCGTAGGCGATCAACTCGCGAATCTGTTCCGCCGTGATCTCCGCGCCCTCCGGCGCAATCTGCGGATATTTCTGAAACTTGAAGACGTGCTCGATGTAAAGGCAGAAAACATTGATCTTGAACGCCGCCAACGTGCGAATCTGTTTCTTGAAATAGTCCATCGTCGGCACCGGCCCGCGGCTCACGTCGTCCTGGCAACCGCGATACCGCAGCCCCGGCCAATCGCGAATCCGCACACCTTCGATGGCCACGCGGCCCTCCGGCAACCGCTTCACAAGTTGTCGCAACGTCTGCACCGCGTAGAATACTCCCGCCGGCGCGTTCGCTGCCGCGACGATGCCGTCAGCGTTCACATCGAGCACGTAACCTTCCTCGCCGAGTTCCTTCGTCACCGACAACCCTCGCTGCTCACACGCCGCCCGCACCGCTGCATCACGGCTTGCGATGCCGATGAGGATCGGCCGTTTCGCTTTGCTGGTGATTCTTATGTTCAAGGTCGCCGCCGCAAAACGGTCCTGCTCATCATCCGGTTTGCCGAGCACAATACCGGTGTCGGTACCGATGACGAAATCCGCTCCGTTGGTAGTCACTTCGCGCGGCTGCGGAATCACCCGCACAGCCAGAACATTTCCGGCGAGAAGCAAGAGAACAACAATTGAGCGAAACATCATTTACCTTTCAAAAGCCATCACTTCCACGAGATGGCGGCCGGTGTTGGCGGAGTTGTGCGGTTGCGTGACGCGAATGTAACGGACAGCGCGCGGCGGAAAAGTGCACGTGTAACCGTCCTTGGTCGAAAGTTCCTTGTTGTTGCGCTGGTCGGCGACCATTTCCCAGTGTTGCGCGTCGTTGGAAACTTCGACGGTGAAGCCGTAGTAGCGGCTGTCGCCGAAATAGCAAACGATAACCACACGGCCCACAGTCGTCGGCTTCTCCAAGTCCACCTGCCACCACGCGGCTGGGTCGTGCCGAACGTTGGTGGCCCAAAAGCTTTGGGTGTCGGAGCGGATGCCGTCGTTGGCGAGACGTGCGGGATATTGCGGCAGCGCGTTCGAGCAGGTGACCGGCTTGCCGGTCGTGAGGCTGACGGCGTCTTGCTCGACCGGCGCTGGCTTGAGGTCGTCGGCATATTTCGCCCACAACTTTCGTGCGACGGCGACACTGTCGCCGCGCGGCTTTGTCGGGAAGGACTCGCGCCGGTCTGACCATTGCGCCGTCCACTTCACCAGCTCTTGGTTGAACTTCTTCTCGTCGAAAGGCTCGTTGCGGCGAAGCGATTCGGCGCTGGCGTCGAGGAACTGTTTCCACCGCGGCGCGTAGTAGCCGTTGAGCATCCCCGACCATTGCTTGCGCGCGTAATCGTTGATCGCCTGCGTCTCGCCCCAGAGTGTCAACACGCGACGGGCGTTCCACTCGCAGTTTCCGCCCCAACGCTTGGCGTCTTCGAGGTTGCGACCGAGCAGAAATTCCTGCCGCGTGGCCAGCAACTCGTCGAGGTCGCCGATCAAGTCGAGAAAACGGCGCGACGCTTTCTCGAATCGCGCGGTGTCTTTCGCGCGCCACGCCTTGGCCATGTTGTTATGGAGCAGACCTGCGTGATCAGCGAGCACCTGACGCGCAATGTTCACCAGATCGAAACGGAACGTATCCACGGTGCCGAGTTCGTCCGCTGCTTCGAGCAAATTGCACCATGCGTCTGCGAGTGGAGGCGGCCGGGTGGGGCGCGACGCCAGCGTTGGTGCAGAGGTAATCACCGAGACGCTTCGCGTTGGCGTGTTGAGAACCGAGTCCAGCAACGTCTGCCAAGCGCGCTGTGTTCCGGTATTGTTCCGTCCGTACCGGTGATGCGCGTAATCGGCAACCCACGCCTTCATATCCACCGGTTCGTTGCGCCAGGCGTTCTCGAACATCAAATCGTAAGCGACGGGATTATAGCAAAGCCCTTCGTTCACGAAGCCGAGGCCGATAAGTTGGCCGCTCTTCGGGTCGCGACGCGCGGCGAATAGGCCGTCGTTGTTCTTGTTGAGGGCCGCGCCCAAGCCGACCGTTCGCCCGAAACTTTGCACGTTGCACCAGAGCCACGGTTTGCCACAGAACGCCTCGGTCTGGCTCCACATTGGCCTGTTCTCGCAGTAGAGGTCGAGGATGACCATCCGTTCGTTTGGTATCGCGTCGAGGAACGCCTTGATGCGCGGCTGCGTCCAGAACTCGCGCTTGAACATAAACGCCCAGCCCTGCAACACCCACACGGTTTGCGGGTCGCTCGCCGCCATGCCGTCGTAGATGGCGCGGCTGAGGTCGCCGAGATATTTCAAGTCGCCGTTGGGCGGGACCATCTCGATGAACGTGTCGGCGGCGTAAAGATGGTCAGTGCCGAATCGTTTTGCTTGTTCCTCCAGAAACATCTTCGCGATCTTGGCGAAGAGCGGGTCGAGCGGATCAAGCAGATTCGTTTCCCACTCGATCCATTTGACGCGTTGCAATGGCGCGCTCGGAAACAGTTGTGCGACTGCCGGCGGGACGTGGCCGGTGAAACCTTGCAGCACCGGCGTCATGCCCAACTCGCGTTCGCGCGCGAGGATTTTCTTCTCCAGTTCCTCGTGCTGCGCGATCCAGTTCTTTGGCAACGGCCCGCCGTAGCCGTCGAGACAGCCCATCCATTGAAACGGCAGATACGGCGGTCCGGCGAGGAACTCCGTGATCTGCGCGTCGCTCATGCCGAGCCGGCGACACACGGCTTGCCACACAGCTTCCTGTCCCGTGACCGACAACGGCATGTTCACGCCGTTGAGCGCCATCCAGTCAATGAGCCGCTCCCATTGCTTCCAGTCCCACCACGGCAGCGAGTAGCCGAAGCAACAATAGTTCAGGAAGTAGCGATGCTTTGCCCAACTCACGTGACGGACTTTTGGTTCCACGCGCGGCAACGGCTGCGGCAGGTTCAACTGGTCGCCATACCACGACACGTGGCAGTGGCAATGATGTTTGAGATACCAGTTCAACCCCATCGCCATCGCCACGCCGTTATTGCCGCGAATGACGGCCTTCTTGTCGCGGCTTTCAATCTCGAACACGTCGCGACCGTTCTCCGTGCTAATCGTCTCGAAGACGAATTGGTTGGCATGTTTCGGAAGCAAACGAACTGCGAGCGATTTCATCGCTTCGCCCGCTGAAACGCCAGTGGCCAGAAGCAGGCATGCGGCTAGTACTCCGCCTTTGCGGAGGAACGCCGCCGTCCCGGCGGTTTCGGGACAGTCTCCGACCGCCGGGACGGCGGCGTTCCTCTCGCGGGCCGAAACTTCGAACCATATCCCTCGAATTGGACAGTATCGTTTCATTGTTTTGGTAGGCGGGCGATGCAGGCGACGCCGTTGCGCGGCAACCAGAGTCGCACGCCGCCTTGGGTTGGAAGTTCTTCGCCGGTGAGCAGGTCAACGACGTGCTGGTCGCGGCTGACGTCCACGTGGATCAACGGCGCGTCCACCGTGTGGCCGGTGGCGTTGTAGAGCGTCCAGAGCGTTTTCTTGCCGGAGCCGAAACGGTTGGCATACACAAGCGGCATCAGTGTCGGCACGAGCGGCTCGCAGTCGTTGCCGCGCAGCACGTCGTTGTGTTCCTTCATCACTTTATACATTTCCGGCGGATACTCTTTGCCAAACAAGGCGACCATGTTCCAGAAACGTTTGTGGCAGTCGCGGTCGGCGCCGCGATGGTCAAGCTCGTAGGCTTTGCATTCGGGGAAGTAGAAACGTTGCGTGTTGCACTCCAGCGGACGCAACGGCGTCGCATGCCCGGTGAGATCGTAGGTGATGCAGCCGTCTTGGAACTGCATCAGATAATCGTAGCCAGGATGCTCGGTCGTCAGCACCAGACGGGGATTGACCTTGTCCATCGCGGCGCGGACCATCTTTGTCGCTTCCGCGGTGGCGCGCATCCACTCGGTGCAGCCCGGCTCAGCAAAGGTATGCTTGTGCGCCGGGTTGTAACAGGCCCAGCCGCGATGGCCGTATTCGTCGAGCCGAATGCCATCGGCACCGGTCTCGCGCATCACGCGTTCCATCGCGTCGGCGACCCACTGACGGACTTCGGGGAGATCGTGGCACGGGTTCCAGACTTCGTAGCCTTTCGCGAGTTCGCCGTCCGCTTTGGTGACAGTCCATTCCTTGCCGTGTTTCTGGCCGGTCTTGCTGGCGTCATCCAAACGGAATGGATCGGTGTAAAGCGTGATAAGCGCGCCGGTCTTCTTGTATTCCGCGACGGCTTTGCGGAACGCGGGCAAGCCGCCGAAACGCTCGTTGTAGCCGTCGTAGTCGCCGGGCTGGTTGTTCCACATCGTTTGGCCGGTGACTGGGTCTTTCACAAAATACCCTTTCCATCGGGTGTAGCTTGCCTTGCCGATCTTTGCCTCCAGTTTGTCAAACGGCGTGCTCCACGGCCCCAAGGGCGACCATTCCCACCACGACATCAGTTCAATGCAATCGCGCCCCGGCTTCAGAAAATCGGTCCGATACGCGCCGTCCTTGAACAGGATGTCACGGCCCCATCCGGCGGCGATCATCGTCACGACATCATCAAGCCGCGACGGCGGTCGGAATGTCCACACGCGATGCGCCCACGCCGCGTATTCTTTCATCGGCGTCTTCCAGTTGCCCGCGTGCGCCGCAATCACCACCGGCGGCGGGACGAATGACTCGCCCGGCCTGCGTGTCCGGCGAAGATACTCGACCGCGATGCTTGTGCCAGTGACCTGCTCGAATGTGTTGGTGAACTGAAACTCCGGTTTGGTCGGACACAACGGTGTCAACGTCTGAACCAGCGAGCGTCCGGGCAGATGCTTGCTCAGCGCGAAGATTTTGTATTTGCCGTCGGCGTCGTCGGTGCGCAGCGACAGTCCCGCGCCGAGCGACGGGCTGAACAAATCCATCATTTGATAAAGCGCCTGATGATCGCCGTAGCCTTGTCGAATCAACGCAGGCCGATCCGCGATGATGCCGCCGCCGCGCGGGAAGAAATAATAGTCGGTTGCCGGATCGGCGGAGAGCGCGAGGCCAGCAAGATGCGGAAAAGCGACTTTGAAGTCGAGCGATGCCGAGCCTCTGTAGCCGCGAGCAGGCTCGCGGCTACAGGGTGTGAGCGCGAGTGCGAAGCGCAGGCCGTCGGCACTGATCGAGCCGGTCAGCGTGGCAGTCAACGAGTGCGCTGGCAGAAACAAGTCCGCCGCAAACCCGTTGCGTCCTTCGGCGCGGAGCGATCGGCACTCGAAGTCACGTGTGCCGGAGAAATGATTGGTGCCGACCTCGACAACGAACAGATCGAGTTTATCCGGTTGGCGCACCGTTTCGGCGTTGGCCAGTTCGTTAAAGAGCGAGACGAGCTTCAGTCGGCTCGACGCCGTGAACCGACAACGCAACGTCGAGTTCTCCAGCAGCACGCCGTCTTTCTCCACGCGGCACGAAGGTTTGCGTTTTGCCGCTTTTCCGGCAGGCTGTAAGATGGTCGGACAGATGTTAAGGGGCGGTTCCGCCGTGTGATAACCACGCACGCCACGCAGCGCCACCGAACGGACGGCTGTCTTCGAGGTGATCACAACGCCGCTAGTCTGTCTGCCGAGGGTCGAGCCGGTGAACCGCTTGCCGTCGGCGTCGAGCCAGTTCAGCGTGAACTTTTCACCTTCGACTAAAACCGAAACCGGCGCGGCAGAATCGAGCCAATACGGTTCCCACTCCAGCAGCGTTTCGTCGCCACGAGTGCCGGCGTAAGCGAATGG
>CAZNOK010000196.1:0-9925 GCA_964574605.1 uncultured Verrucomicrobiota bacterium
GGCGTCTGTTGCATCCCGCGTTTTCTCGGCGGCGCGGGCGACATCAATGTGTTCCTCAATCACATCGAGCACATCGTCAAGACGTTCGGCGCCGGCCACGCCGCCATCGGCATGGACACGGCCTACTCGTCGCGCAACGACGAAGCTGAGCGCAAAAAGATCTCGAAGCTGCCCAGCGGCCGGTCCGCAGGCGGACGTTGGGAACATCTCTGGCCGGCGGACAGCGGCAAGTCCGCCTCGCACGCCGTGGCGAGCCTCGCGTGGACGAACTGGCCGTTGTTCACCGTCGGCATGGTCCAGCGCGGCTTCAAAGACGACGACATCCGGAAAATCCTCGGCGGAAACATACTCCGCGTCGCGCGCGCGAACTTTGCGGGATGACAAATATTTGTTCTTGTCCGCTCAACGATGGCGGCGTAAAAACCGGAGCACTATGAAAACACTTCTTTCCGCCCTGTTGATTGCCGCGGCCACGACTGGCTGCATCTGTGACAAATGCGGTTCCAAATGGGAACACTGGTTTGCGGACGGCAAGCTGGACAATTTCCAAGTCGTCAGCGGCGTCGCGTCCTACAAAGTCGAAAACGGCGCGCTTGTCGGCACGACCGTTGAAGGCAGCCCGAACACGTTCCTCGCCACGAAAACGGCGTGCAAGGATTTCGAGCTTCAGTTCGAGGTGAACGTGGACGACCAACTCAACTCCGGCGTCCAAGTTCGCAGCCACATCGCCAAGGAAGGCGAAATACCCGAAGGCTCGAAGAGTGGCAAGCCGCTTCCCGCCGGTCGCGTGTTTGGGCCGCAGTGCGAGATCGCCATCAACGGCACCGCCGGCGATTTCTACGACGAAGCGCGCCGCGGCACCTGGTGGAGCATTCTGACGAAGACCGAGGCGGTGCGCACCGACGCCGCGAAGGCCGCCTTCAAGAAGGGCGAGTGGAACCAATACCGCATCGTCGTGAAAGGCGATCATTACCAAAGCTGGATCAACGGTGTTCTGACCGCCGATTTCAGCCAGCCGCACGATCCCGAAGGCATCATCGGTTTCCAAGTGCACGGCATCAAGAAGGGCACTGGCCCTTACTCCGTGCGCTGGCGCCACGTGAAGTTCCGCGCGCTGTAGCACGCCGATCTAGCCCGCAGAACCGCGGGAGGAACCATGAGCAACCTGCTGTTTCTCTTCGGTTGCGCAATGGTCGCCGCCGCGAGGTGCGCATCAGCAAGTGAGGCATTGCCAACCGTCGCTTGGGACTTGGCGGCGGGGCGCGGCGTGATCGCGGGCGATTGCGGACGTGCTGCCAATCGGCTGTTGCAGGGCTGGATTGACCTCAAGCAGGATCCACAGACGCATTTGTTCTCGCGCGACCGGCAGTGGGACTACCACAACGAAGCTGCCGATCATTATTCCTCGCTGGTGCTGGTGGCGTTCTATGTGAACCCGGCGCTCAACGAAAAAGGCGGCGCGTTGCACCAGACCCTCATGAGTTCCCGGCAACTTTGCGCGACACCATCAGGCCTTCCCACGCTGTACGATTTGAAGAACCAAAAGCCCGGCCCGCCCGCGACACTCAAGGCCCTGACCGAATGGACACGCGACGGCCTGATCCGCATCGCGGAAGTGATGAGCACAGACAACGACTGGTATCGTGAGTTGGAGCGTTTGACGGACGCGATGCTGGCCGAGGCCGCGCGGCAGGGCGGCGTGGCTCGGGAGTTCGGCGGCGACACGGAGAATGCTGGCAATATGCTTCAGACATTGGCCCGCCTGTACGCGATGTCCGGTCGGCAGGAATACCTGCGCGCCGCCGAGGAACTGGCCGATCATTTCCTGCTCGATGCCGACTGTTTGGCGTCGTTGTTGAAGATCAAACTGCTCGATCACGGCTGCGAGCTGGTGCCGGGCCTCGGCGAACTGTTCGCCCTCGAAGGCCAGCTCAAGCGTCCCAAGGCCGCCCAATACGAACCGCCAATGCGCGCTTTGCTCGACCGGTTCCTCCAAGAATCGGTCAACTCGCAGACCGGGTTGCTTTGCAAGTCCACACGCACCAGCGCCGGCGAGATGAAATGGGAACGGCTACCCGACACGTGGGGTTACGTCCATTACACGTTCGAGAATTACGATCGCGCCACGGGCGGCACGCGCTATCGGCAAGCCGTCGAGAAACCGTTGCGCTGGCTGATCGAGAATCGCCCCCGCTCCGCCAGCCTCCGCGAATCGCTCTGGCCCAAAATGGAAATGGGCGACGACCTGAGTGACTCCTACGAAAGCTTCATCGTCCTTTGGAACCGCACACAACACCTCCCCGGCGGCTTCGAGTGGCTGGACTGGGCGATTCATCAGGAACAGGGAGCGGGAGGCCGCAACGACTTCGAGCGGCTGCTCCCCACGACGCTCGTGAAACGTTACGGCCCGTATCGCGGCCACCACTTCGATGGCAGCGTCGGCAGGAATTTGATTTGTCACATGCTACTCTGCTCGCAGGGTGTCCGCTGCGCGCCGTTCGTCGAGGGCGTTCGCCTCGGCGCAGTCCGCGACGGCGAGCGCCTGTGTCTGACCCTGCAAACCGACAGCGAATGGCACGGCAAACTTCTCTTTGACGGCCCGCGCACCAAGCACAAGGCAGCCACGCTGGACTGGGCGCGCATCAACGAAATGCCCCAATGGTTCGTCGCGCAACCAGAGAAGCGCTACGTCCTCACGCTCGACACCGCCGCGCCCGTTACCGTCTCCGGCCGCGAGTTGATTGGCGGAGTGAAAATCAGCGCGAAGCCCGGCCAGTTGCATCGAATCCAAGCACAACCATTATGAAAACAACAACTGCTCTCTTACTCGCCGTCGTCCTCGCCAACGCCGGCGCGCCGGCTGCCGAGTTGCGCATCGGCGCGGCGACGACCAGCATCACGCCCGATAAACCCATCGCCCTCGCCGGGCAATTCAACACGCGCATCTCGCGCGGCGTGGACAATCCCATCACGGCCACTGCCGTGGCCATCGAATCCAGTGAGGGCGACCAAGCCATCCTGCTCTCTGCCGACATCGTGGTGTTCTTCCCGCCGATGCCGCAGTTGTTGCGCGACCGGCTGCGCGAGAAACTGCCGGAGTTCGACGCCCGCAAGCTGGTGATGACCGCCACACACACGCACACCTCGGGCTGCACCGACAAAGGTTCCTACAACATTCCGAAGGATGGCGTGATGCAGCCGAGCGAGTTTGCCGCGTTTCTGGTGGAACGGCTCGCAGAGGTTTGCACTCGCGCATGGAACCAACGCAAACCGGGCGGCGTCAGTTGGGGCTTGGGGCACGCGGTCGTCGGCCATAACCGCCGCGCGGTCTATGCCGACGGCTCAGCCAAAATGTACGGCGCGACGAACGATCCCAAGTTCCGCGGCATCGAAGGCGGCGAAGACCACAGCTTGGACGTGCTGTTCTTCTGGGACAAAGAAAAGAAGCTGCTGGCCACCGTCATCAACGTGCCGTGTCCGTCGCAGGAAGTCGAAGGCCGCTCGACCATCAACGCCGACTTCTGGCACGACGTGCGCGAACAATGGCGCGACGGTCTCGTGCTCGGCTGGCCGGGCGCGGCTGGCGACATCTCGCCGCATCGGATGTATCGCAAGGAGGCTGAGGAACGGATGGTGAAATTGCGGGGGCTGACCTACACGCAGGAAATCGGTCGGCGCATCGCGCGCGAGGTCAAGGATGTTTGCAAGTTGGTTCGCGGCGATATCCGGACCGATGTCGCGTTCGCGCACAAAGTCGCCGACCTCGCGCTGCCGGTGCGGAAGGTAACGGAGAAGGAAGTGGCGGAAGCACAGAAAGAAATGGAAGCGCTGAAGAAGAAAGGCGACAAGAGCAGCCGCGGCACATGGTATCAGAGGACGATTGACCGCTACAAAACACAAGAGCAGGAACCGACTTTCACCGTTGAAGTGCACGTCCTGCGGATTGGCGACATTGCGATTGCCACGAATCCGTTTGAACTGTTTCAAGATTACGGCGTGCAGATGAAAGCCCGCAGCAAAGCCGAACAAACGTTCGTCATCGAGTTGACCGGCGGTTGGGGCCGGTATCTGCCGACCGCGCGCGCGGTCACCGGCGGCGGCTACAGCGCGGTAGTCCAGAGCAACATGGTCGGACCGGAAGGCGGACAACTGTTGGTGGACCGCACGGTGGAGATGATCAATGCACTGTGGTAATAGTTGTCATCACGCTCCGCGTGATGTTTTGTTCGTCACGCGGAGCGTGACGACTACTATGAAAGGAACCAAATGACTACTCGTCGCAGTTTCCTGACACAAATCGCGGGGCTGGCCGCAGCCACTGCGCTTGGCCCAAAACATCTCCTCGACGCAGCCGAGCCAACACCGATGCCGACCATCCAGCTCGGCAAACATCGCATCAGCCGGTTGATTGCCGGTTCCAATCCCCTCCTCGGCTATTCCTACTCCGGTCCGCACGCCAATCAGCACATGAAGGAATACTACACGCCGGAACGTTGCGTGGAGTTCCTCCAGAATTGCGAGCGCGCCGGCATCACGACCCACCAGTTCGCCGATCCCGAAAAAGCCTTGCCGTACCTGCGGCCACTGCGCGAGCGCGGTACCAAACTGACGTTCATCTGTCTTTATTCGCAACGCGAAAAGATCAAGGACACGGTCGAGCGGACGCAGCCCATCGCGATAGTCCACCACGGCGGCGCGACTGACAAGCTTTTCGCCGAGGGCAAAGCCGGCCAAGTGCACGACTTCGTCAAGGCGGCGCACGACTGCGGTGTGCTCGCCGGCGTCTCTGCGCACAACCCGGACTGCATCAAGCGCGTCGCCGACGAAGGTTGGGAAGTGGATTTCTTCATGTGCTGTTTCTACTTCCTCACCTGCAAGACGGTGAACAAGGACAAGGAGATTCCGATGCTCGACTTCGGTCTCCCGTTCTTCCGCGACGATCCGAAGGTGATGACACAAGTGATTCGCCATGTGAAACAGCCGTGTTTTGGTTTCAAGATTCTCGGCTCCGGGCGTCACTGTTCGAACCAGCAGACCGTGCGCGCGGCCTTCAAGTTCGCCTTCGAGAACATCAAGCCGACCGACGGCGTCATTGTCGGGATGTTCCCGTGGTTCTTCGACGAAGTCAGCGCCAACGCGCAATACACGCGCGAACTGGGAAAGAAAGTGTAATGTCGCCAGCCTTGAGTTGCCTGATCCGTCAGGCGGTGTGGAGCACGCACTCGACCTTGAGGATGTCGGCCATCCGTCTCAGCTCTTGCGTATAATCTCCGTACACCATCACATAGTGGTGACCGAAGGTCGCAGTCCGCAGATGGAACCCGTCCGGATCCTTGACGCGAATCAATGTCTCGGTGGAACAACGCTCCGAGGAAAACCCTCTCATCCCCACGACTTCCGCCTTGGTCAACAGCAGCTTCGTAGTCGCCGGGTTGAACCGGCCCAAGGTGATCGTCTTCTCCTTGATCGTCGTGAAGTCAACCTTGAACGACGCGCCCCAGCCTGATTTGCCCGCTTTCCCGGGAACGAAGTTCCTGATTGAAAACGGGAGATCGGGCATTTCGAATCCCTCCATCTTGAGCGTGGGCACGTTGTGACCGAATGTGAAGTCGGCCTTTCCTTTGGCCGACTCGTTCACCCAAAAATAGGGCGCAAAGAACGCCGGCTCCGGTCCGGGGCGGCAGGGATTGAGATTTCCCATGTAGGTTGATTTGTTCGCAATGGCGCTGAACAACTTCACTGCAAGCAAGCAACCGATCTCGCCTTCGCAGGCGGTCGCATACCCTTCAGCGTTGAGCAGCGAGAACGCCATGCACGGAGTGATCTTCCATGCCATGGGCAGTTTGCTGGAGCAGAACTCAATGCAATCAATACTGTAGGAGTTGCAGTTGTATTTCGCCATCAGCGAGCGAATGGTCTGGTAAAACATCACGTTGTTCTTGAACAACTCCCGGTCCATGTGCACAGCCTTTGCCTGCGTAAGCAGCCTGTTGCTGAGCCGTTCCACCTCCGTCATGGCGGTTGGATCCTTGAGGATTTTGTCGCGTTCGCTGCCAAGCTCGCTGTAGCGCACAATGCTGGCGCCGATGCCGAACTTGTTCTTCAGGTCGTCGAAATCCCTGACCGACCCACGCAGGTACCCGGGGCCTTTCACTGCGCCTCCGATGTCCGTGATCAGGAGCATGTTGGTCTGTCGAAACACTTTTCTCGCTCGCAGCAAGGCAATCAGTTTGTTCAGGCCGCCATACGCATATTCGGCGTAACCCTCGGCGCCCATGCTGTCCAAGTAAGCCGCGAGAGTCCGTCCGTGATGCCCTGTACTCACGATGGGCGTCTTGCACATTTCGTTTAGCACCGAGGCAAAATAAACTTCGTGATGTGAACTGAGATTGTAGCCTCGGAGAACATAGAGATCCACTTGCTCCATGTCGGCCTTGAGGACGCGCAGGTCCTTCGGCAACAGTTTGGTGTTCTCGTGAAACTCCATATACACTGGCTCAAGCATGTTGGCTTCGGGAGGCAGACTGCTGCGGAACTGCTTCACGGTCTCAGCATACTTTTGCCGCGCATCGGCTCTTTCGCCGTCAGGCCCCAAAGTCATCTCGCTGTAACGGCATGGCCCCTCCCAGAAGGAACTGTGAATCATCGCGTAATAGACGAGCTTCACGTTGAGCTTCACCTCGCGAGGATTCCCGCCGCCGGCCGCCCCGACGGAAGTGTGTTCGTAAGCCGCATCAGGGCGGATCGCCGCCTTGGCAGCGTAGCTGGCCAGTACCACACCCGTGAGTCCTAGGCCGGCCCCTTTCAGAAAGTTGCGTCGGTTTGTTTTCATGTCATTCTTCGCTCCTCGGAAACTGAACGAGTTTCGCCGGCATTGTCGCCCTCCAACCGACCGAGGCAAGCACAAAATCTCGCCCACCCGTTGGGGATTTCGCTCTTGTCTGTGGTCGCGTCTGTACCTATCCTGCCTGTCGTTATGAATCGCATTCTTCTGGCGATGCTGTTGTTGCTTCTCGGAGGTTGTGCCACTCCGAAAAGAACGGAGGTCATGCTGGCTGAGGCAGGCCGGTCCGATTACCGTATCGTTGTTGCAAAGGATTGCTCACCGTCCGTTAGTTACGCCGCTCAGGAACTCCAAACCTACTTGCAGAAGATCACCGGCGCGCGATTGCCGATTGTCACGGACGCCGAGCCGGCGCAGCCGCATGAGATTCTTGTCGGCAAATCGCGACATTATGTTTTGCCGGACGGATTGGGCAAAGAAGGTTACGTATTGCGCACCGCCGGCGAACGATTAGCGATCATCGGCGGCGAGCCGCGCGGGACACTGTATGGCGTGTATGGCCTGCTGGAAGACCACTTCGGTTGCCGGTGGTTCACGCCGGAGATTGAACGGGTGCCGCAAGTGCGACGGCTTCCGTTGCCCCAGTTGAACGAGCGAAAGGTGCCGGTGTTCGAGTATCGCGAGACCTACACGTGGGAGAGCTACGACGGGAATTGGATGGCGCGGAACCGGCTCAACGGCGCCGGTGGCCGCGACCGCCTGTTGGAACGCCAAAACATTCGTCCGCCGGTTCCGGAACTTGATGCGCGGCACGGTGGCAGCGTCAAGTTTGGCTTCGGCTTCTTCGTACACACATTCGACAAGCTGGTGCCGGCCGACCAGTATTTCTCCGCTCACCCCGAATACTTCGCGCTGCGCAAGGGCAAGCGAAGTCCCCGACAACTCTGTTGCACCAATGAAGATGTCATCCGCCTTTGCACCGAGGCGATCCGCGCCGGGATGCGCGCACAGCCGGAGGCGACGGTCTTCTCGCTCAGCCAGAGCGACAACCGTGAGTTTTGCGAATGCGATCGTTGCGCGGCGATGGCCAAGGCCGAGGAGAGCGGGATGGGACCGTTGCTGCACCTCGTCAACCGTGTTGCCGCGGCTGTTGAGAAAGAGTTTCCGGACAAGATGGTCGAGACGCTCGCCTATCAATGGTCGCGCCAGCCGCCGAAGACGCTGCGCCTGCGCCCCAACGTCGTCATCCGGCTTTGCGACATCGAGTGTTGTTTCGCGCATCCGCTGGCGAGCGGCTGCGACGAGACGAACCAAAAATTTGTGAGAGATCTCCAAGCGTGGGCCAAGGTCTGCAATCGTCTTTGGATTTGGGATTACACGACCAATTACTCGCATTATCTGTTGCCGATGCCAAACAAACGATTGCTCGACGACAACATCCGACTCTTCGCCGCGAACCGCGTCACCGGCGTCTTCGAGCAAGGCACCTACGACACGCCTGACAGCGAGATGGCCGCGCTCAAGGCGTATTTGATCGCGAAGTTCCTCTGGAACCCGAACTACGACGAAGCACTCGCGACACGCGAGTTTCTGGCGGCTTACTACGGCGCAGCCGCCCCGGCGATTCAGCGTTACCTTGACCTGCTTCACGACCACGCCGAGAAACAACAGACCCACGCCACCATCCGCGCCCAACCGACCGGTCCACACCTGCCACCGGAACTCCTGATGCAAGCCAACGCGCTCTGGGACAAGGCCGAGGCGCTCGTGAAAAACGATGCCGCTGCGCTCGACCGCGTTCGCCGGTCGCGGATGAGCGCGGATTACGCCATCGTCGAACAGGCGCGGACGGAGCGTAGCATGGTTCCGCTGGCGCAAAGCCGTTTTCCGGCGTTTATGCAGACGTTCGAGCAGAGCAAACTGACGCGAATCCGCGAATGGCGGGACGTTGACAAAGCGGACTACCGCAAGACGCTGGAGGCAGCACTCACGCAATGAACCAGTTCCGAATGCGCCAGTTATCGGTAGGGGCGACCCGCCGGGTCGCCCGCGTCGTTACGTCCCAGCGGACGAGCCGGCGGCTCGTCCTTACCTTGCTGCTGGTCTTGTGCTGCTGTGGCGCACGGGCGAACCAGGCATTGATCGAGCGCGACTGGCGGATGCAGGACGGCATCGGCACCGAACGCAACCCCAGCACCTACGCCGCCGCCATCGAATTGTTGTTGAAACGCGGTGACGCGTTGATTGCGGATCTGCGTTGCGAGCAACCCGAATGGGAGCAACTGCGCCGCGCGCCACGCAGCGAAGAAACCTGGCGCAAACTCCACCAGATTCGCCGTCAAATCGTGCTGAGTAATCCGCTCGCTCGTGTTGGCCCGTTGGTATTCGTCAAGCAGGTGCCAAGCATTATGAGCCACCAACTCACGCAATACCCCGGCAGTTGCGCCCGGCCCGGTGGCGGCATCTTCGTCCTCGACGAACCGGGCACTTCCATGCACTGCCGGCAACTCGCTGCGCTTACCGGCAGTTACCAACACCCGGAAGTTTCGCACGACGGCAAACGTGTGTTGTTCGCCTATTGCCGGGTGGAGAAAACGCCGGCACGTCGCGAAGAGCACGCCGACCATTTCTTCCACCTTTACGAGATGCGTGCAGACGGCCGCGGGTTGCGTCAACTCACGGACGGTCCGTATGATGATTTTGCGCCGCGATACCTGCCGGACGGGCGCATCGTGTTTCTCTCGACGCGCCGCGGCGGGTTTCACCGGTGCGGACGCGGCCCGTGTCCGACCTACACGCTGGCCATTGCGAACGCCGACGGCTCGAATCCGCGCACCATCTCCTTTCACGAAACGCACGAGTGGGATCCGTCCGTGCTCCACGATGGTCGTGTCATCTACACGCGGTGGGACTACGTGGATCGTCACGCGGTGCACTATCAACAACTCTGGACGGTCCGTCCCGATGGCAGCAATCCACGCGCGTTCTACGGCAATCACACGCTCAACCCGGTTGGCGTCTGGGAGGCGCGCCCTGTGCCAGGCTCGCACCGCGTGATGGCCACCGCCGCCGCTCACCACGCGATGACCGCCGGCTCGATCATACTGATTGATGTGAACCGCGGCGTTGACGGCTTGGAAC
>CAZNOK010000197.1:0-2364 GCA_964574605.1 uncultured Verrucomicrobiota bacterium
TGAAACCAAAGAAAGGAGAGACGACCTATGGCACTGATACGTTGGACACCAAAGACAGAACTGTGGGATCCGTTCAGCAACCTGACGGACATCCAAGAGGAAATGAACCGCCTGTTCGATACGTCGCTGCGTCGGGCGAGCCGTGGGGATTTCGAGGGCGCCTTCCTGCCGGCGATTGATGTCGTCGAGGAGAAGGAGACCTACCTCGTGAAGGCGGAACTCCCCGGCCTGACCAAGGATGACGTGAACGTGTCCCTGCAAGACAACTACCTCACGATCAGGGGCGAGAAGAAGCACGAGGCCGAAACCAAAGAGGCCAACTTCTATCGCAGGGAGCGGACGTACGGCATGTTCACCCGGACCATCGAGCTGCCGACCAGCGTGGACGCCAAGAAGATTGACGCCCAATTCAAGGACGGCGTGCTCTCGGTGAAACTGCCGAAGACCGAAGAGGCAAAGCCGAAAGAGATCGAAATCAAGGTCAACTAACCATCACATATCGTGGGGGCGCACGCAGTGCGCCCCTACGCTGTCTTCGGGGGCGCGAGAAGATCGGCGACTTGCTGCTGCACTTCCTGAAGCTGGTCAAGCCGCAGCTTCGGGTCCGGAATCGTGAACGACTCGCCTGTGTGTGCGTGCTCGTACACGAGCAGTTCCTTGCCGTCGGCCTCATGGACAGTGTCGCGATGTTTCAGAAGCCGTTTCCGCTCCAACATCACCGCGAGGATGTATCGCGTCGCGGCATGGATCGGATCGGACGATTCCACCAGCTTCCGCAAGAGCGACTCCGCCGTGTTCTTCTCAATCGGCTCCGGCGGCGGTGGCGGCGGAACTTTGTACTCGCCTTTCCAATACGAAACAACTCCGTCGCGCGATGCCTTCAGATAACACTCCGTGCACAAGTCGCGACGCTGATAACCGGCGGCGTCCATGCTCAACAGCGTGTGATACGTCTGCTTGTCGGCGAACGGTTCCTGGCACGTCGTGCAGGCGTTGGCTCGTGATTGTATGTCCCAGTCTGTCATTTTTGTTGCGAAATGCGGCGCGGGTTATATCATGTGGCCGAGGCGTTGTCACGTTCCGCATGAGCCTAACAAGGAGAAAATTTTTCGCCATCGCCGCGCTGGCCGCTGCCGTTGTGGGATGCAGTCGTCCCCCCGAACGCAGTTTCGAGCTGGGTGTCGCCTGCTATCAACAAGGCAAGTATGCCCCAGCCGCCGACTATCTCGAACAAGCCGTCGGCAAGGCGCCGCCGACACCGCAGGCGCTGACCATGCTCGGAGTCTGCCGGCTCAAGACCGGCAAGACCGACGCCGCCAGCCGCCGTTTCAACGAAGCCCTCAAACTCGATCCGAACTACACGCCTGCCCGCTACAACCTCGCCCTGCTCCACCTCGAACACGGACAATTCGAATCCGCCGCCACTCTTCTCCGGCAAGTCCTCCAGAAACCCGGCGCGCCCGCCGATGCCGGCGCCTACCTCGCCATTGCCTGCAACAACCTCGCCGTCACCGCCGCCCGCCAGCGCGATTTCCAGCGCGCCGACAAACTCCTTCGCGAAGCGGCCGCCGCCGATCCGAAATCCGCCGAAACCACTCGCAACATCGCCGCGCTCAAGACTCGCACCGAGCCGCTGAAACCCATCGCCGTTGCCACCGCCACCGTCACCGTCGTCGCACCCACCAACGTTGCGCCGAAACCGGTCGCTGTGGCGACACAGGTTGTTGCAACGGCCAAGACAGTCACGCCGGCGCCGGCGCCAATCGCGAAGTCACCGTTACCGACTCCCCTGCCCCAACCCGGCGTCAAACGCCGCGCCTCACTCGCGCCGCGCGCGTTGACTTCCGGCAACCACGCCCAAGCGTTGCTCCACTTCAATGAAGCCGTCAACCTCCAGCAACGAGGTATCCTCACCGGCGTGGTGGCATTGTATGAGAAGGCGATTGCCGCCGACCCGTCGTTCGCGGCGGTGTACTACAACCTCGCCAACGCCTACCGTGACCTGCGAGAACCCAGCCGCGCGCTCGACAACTATGAACTGGCGTTGATGGCCGACCCGAAGTTCGCCGACGCCCGCCGCAACTACGCCATCCTGCTCCAGCAACAAGGCTACATCGCCGACGCGCTCGACCAGTATGAGACCATCCTCCAGAAGAATCCGAACGATGCCGCCGTGCACGTCACCGTCGCCGGATTGTATGCGGCTGACCGCAGCACGGTCGCCAAGGCGCGCGAACATTACGAGGCGTATTTGAAGCTCGTTCCCAGCGCGCCGCGCGCCGCCGACATCCGCCGCTGGCTCGACCAGAACCGGTGACAAACCCGGTGTGCCGCCCCATCTCCAACGGCCCGCCTTGAAATGTC
>CAZNOK010000197.1:2464-7066 GCA_964574605.1 uncultured Verrucomicrobiota bacterium
CCGCCTTGAAATGTCTCGAAAAGAATCCCGACTGGCGTTACCCTGTAATGGAGATGGTCGTCCGCGACCGACAACAAACATGAAACCTTACGCTTTCCTCATTCTGTTCAGCCTCTGTGTAGCCGGCTGTAACCGTTCGCCTGCGCCCGCGGAGAAGCCGCCCGAACTTCCGCCGGCTCCCAGCGTCACCTCGCCGCCGACGGCTCCCGACCCGGCGGACGCGGCGGTGATACAGGCGCTCGCCTTGAAAAGCGCGGGCAAACTGGCCGAAGCCCGCAACCCGCTCCAGCCGCTCACCGCGGAAAAGGCGCTGGCGTTGCTCGGCGAGTTGAACACACAGATCATCTTCACTGGCGCCGCCGCCCCGGAAAAGGCGGACTACACCATCGTGGCGGGCGACACGCTCGGCAAGCTCGCCAAGAAGTTCGGCACCACCATCGAACTCATCAAGAAAGCCAATGGCCTCTCCTCCGACACGATCCGACTCGGCGACCGCCTCCGCATCTACCAAGCCAAGTTCGCCGTCGAGATCAGCAAGTCGGCCAACACCCTCACCGTCATGGATAATGGAAAATTTTTCAAACGCTATCGGGTCGGAACGGGTCAATATAATCGGACACCGGCAGGAGAATTCAAAATCATGTCCCGCATTGAGAAGCCACCGTGGTATCGCCCCGATGGGCGCACCATTCCGTTTGGAGATCCCGAGAACATTCTCGGGACGCACTGGCTTGGTCTCGATGTGCCGCGTTACGGCATCCATGGCACTTGGGAAACGAATTCCATCGGCAAACAATCCAGCGCAGGCTGTATCCGCCTGCTCAACGATGACGTGGCCGAGCTTTACCTCCTGCTGCCTGCCGGCACATCCGTTACCATCCGCGATTGACACCATGAGAATCTTCACACTGGACTTTGAAAAACCCGTCATCGAGCTGGAGCAGACTATCGAGTCGCTCCGCAAACAGGCGCAGGAACAGAAGATTGATCTCTCGGCGCAGATCAAGACCATCGAGGAAAAACTCGAAGCCACTCGAAAAGAAATCTTCACTTCGCTGACCCCGTGGCAACGCGTCCAGCTTGCCCGTCACCCGCGCCGGCCGTATATGCTCGATCACCTCCGTCGCATCGCCACCGACTTCATCGAACTGCACGGCGACCGCCGGTTTGGCGACGACCATGCCATGGTCGGCGGCCTCGCCACCATCGGCAGCCAACGCGTCGTGGTCATCGGCCAGCAAAAGGGGCGCGACACGAAGGAGAACCTCATGCGCAACTTCGGTTGCGCCCATCCCGAAGGCTACCGCAAGGCGCTCCGCCTCATGCAGCTCGCGGAAAAGTTCAACCTGCCCGTCGTCAGCTTCATTGACACGCCCGGCGCCTATCCCGGCATTGGCGCCGAGGAACGCCACATCGCCGAGGCCATTGCCGTCAACCTCCGCGAAATGATGTTGCTGAAAACTCCGCTGGTTGCTGTGGTCATTGGTGAAGGCGGCAGCGGCGGCGCGCTGGGCATTGGCGTCTGCGACCGGGTATTGATTCTGGAGAACGCCTACTATTCCGTCATCAGCCCTGAAGGTTGCGCGGCCATCCTTTGGAAAGACCGCGCGGCCACGCCGCAGGCCGCCGCGGCACTCAAGCTCACGGCCCCCGATCTGCTCAGCCTCGGCATTGTGGACAAAGCCATCCCCGAACCGCTCGGCGGCGCACAGGTGGATTACGACGCCACCGCCGCGACCTTGAAGACCGCCATCCTCAAGGAACTGCACGAGCTTCAGGCGCTCACCCTCTCCAACCTGCTTCAGGCCCGCTACAAGAAGTTCCGCAAACTCGGCGTTGTCACCCGCCTCGACCCGCACAAACGCGGTCGCCGCGCCAAATCCGAGCCTGTCGCGACCCCGGCCTTTTGAGCCTCAAAGTTGTAGGCCGCGTCACCCGATGCGGCGTGGGGCCGTGTCGCCGCGTGTGGTCACGCGGCCTACATCACCGCTTCAGCGCGGCGATCAACTCGTTGAGCTTGGCCACGACGGTTCCGATGTCGGTTTCCCCGGGATCGAGCGTCTCAACATCGCCGGGATTGTTCGCGGTGCCGGCGATGGCGTCGCTGAGTTGCTGGGAACTGACTTCGCCGGGTTCGCCTTGCGGCCCTTGCTCGCCTTGCGGGCCTTCGGGGCCGCTGGCGACGGTGAACGGGCCGTAGGTGGTGCTGTCGCTCATCTCGATGATGGCTTGGCCGGAACCGTTGTCGGAGACATTGACGACATGACGACCTTCCGGCCCGGCGTCGCCTTGTGGCCCCGCCTGCGGCGGGCAAGCCGTTGAGCGCCTGTATCTCCCCTGCCGTCAACCCCCTTCCGAAAATGCTCACCTCATCCACCACCGCTGCGATCAACCCGATCTGAATCGGCGCGTCCACCTGCTCAAGTGCAGGGAGACGGATATAACTTGTTCTGCATTTTCCCACCGGCTATACTTCTTGCCAATGCCGCTGCTTGTGGAGAATGGGGTGACGTGATTAGCGAGACGACAAAAACTTTGGCGTATCGTTACCGGTTGCGCCTGACACCGGCGCAAGAAGATGTTCTCGACCGGTCACAGGAGGAATTGCGGCTTGTGTGGAATCATTTCGTGCGTTCACAACGACGCGCGGAACGCGAATGGCAGTATGGCCGTGCGGCTTCGGTGATCAACGAACTGCTCGATTTGTCTCTGGCCAAGCAACCGAAGGGACAAGCTCTCAACTCCGCGCGCAAACTCGCTGCCGAGCAGGGCATCACGCAAGAAGAGGCGCTGCAACTCCGCCGGCGCGCGTTCGTGCAGAAAGTCGCCAAGATTCCGATTCGGAAGAAAGACGGTTCGCGTTGTTTGCGCATCGCCCGCCGCAAAGTGGCCACCGCCTATGCCGATGCCGCCGTCAACGCCGCCGTGGATTCCTACAACGCCTCCAGCACCTACACCTATAATGCGCTGCGATTGAAGTTTGAACGATGCAGCGATATGTGGATCAAGGGCAAGTTCCGCCGCCCGCGTTTCAAACGGAAGGGCGAATCCGTTGCCCTCCAGAAACAGGTCATCGCCTCCAGTCCGTTCTCGCTCCACCGGGTTACTGACTTGTCATGCTTCGGCGGACAAGCGTTGAAGAAGTGCGAGGTCATCATCCATCGCCCGCTGCCCGACAGTGCCGGCGTGAAACAGATCGCCATCTCCGGCCGCCGGGGCGAACGGCATCTTATCCTCATGTTCAACGCCGCTCCGCGCGATGTGGCCAAGGACTTCCCAGCCACCCAACGGACAGTGGGCATTGATCCCGGCATCAAAGTCAGCCTCACGATGACACCACTGGACAGCCGCGACTTCGGCGCGTCCGATGGCCGGGCCATTCAACCGCGCGCGGCCCGGGACATCCGTTTTCTCAAACGTCTCCGCCGCTTGCAACGCCGGCACGACCGGCAACGTCGCGCGAACAATCCCGACTGCTTCGATTCCGAGGGCCGCTGGATCAAAGGGAAGCGCGCCCGTATCGAATCCAAGAACATGGCGCGCACCCAAGCCAGTATCACCGACATGCAGACCCACTTGGCCGAAAGCCGCCGCGACTTTTATCACAATGCCGCCTGCGACATCCTTCGCCAGTTCGACAACGTCGCTATCGGCAAATGGAAACCCGCGCAGACCCGGCAACGCAAACCAACCACGCCATCGCCGAAAGGCTTGGGCGCTGCCCGCCGCGCCACCAACCGCATTTCCTACGACCACGCCATCTCACTTTTCATTTCCTATCTCAAAGACAAGGCCGACCGCTCCACAACCACAAAGCAAGTACAGGAAGTGAGCGAAGCCGGCAGCACGCGCCATTGCCCGAAGTGCGGCAAACCGACCGGCCCAACCGGTTCCGAAGGTCTCGCCGTGCGCGCTTGGACCTGTCCGGAATGCGACACGACGTTCCAACGCGACAAGGCGGCGGCGTGGCAGATTGCCAATAGATTTTCGACGAAGGCGGTTGCCTCAACCGTACAGTCGTCAGTGGCATCGAAAGATTCCACGCTGTCGGAGTCGCAAGACACCGATGGCAAGCGTCGGAGTTGTGACGAAGGTAAAATCCCCGTTACCGACGAAGCGGCACCCGCGAGGGCCGCTGATGCCTCTGCGGTGGCAACATCGCAGAAACCGCCCATTGCGAGCGGTACAGTGCCGGGTCAGTCGTGCAGCGGCGCTCGCGCGTCGCAGCCGCCTGTTACAGCGGTGGATGCTTCGGCATCCTGCGCTGCGGACACACCCGACACCCTGCGCAAGCAGGACACGCTCGCAAATGCAGCGGGAGCAACTTCAGGCGCAACGAGGAAAGATGTCCGCCGTCGCCGGCGTTGAAGCCTTGCTCAGGCATGGGGACGGTCATCATGCCGATTGTTGGGCGCTGGCCGTTTCGTCGCCGGCGTTGAAGCCTTGCTCAGGCATGGGGACGGGAACACAACATTCTGGTCAAAGCGCGGCGGACGTCGCCGGCGTTGAAGCCTTGCTCAGGCATGGGGACTATTCTGGTAATGCACTACCTCGCAAGGCCGTTGAGTCGCCGGCGTTGAAGCCTTGCTCAGGCATGGGGAC
>CAZNOK010000197.1:7166-9892 GCA_964574605.1 uncultured Verrucomicrobiota bacterium
AGTCGCCGGCGTTGAAGCCTTGCTCAGGCATGGGGACGAAAAACAGCCAAAGTTGCTTCCTGCAATTGAAGTCGCCGGCGTTGAAGCCTTGCTCAGGCATGGGGACGCAAGGAAACCGTGGGCGATGTGGAAGAACACGGGTCGCCGGCGTTGAAGCCTTGCTCAGGCATGGGGACGACGTGAAAGAGGTTCATGTTCGTGCACGTTGACAAGTCGCCGGCGTTGAAGCCTTGCTCAGGCATGGGGACTCCTCGCCACCTCACGGCGCGTGTTCTCGCCGGCAGTCGCCGGCGTTGAAGCCTTGCTCAGGCTTGGGGACGCCGAGGGGGGAAAATGAGCTTGAAACGCTGCTGTGTGGTCGCCGGCGTTGAAGCCTTGCTCAGGCTTGGGGACCAGTGCCGACCTTCTCAGCCATCGGCACGCGATTGTTGTCGCCGGCGTTGAAGCCTTGCTCAGGCTTGGGGACAAGGTCATCACAGAACAGAATGTCGGCATGGCACTGCGTCGCCGGCGTTGAAGCCTTGCTCAGGCTTGGGGACTTGGTTGCAGCGTGCAACCCCCTACATTGCCAAGCTGTCGCCGGCGTTGAAGCCTTGCTCTGGCATGGGGACGGTCGTTTTGACCGTGTTGGAGTTTGGAAATGGTCACAGCCGTTCAAGCCTTGCTCAGGCATGGGGACGGTACACGTACTGTACTGTACATACATAACGTAAGTCGCCGGCGTTGAAGCCATAATTCTCGGCACCAAACCGGCGATCTGGGCGTCGGCACAATACCTGCATAGGGAACACACTGGCGCATGGGGAATAATGAAGCGCCAGAAAGGAGGAAGGGCATATGTACTCGATGAGTGATGTTGGTCAGGCAGGCGAAAACCATGTTGCTCGGTGGTTGCAGTCACAGGGCTTCACGGTCCGCCAGAATACGCAGTTACCGGGTTCGACGGACATTGAAGCGGCAAACTCGGCGAAGCGGTTGCTCGTACAGGTCAAGAGCGCCGTATATCCGGGCGCGCCTGCTACGTTGTCGAGCGATGAAGTGCGGAATATCACTTCCCGTGCGGCACGTATCGGTGCCGAAGCTTGGGTAGCGCAGGTGGTGTTGAATCAACAGTTGCAAGTCCAAGGGCAGATGGCTTGGACGAAACTGAACTGAAACAACCACAATCCCGAAAGAGAGGATGGGCTTGTGTCCATCCTCACTTTCCTTCTCTTTCTGAAGGGTTTTGGGATGGAAATCGTCTAAATGCCGCCTACGGCGAGCAAGTCCCTGCCATCACGGGGCTTGTGTTCGCCAACATAGGACGAAATCACGCGGACAAAACCATTTTGTTCGCAGACAAAACCGTTTTGTTCGCCGACATAAGCGTTTTGTCGGGCGACACAGGCTCTGCGTTCGCCTGCCTGGAGGCTTTGTTCGCCGGCGCAGCCACGATGTCCGTCACCAGCGCGCCGTTGTTGGACGACGAAGCGGCTTTGTTCGTCAACACCGGGTCCGCGTTGAACAGCGCAACGGCGTTGTTGGTCAACACAATCGTTGTGTCGCCGGCACTCTTTCGATGTCCGCCAGCAAAACCTTTTTGTCGGTCGTCGCAAGCCCCGTGTGGTTGAACCCGGCTGCGGCGTCGGCCAGCAAAACCTCCGGGGCGTTGAACGAAACGTTGTTGTTGTCGAACGCCGCCGCTGCGTCGGCGCACGCGCTGCGTCAGTTGCGAAACATCGGAAACGGGATTATGCTACCGCCGTCATGAAGGCTCACCATGACCCCACCAACAACGTAGCACGGTTGGCAGACGCGACGGGAGTTGCCGCCTCATGACGACGTATCGCTATGGTGATCCTGCGACCCGCTACGGCGTCGCTCGCTATTCAAGCGCCACTTCCCCGCCATCTCCAACTGGAGGTAAACGTCGTATGAGCAAAGTCGCTCTCAACATCACCCGCCTGTCCGATGCCGATGCATTGGTCAAGGCACAAAACGCCGCGACGGCTTGCGCCGGCACGGCACTGGCCGACCCGACCCCGCCGGAAGTGACGGCGTTGGCGACGGCCTGCACCGAACTCGACGCGGCCATTGCCGACCGCACCAACAAGGAACAGGTGCTCCGCGCCGCCGTGGTCGTCCAAAACCAGAAACGCGACACATTGGGAATCGCGTACTCGTCGCTGGGCAGCAAAGTCCAAACCCTCAGCGAGGGCGATGCCGCCTTCATCAACGCGCACGGCTTCGATGTCGTCGGCGCGGGCGCGCCCATCGGCGCGTTGCCGGCGCCGGCGGGCTTGGAAGCCACGATGAGCGATCAGCCCGGTCAAGTGGATCTCATGTGGGAACCGGTCCGCGGCGCGAAGACCTACATCGTCCAGAAGTGCGCCGACCCGATGACGGAAGCCAACTGGCAACAGGTGGACCTCTGCACGAAGAGCAAGTTCACCGTGACCGGGCTGACGACCGGGACGAAGTATTGGTTCCGTGTCGCCGCCAAGGGAGCCGACCCGGCCACCAGTCCGTGGAGCGACCCCGCGCAGAAGATGGCGCCGTAAGAAAGGAGGAAGCAGTCAGTAGGTAGCGGTCAGCAGTAAAGCAGAAAGGAGAGAAGCCGCCCCGGACACACGCCTCGTAGCGTGCCCGGGGCGAATTGTTTTGTTTCGGATGATTACGTTTCGACGCCGAATTTTGTAGCAACTGTCTTTTCATGTGGGTTGGAATGTGGGGTCTTGAAGGATGTG
>CAZNOK010000198.1:0-9867 GCA_964574605.1 uncultured Verrucomicrobiota bacterium
GCCTTGTACACTGCGCCCATGCCGCCTTTGCCGATGAGTTCGAGAATTTCCAGTTGCGGGAAAAACCGGCTGAGTTCCGCCGTCGTCGGCGGTACGAATTTGGCGGCAGGTTCGGAGCCGGAGTCCACCGCGCCTTGTTGGAGCAGGCAGGCGGGGCAGAGTCCGTCTAACGCACCCGCCGGCAGGGCTGCGCCGCATTGCGGACACTTCTTCGCATCAGGCATGGTCGTATTCATACACCCACCCCAGAAGCAAAGCCGAGATTTTGTTACAGGAAAAATTACATCGCCAGCAGGAACATCTTCTTCAAAACCCAACCTTCCAACCTACATGAAAAGACAATTGCACCCTCAATAGCTACGGCGCAAGCACCTCCACGCGGTAGAAGCGTTGCGTCAATCCGTCGGCGACTGTGCATTGACCAAAACGGTGAGGCTGAGAGCGAGAATGATCAACTTAACGGTTTTAAGTATCATGGAGTTCAGGTGTTTGGTCGTTCAGACACGTAAATCATACGACAGCACTCAATCGGTCCCGATGGGAGTTCGTGGCGGAGCGGCATGACAATTCAATCTTGAACCCGGCGGCGAAATCGGGCATCACACGGTGCAATGAGACTCCACCATATCGGCGTTGCGGTCATGCTGGCGGTTTGCCTGATGCTGGCCTCCTGTGGCTCGCGTCCCCCGGCTGATGTCGTCGTCGAGCCGTTCTACAACTACAACGGCTGCAAGATCGCTGTCGGCAAGTTCAGCAACGGACTGGCGTCAAAAGACAAGGCCGCGTTCCTGAAGGTCATCGCCGCGATGAAGGAGGAATGGTCGGAGTTGACGCCCGAGGCGATGTACGTTGCGGCGATTCGACTGTACGAGTTCAGGCAGAAAGACGAATCGGTTTATTGGTTTTACTCCGCGCAGTACCGGGCGCGGCTCATCCAGGGGTTGCTCGACCCGCAGAAACTCAATGCCGTCGGAAACCCGGCGACGGTTTTGGTCGAAGCCCACGGGGCCTTTCTCAAGCAGGCGGGCAAGTTCATCAACGGCTACGCGTTCGGCAACATTGAGAAACTCCTCAAGACCGTCGCGCGCGTCCAAGCCGAAGGCACGCGGCTGCCGATGGTGAAACAACTTTACCCGAACATCGGTTTCATCGAGGAGAGCCGCTGGCAAAAAGTGAACTACGAACTCAGCACCGGTTTCTCCGAGTTCATGGAGTCCATCCGCGAGAACGCCGACCACATCCGCGCCCAGCGCAAAGCCACCTACACAGATGGCACGTTCTGACTTTACTCGTTGTGCGGAATCTTGATCGTGCTGCCGCCGATGAATTCGCGGATGACGGCGTCGCCGGGAATCAGCGTGGCGAGTTGGTCTTGCGTCAGTCTCTCGACGGATTCGAGCAGCGCCTTCACTCGACGGTAACGAAGCTGTGCGTCGAGGAAGCCGCGGTACTGTTCGACGTCTTCCGGTTTCGGCAAATGGCCCGCGCCGGCGGCGTTGATGAAGAACGGTTTCAGCACCGGCAGGTCGAACGGCAAACCGCCGTTGACCACGTGGTCGGCCAGTCCCATCAGCGGGATGATCGAGAACAGTTCGCCCCAGCGGACATAATGCCAGTGCAACATCGTCGAGAGCGGACTGTGGTTGCGATGCTCCACGTCGCGCAGCATCCGGCGGATGAGACGGACGTCGGTGAACTTCGTCAGCCGCTTGCTGCTGCCGTCGCCTTCGTACAGGACGTTGAGCGTCTCGATATAAACGCGGAACTGCGTGCTCGGATCAATCCCCTCGGTGATCGGCGGGTAGAATCCGTGGAGACAATCAAGCAACAGAATCTCGTCCGGCTCCAGTTTGATCGGCTTCGTCGCGATGCGCCGGCCTTCCTTGAAATTGTAAATCGGTTTCTCGACGGTTTTCCCGGCGAGCAATTCCTTTAGGTGACGGTTCAACAACTGGATGTCGAGCGCTTCCGGCGTCTCGAAGTTGCGGTCGTTGATCCAGTCGGTCGGATGCTCGATGAGCGCCCAGAAATAATCGTCGAGGTTCATCATGTGGAACTGGAGGCCGTGGCGTCGCAATCGCTCTGTCAGTTTCACCGTCGTCGTCGTCTTGCCCGACGAACTCGGTCCGCTGATCCACATCATCCGGATGTTGTCGCCTGCGTTGAGCCGCGACATGACTTTTTCGGCGGCCTCATCGAGCGATGCCTCATACGCGGCGAGCGATTCCTTGACGAGCGGTTTGAGGCGGTCGGTGCGGACGATTTCGTTCACGCCCGCGACGGTGTCGCAGCCGTGCCGGCGGTTCCAGTCGAGGATGCGTTCCACCCGTTTGCGGGGAAAACCGTTCCCGACAAACTGCGTGTCGTTGATCGCGCCCTCGCGCAACCAGTGCCGGCCCCAGCGATAACATTCGTAGGCATCAGCAGTGTTCTGGAAACCGTAACTGCGCAGGACGTGGATGACGAGGTCCTGAATGTCCTCGATGGTCGGCGGGAAATTCGCGATGAGATGGTGCGGATTCGAGTTCAGGCAGATGACGACGGCGTCGGCGAGAAACTCGGCGACTTTTTCATCGAACGCGTAAGCGTCGAAGAGTTTGTCGTTCACGCCCGGCTGATAATCCTGTTGCAGGCCGCCGATGGATTCCGCGGCGCGCATGATGGCGTGGTGGATGCGGCCTTCGTCGAACGTGACCAGCGCCCGATTGCGTTTCTGCACCTTGATGATGCGATTCTGGATCGGCATGGCGCGACTATAGCCGACAAGCTACGGTTCGAGCAAGCCAAGCCGCCAGGGAATTTCCCCGTATTTCTTGCCGGTGCGATCACGGTCGAGGACGCCTTGGAAAAGGACTCGCAGATTCGCTGGGTCAACCTCCAGTTTCTCGTCGCAACCCGCGCGGAGCAGTTCGATGTGGCTGATGTTGTCGGTCCAGCGTTCGCCTCGATGCGAGACGTTGTCCATCGAGGCGAATGGATCTGCGACCGCGCGCCACGAGCCATCGAGCCGGTCGGCGAGAAACGCCTTGTATGAACGCCAGCCGCCGCCGGCGTTCTGGGCCTCGACGAGCGTGAGATATTGGTTTGCTCCTTTGAGTTTGTAGGTGTGTGACGCCTCGAAGATGTCAGCCTGCAACGTGACCCGCGCCGGTTCCCAGCCGCGCGGGAAATTCGCGAGTGCGGTGCGCGTTCGCCACATCTTGCCGTCGTTCGAGGTGAAGAACAGGTAGGCGTGCGAGGCGTCGGCAATGACCCAAAAATCAATCCAGCCTCTTGTGCCTGCGGGCTTGGCATCAATCAACGGCATCGGACGGCTCCACGAATTCGGGTCTGCGATGGTCGTCGTGGTCGAGAACGCGGGGAAGTACGGCTGCGGTTTGTGGTTCGGGTCGGACATCTGGAAAATGAGATACCACTTCTTGTGCGGAGTGAAGTAGAACACCTGCGGCGCACAGAAGTAACCATCCCAGCAAGTCAGGATGTGGCGCGGCGACTTGTCGGCGTCGCACCAGTCGGTGAACGACAGGTACTCGATGGCGTGCGTCCGTTTCTGCGAGCGGATTGTGCAGAACAAATGCCACCGCCCCTCGACGAACACGACGGACGGGTCCTTGACCGAGTAACACAGATCCTCGGTTCGTTTCGCCGGCGAGACAAGCGGCGGACTGATGTTCCAGTGAAACTGGTTCGTGACCGAGAACAGAGCGGCGAGCAGGAGGCTGTGCATGGCGACAGTGTACACCAGTGTGGTTTCCATTGGCAATCTGCCGGCGTTTCGGTACACTGCGCGGCGAGTTTTTCCATGAACATTACACCTGAAGTCATTGCCAAACACGGAATCACGCCGGACGAATACGAGCGGATCAAATCCATCCTCGGCCGCGAGCCGAACATCACAGAACTGGGCATCTTCTCCGTCATGTGGTCGGAGCATTGCAGCTACAAGAACTCCAAACCGGAACTGAAGAAGTTCCCGCGCGAGGCCGACTTCATCCTCGTGAAGGCCGGCGAGGAAAACGCCGGCATCGTGGACATCGGCGACGGATGGGCCATCGCGTTCAAGATCGAGTCGCACAACCACCCCAGCGCCGTCGAGCCGTTCCAAGGCGCGGCGACAGGCATTGGCGGCATCATTCGCGACATCTTCACCATGGGCGCGCGACCGTTGTTCGGGTTCGACCCGCTGCGGTTCGGACCGATTGAAGGCGACTCGGCGCAGGCAGCGACGAATCGCCGGTTGTTCGCCGGAGTCGTCGCGGGCATCGCGCACTACGGCAACTGCATCGGCATCCCGACGATCGGCGGCGAAGTCTATTTCGACGAATCCTACAACGGCAATCCGCTGGTCAACGTGGTTTGCCTCGGCATCATTCGTCACGACCAGATCAAGCGGGGCTGCGCGAAAGGCGTCGGCAACCCGGTCATTTACGTCGGCAGCGCGACGGGCAAGGACGGTCTCGCGGGCGCGTCGTTCGCGTCGCGCGAGTTGACGGAGGAATCGCAGGAGGACCGGCCGGCGGTGCAGGTCGGCGACCCGTTCATGGAGAAACTGTTGCTCGAAGCGTGCCTGGAAGTGATGCGCAAGGACGGCCTCGTCGTGGGCATTCAGGACATGGGCGCGGCGGGATTGACCTGCTCGACATGCGAGACGGCAAGCCGCGGCGGTTCGGGCAACGAAATTGATTTGAACCTCGTCCCGAAACGCGAGACCGGCATGACGCCGTACGAGATCATGCTCAGCGAATCGCAGGAGCGGATGCTGCTCATCGCGCAAAAAGGACGCGAGAAAGAGGTCGAGGAGATTTTCCGGAAATGGGATCTGCACGGCGTCACGATTGGCCGCGTCACCGACGACGGGATGATGCGCGTGAAAGTCGGCAATGAAGTCGCTGCCGAGATTCCGGCGGCGAAACTGGCGGACGACGCGCCGATCTACCATCGCGAAGTAGCCCAGCCAGACTGGGAAATCCGAAACTCGAAATTCGAAATCCGAAACGTCCGTGAGCCACGCAGTTGCCAGACGATTCTGCCGAAGCTGCTGGCGTCGCCGACGATTGCGTCGAAGAACTGGGTGTATCGCCAGTATGATCACATGGTGCAGGACGGCACGGCGGTGTTGCCGGGCAGCGACGCGGCGGTGACCCGGATCAGTTTGAAGCGGCCTGACCTTGGTTACACGCCGAAGAAGGGCGAGCCGACGGAAAAATATATCGCGTTCACGACCGACTGCAACGGCAGTTACTGTTACCTTGACCCGTTCGAAGGGGGCAAGACGGCGGTCGCGGAGGCGGCGCGCAATCTGGTGTGCAGCGGCGCGCGTCCGCTGGCCGTGACCAACTGCCTGAACTTCGGCAACCCGATGAAGCCGGAGGTGTTCTGGCAGTTCCGCAAGTGCACCGACGGCATGGCGGAGGCGTGCCGGACGTTTGGCACGCCGGTAACGGGCGGCAACGTGAGCTTCTACAACGAATCGCCTGTTGCTGCGGTGGACCCGACGCCGACGATTGGGATGCTCGGATTGATTGACGACGCGAAGCACATCACGACGCAATGGTTCAAGGAATCCGGCCACGTCATTCTGTTGCTCGGCGCCATCGGCGACGAACTCGGCGGCAGCGAATATCTGAAACGCATCCACGGCCAGAAGGCCGGCAAACCGCCGCGGATGGATTTGGCTCTGGCGAAGCGGACGCATGATTTCCTGCTGGAGATCATCCGCAAAGGCTGGGTCAAGAGCGCGCACGATTGCAGCGAAGGCGGTCTCGCCGTGGCGCTGGCCGAGTCCTGCATGAACGGGGTCGGCGCGAAGGTGAACCTCAGCATGTTCAAGCAGCGCGTGGATGCGACGTTGTTCGGCGAGAGTCAGAACCGGATCGTCATCAGTGCGACGAAGACAAACACCGGCAAAATCATGAAGATGGGATTTCCCGTGACGAAACTCGGCGTGACCGGCGGGCGGACGTTGAAAATCAACACGTCCCGCGGCGCGCTCTCGTGGGAGTTGGCGCGCCTGCGGGACGCATGGTGGAACTCAATTGGTCGCTTGATGGGCGACTGAGTTACTTGCCGAACGTCTTCTTGAGGTCGCCGGCTGCTTTTTCCGCCTGCGCGGAAATCTGCTTCTGGACTTGGGCGATGACGTCCTGAATGGCCTGCTTCTGCGCGTCGGTCAGTTTGGCTTGGCCGGCGGCGCCCTGAAGCTTGGCCAGTGCTTCTGCGTAGTTGCCGGCTTTGATGGCGGACACGGCGGCATCCACGCTGCTTTTGGCGGCCGGTTCGGCGGAACTGAAGCTGCTCTCCAGTTTGCCCGTGTCCACGCCGCTCTTGCTGCACCCGACCAACGTCAATGCTCCCACCGCGATTACGACTGCGATCCATGTGAAGCGTTTCATGATTGCTTCTCCTTTCGGTCAAGATGTTAGCACAGGCGCTTGCTATTTGCCAGCCGTTCGGGTATGAAAATCCCCGTGGGGAATCTCGATTACAACATGCAGCCGCGGCATTACTGCGGTCTGTTCGGCATTTACGGGCACCCGAATGCCGCCGAACTGACGTACTACGGCCTCTACGCGCTCCAGCATCGCGGCCAGGAAAGCGCCGGCATTGTGTCGTCCGACGGCGCCGAACTGCACCAGCACAAAGGCATGGGCCTTGTCGCACAGGTCTTCGATAAAACCGCGCTGGGCAACCTGCCCGGCCATCTCGCGGTCGGCCATGTCCGCTACTCGACCACAGGCAGTTCTACCATCAATAACGCCCAGCCGCTTGTCGTGAATTGCGTGTGCGGCCGGATTGCCATCGGGCACAACGGTAACCTCACCAACGCCCTCCGACTCCGCCGAGAACTGGAAGCGCGCGGCTCCATTTTCCAAACCACCTGCGACAGCGAGATTGTCCTCCACCTTCTCGCTCAACCGTTCTACGGCGACCGGGTCCACTCGCTCGAAGCGGTGATGCGGCGCATTCAGGGCGCCTACTCGTTACTCATCATGGGCGAAGACGAACTCATCGGGGTCCGAGATCCCCACGGCTTCCGCCCGCTCTTGCTCGGGAAACTCCCCGTCACGGACGTCAAAGGCCGCGCCCATCACATCGCGTACGTCCTCGCTAGCGAGACTTGCGCGCTGGACCTCATCCAAGCCAAGTTCGTCCGCGAAATCGCCCCTGGCGAAATCATCCTCATCAACAAGAACGGCGTACATTCAGTCAACCCTTGGGCCGGCACACAACAGCCGCACACCTTTTGCATCTTCGAGTATATCTACTTTGCCCGGCCCGACAGCAACGTCATGGGTCGCAACGTGGCTGAAGTCCGTACCAACCTCGGCCGCCGGCTCGCACAGGAACAACCCGCCGACGCCGACCTTGTCATTCCCGTCCCGGACTCTGGCAACTGGGCCGCGATGGGATTTGCCGAACAGAGCGGCATCCCTTACGGCAATGCGTTCGTCCGCAACCACTACATCGGACGCACCTTCCTCCAGCCGAGCCAGCTCATCCGCGATTTCAGCGTCCGCGTGAAGCTCAACCTCATCAGCGAAATGGTCCGCGGCAAGCGAGTGGTCGTCGTGGACGACTCCATCGTCCGCGGGACGACAGCGAAATCCCGTGTTACCACGCTCCGCCAAGCCGGCGCCAAGGAAGTCCATATGCGCATCAGTTGTCCGCCGCACATGTGGCCGTGTCCCTACGGCATAGATTTTCCAACCCGCAAGGAACTGATGGCGGCCAACAACACACTCGCAGAAATCCGCAAATTCCTTGGCGCCAAATCCCTTGGTTACCTTTCCTACGACGGCATGGTCGCTGCCACCGGCCTGCCGGCCACCGAATTCTGCACCGCCTGTTACAATGGCAAGTATCCCTGTCCCATCGAAGAGGAGATGAACAAACTCGGCATGGAACAACGCCCCACGCGCCCCACTGTTTCCGACCTCGTCCGCGACGACAAACAGCGTCCCTTGCTCTGACATCATGGCCACGCTGAACTACAAAGCCGCCGGGGTTGATTACGATGTGCTCGACACCTTCAAGCGCGCCTGCCAGCGCGCCGCCGCCACGACCGTCGCCAACCTCGCCCGCCACGGCGTCAGCGAACCGCCCGGCATCCGCGGCGAGAGCGCCTATCTCGTCGAGACCCCGACCGAATACCTCGCCCACGTCGAAGAAGCGCTCGGCACAAAAATTCTCGTCGCCGACGCGATGTACCAGAAGACCGGAAAAAGTTTCTACCGCGCCATCGCCATTGATGACGTTGCCACCATCGCCAACGACCTCTGTGCCGTCGGCGCGCTCCCGCTCAGCATCGCGATGTACGCCGGTGTCGGCGACAACAACTATTTCGCCGACGCGCGCCGCGCCGCCGATCTCGCCGACGGTTTCGCCGAGGGTTGCCGCCAATCCGGCGCCGTCTGGAGCGGTGGCGAAACACAAACGTTGAAAGGCATGATCACGCCCGGCACTGTCGTCCTCGGCGGCTCCGCATTCGGACGGATCGCGCCGAAATCCAACCGCATCGCCGGCGACATCCACGACGGTGATGCGATCATTCTCCTCGCCAGCAGCGGCGTGCAGACCAACGGCCTCACGCTTTGTCGCGCCCTCGCCGAACGTCTCCCGCAAGGTTACCTCACGCCGCTTGCCGATGGTCGCACCTACGGCGAGTCTCTATTGGACCCATCGGTCATCTACGCCCCATTCGTCGCCGCCTGCCAGCAAGCCGGCGTAAAACTTCACTACGCCGTCCACATGACCGGTCACGGCTGGCGCAAACTGATGCGGCTCGATGTTCCGGCTTTGTTCCGGATCGAAAGCGTCCCGGAACCGCAGCCCGTTTTCGACCTTATCCGGCAGACTGCCCAACTCGACATGCGCGAAATGTACGGGACGTTTAATATGGGCGTCGGGTTCGCCGTGTACGTCGCGCCCAGCGATGCTTCGCGTTGCGTCACGCTGGCAAAACAACACGGTTTCAGCGCGTGCATGGCCGGCTCGATCCGCAAGGAAGGCGACCGCAAGGCCGTCGAGATTGTTCCGCTCGGCCTCACCTACGGCGGTGAGGCGCTGCACATCCGCTGATTATTTGCTCTTCGGCAGTTCGGCTTTGCCGAGGCGGATGGCGGCGAGATACTCCGTCAACAGCTTCTTGTCGTCGGCGCTGAGCTTGGACATCGGCATCATCTTGTTGACCCAATGACTCCACTTCGCATCGGTGAACGCCTTCGGAGCGATCGTGCCGCCTTTCTTTGGATGGCATCGCAGGCAACCGGTCGTGTAAAGCTGTTGGCCTTTGGTGATCTGCTCAGCAGTCAGTTCGGCGCGCGCCGTGACGGCGGCCGCCATGACGACAACAACGGAGAGGACAAGGTATTTCATGGCGGGGATGACTACCCGTTGTCTTCCTGCCTGTCAAGCCGCCGAATCGTGCCGCCGTTCACGCGTACCGTAATAATGCTACATATGTAGCGTTATTACGGTATGCCTCCGGACGGCATTGCTCGCGGCGGCGCGCTGCGGTAGGATGCCGCCGACATGAGACGACGAACCAAGATTCTGTGCTGGCTGCTGGCAGTGGTCGCCGTGTTGTTTTTGCTGAGCCGGTTCGTGGCGAAGCCGTGCGTGATCGTTGGCGAGAGCATGGCGCCGACGTTGCGTTCGTGGGACCTGTGCCTGATGCGGCGTGTCTATCATTACCAACCCCGGCGCGGCGACGTGGTGATGTTCCGCACCGCTGACGATCCGCCGATCCATTTCATCAAACGCGTCATCGCTCTGCCCGGCGAGACCGTGGCCGTCTTGAACGGTGTCGTGCAACTGAACGGCGCGCCTCTCTCCGAGCCACACGATATTAACAATTCGGACTGGAGC
>CAZNOK010000199.1:0-9850 GCA_964574605.1 uncultured Verrucomicrobiota bacterium
CAGCTACGAGGTGCCGGAGATTATTTTTATGAAGATCGCACGCGGGGAGTCGCGTTACTTGAAATGGCTGCGCGGTGCGGTGGCCGCGCTGGCGTTGTGCTGCGCGGTGTCGGCGCGCGGTGATGCGATTGACGATGCGGTGAAGCAGTTGCGTTCCGGCGACGCCGAGGCGCGCGCGGAGGCGGCGGAACAGCTCGCGCAACTCGGCGGCGAGCGCGTGGTGAAACAGTTCCGCGAGATGATCGCGTCGTCGAACGCGGAAGCGCGCCAGATCGCGGTCACGGGGTTGTTGCGCGTGAGCACGGCGAATGAGGATTTGGAATTGGTTCGCAAGCGGCTCGCGGAGGACAAGGACTCGCAGGTGCGCTGGTCGGCGGCGTTGGCGCTCGGCCAGTGTGGACGGCAGGAGGCGGTCCCGTCGCTGGAGAAGGCGGCGAAGTCGGATGCGTCGGAGATGGTCCGCGAAGTGGCGGCGGAATCGCTGGCGCAACTGGCGCCGGCGCGGCAGGCGGCAGAGTTGCGCGAGCGCGCACAACGCAATCCGTCGGACGCGACAGCCAACTGGAAGGTGGCGGAAGCGTATATGGAGGAGGGACGCGAGGACCTTGCAGAGCCGCATTTGCGGAACGTGATCGGATACGACGAGTCCAATCGCAGCGGCCACACGCCGGATGCGTTGTTGGCGCTCGGCGTGGTGCTCGGCCATCGAAACCGGCACGCACAGGCGGCGTATTGTTGCGAGAAGCTGCTGGAACGATGGCCGGGATTCGCGCGCAAGGACAAAGCGTTGTATTGTCTGGGGCTGAGCCGTTTGGCGTCCGGACAGAAGGAGAAGGGGGTGGCTGCGCTGAAACAACTGGTGCGTGAATTTCCAGAGAGCAGCGTCGTCAAGCAGGCAAAAGCGGCTTTGGAGAAAGCAGGAACAAAATGATGAAGCAACTACTGATGATGGCGATATTGATGGCGGCGTGCGCGGCGCGCGGACAGGAATTGAGCGCGGCGGACAAACGCTTGCTCAACGAAGCGAACGAATACGTCACGCGCGGCAACGCGTTCATAGAGAAGAACTCGGCGGCGCGCGCCAAGACCGAGTACGAGCGGGCGTTGAAGATTTTCCCGAAACACCTCGATGCGCTCTACAATCTGGCGGTGGCCTGCGAGAAGTTGAAGCAATTCGACGAAGCCGTGGCCACGTACAAGCGTTACCTCGAACTGAAACCGAACGACGCGGACGTCTGGACGCAACTGGGCGTGCGCCACGAGGAGAGCAACCAACGCGCGGAGGCAAAGGCCGCTTACGAAAAGGCGCTGGCGTCCGACCCGGATTTCGGCCGCGCCCACCACAACCTCGGCATCCTGCTTAAAGACGAGGGGAAAATGGATGAGGCGCAGAAGCACTTGGAGACGTTCGTGCGCCTGGAAGAAAAGGCGGGCCGGCGCAACGGCGACGCCTATTACAGCCTTGGCATCCTTTACCTGTCGCTGGGAAAATTGCCGGACGCAAAACGATTGTTGCAGAAGGCGCTCGACGAAGATCCATCCGTTCCGTATTACAACAACGCCATGGGCGACATCTACGCCGCCGGCAAGGACCTTGACGCGGCATTGGTCTGTTATAAGAAGGCGGTGGACAAAGACGACAAATACGTGCTCGCCTACAGCGGCATGGGCGACGCCTACCGTAATCTGAAGCAGCCCGACAAAGCGGTCAAGGCATACGAAAAAGCCCTCCAGTTGCGGCCCGACTATCACTTGATCCAGTTCAAGCTTGGCCTGCTCTACGAGGAAAGCTCCCCGGCCGTCGCAATAATACATTTTGAAAAGTATCTGGCTTCTGGTAAGACACTGGAGTTCGCGGCAGCAGCCAAAGAGAAAATAGAAAAACTGAAACAACCGAAGAAACAATAGGGTTTACCATGTCACAACATTCCAGCCTGAAATCAGCCAACAAGATCACAATCCGCCGCAACGTCCTGAAACGCTTCGAGCGCGTCGAAGTCCTCAAGAAGCAAGACCGCTGGAAAGCGGGCCAGCGCGTGTTCGGCCTTCCGAAGACCAAACCCGAATAACCGCCGCGCCGCGACGTGCCCGTCCGCCTGCAAAAGTTTCTTGCCGAAGCGGGTGTCGGCTCGCGACGCGCCTGCGAAAGCCTCATCCAGCAAGGCCGCGTCACCGTCAATAGCAAGCTGGTCACCGAGTTGGGAACCAAGGTGGACCCCGCCGTTGATCGTGTGGCGGTGGATTCCAAGCCGGTTGCCGCCGAGCGCAAGCTTTACATCGCCCTGAACAAACCGCGCGGCGTTTTCTGTACCAGCCACGACACTCGCGGGCGCAAACGCGCGCTCGACCTGTTGCCGCCCGGTTTGCCGCGAATCTACACCGTCGGACGCCTCGACGCCGATTCCGAGGGGTTGCTCCTGTTGACGAACGACGGCAGTTTTAGCTTGCGGCTGACGCATCCACGCTATAAAACGCCAAAGAAGTACCGCGCACGAATCGCCGGCGCATGGAGGGCCGAGACGACGGCGCGGTTGCTGAAGGGGATTGTCAGCGAAGGCGAACGCCTCCGGGCCGAGAGCGTGGCACCGCTCCGGGTCAGCGACGAGGCGAGCGAACTGGAACTGATTATCCGCGAGGGCAAGAAACGACAAATCCGCCGCATGCTGGCCGCCGTCGGGCATCCCGTTCAGCGGCTCGTGCGTGTGGCGATTGGAAATTTGACGATCGGAAACCTGAAAGCAGGACAATGGAGGTATTTGACCAATGAAGAAGTTCACCAGTTACTCTGCGATTAGTCTCGCTGCCATGTGTGCGTTTGCCGTCGGTGTGTTCGCCGACTCCGGCGCGGCCCGGATTGGCGCAGCCAAGTCCGCGACTCTCGGCGCCAGTGTCATCAAGGCCGACAAAGTCAGCTTGCGCGCCCGGCCCGGCCGCACGGCGGAATTGATCATGTCGCTCAAGAAAGGCGACGAGGTCAAGGTCCTCGAAACCAAGTCCGTCACCGAAGCGGGCAAAGCGCAGGAATGGTCGCGCATCACGCTGCCCGCCACCGCCAAGTGTTACGTCCTCGGCAAGTTCATCGCCAACGGCAAATCCACCGGCGACAACGTGAACATCCGTTGCGGTCCCGGCACCACCTTCAAGGAAGTCGGCAAACTCGCCAAGGGCGACAAAGTCAGCGTCGTCAAGGCCGCCGGCGAGTGGACGCAGATCAAGCCGACGCCGAAATGCTGCGGCTGGGTCGCCTCCGAGTATCTCGAAGCCGTTCCGGTCGCCGCGCCCGTCATCGTGCCCGCGTTGGCACCGGCGCCGCCCGTCCCCAGCAAGCCTGTCGAAGTCGTTTCCGCGCCCGTAGCGGCGCCCGTGGTTGTCACGCCGCCGCCCGCGCCCGCGCCGCCAGCCGAACCGGAAACGCTGCAATACTACGTCGTCCGCGACGGCATCTTCCAAACGGTCGAGCCAGAGGAGAAGAAATTGGAGAAGACGCTGGCCCCGTATGAATTGATGACGATTATGTTCGAGCGCCGGCAATACCGGATCGCCTATCTCGAAATGGCCATCAAGAACCTCGACGAGTTCGAAGGCAAACACGTCCGCATCCTCGGCAACCTGCGCTGGCGGCGTGGCGACCGTTATCCGCTCATCATCGTTGACCGAATCGAAATGGTTTGGTGAGACAATTCGATGAGCGCCAAGCTGATTGACGGCAAACGGATTGCCGAGCAGATCAACGCTGAGAACGCCGCCGAGGTCGCGCGCCTCAAACAGCAACACGGCCTGACGCCCGGCCTCGCCGTCATCCTCGTCGGCGACAACCCGGCCAGCGCCGCCTACGTCGCGTCGAAGGACAAGATGTGCGCCCGCCTCGGGATGCACTCCGAGAAGATCACGTTGCCTGCCGCAACGACGCAGGCCGAGCTGCTCACCATCGTCGCGCGGCTCAACCAGCAGGACAACGTCCACGGCATCCTCGTCCAGTCGCCGACACCGAAACAAATCTCCGAGGAAGCTGTCTTCGCCGCCATTGATCCCGGCAAGGACGTTGACGGTTTTCACCCGCTCAACGTCGGCAAAGTCGCGCTCGGCGACCCGACCGGCTTCGCGCCGTGCACGCCTGCTGGCGTGCAGGAACTTCTCGCGCGCAGCGGCGTCGCCATCGAAGGCGCGCACGTTGTCGTTCTTGGCCGCAGCCGCATCGTCGGTCGTCCCGTCTCGCTGATTCTTTCCCAGAAAGCCAAGAACGCCAACGCCACCGTCACCGTCGCGCATTCCCGGAGCAAGAACCTCGTGGAGATTTGCCGGAGCGCCGACATCCTCATCGCCGCCATCGGCGTCGCCCGGTTCGTCAAAGCGGAAATGGTCCGCGACGGCGCAGTCGTGATAGATGTCGGCATCAACCGCGTCGAGGACAAGACCGCTGAGAAAGGCTACCGTCTCGTCGGCGACGTTGATTTCGATGCCGTGAAAGAGAAAGCCGGTCTGCTAACGCCCGTGCCCGGCGGCGTCGGGCCGATGACGATTGCGATGCTTATGCGCAACACCATCCGCGCCGCCAAAATGCGCCGCAGTCTCTCGTAGGGGCGCACTGCGTGCGCCCCGTACCGGGGCCTGATTCCCGCAATGGGCGCACGCAGTGCGCCCCTACATCTGAACTTTTCTCTTGGTCAATCCGGCAGTTTGCCGTAGCTTGTTCCGCGATGCTGCTGGTCATAGACAACTACGACAGTTTCACCTACAACCTCGTCCAGTATCTCGGCGAGCTGGGCGCGGCCATGCGGGTATTCCGCAACGACGAAATCACACTCGACGAGATCCGCGCATTGCGGCCCGACCGTCTTCTCATTTCGCCGGGACCATGTTCGCCGAAGGAAGCGGGCCTGTCCAACGAGATCATCCGCGCGTTCGGCCCGACCATTCCGACGCTCGGCGTCTGCCTCGGCCACCAATGCATCGGCCACGTCTTCGGCGGCGACATTGTCCGGGCCGACCGGCTTATGCACGGCAAGACCTCGCCGATTCATCACAACGGGAAAGACCTCTTCGCCGGGATGCCGAACCCGTTCACCGCGACGCGGTATCATTCGTTGCTCATCAAGCGCGACACTTGTCCGTCGTGTTTGGAAATCACCGCCGAGACAAAACCCGAAGGTGAGATCATGGGTGTCCGGCACAAGACCCTGCCGATCTGGGGCGTTCAATTCCATCCCGAATCCATCCTCACGCAGGACGGCAAGCGAATCCTGAAGAACTTCCTCGCGTTGACGCGCTAAAGCCGTTGTAGATACCGTCTCGGATTGTCAAGTGGCATGAGCATAGTTGGGATTAAAGGGGCGATTGTGTTTGAGCACGCCGTGAGCTTGGTGAAGCAGTTTTCGTGGTTAGCGCGGTGACACGCCTTCAACGCCCAGTACCTGCAATTCGGCTTCAGCAAACATAAACTCGATGAACGTCTTCTGCTCCGTCGCCAGACACTTGCGGAGATAATCCACGCCGGTGACTTTGTCGCCGTCGAGCAGGCGCTTCATCCCGGCATAGAACCACGCTTCGCAGCGCTGGCCGCGGTCCTTGTCAGTGTCCGCCGAGGGTACACCGGCAAGGAAATCCGTTTCGCTCAGGCGATTGAGAAGCAAGCGGGCGATCTTCGATTCCCAGTCATTCGGCACACCGGTCTGGCCTTTGTCCCAGTATGCCGTCAAGTCGGCGTTGGCCGCCGCTTTCTCTCCGAGCCGTGCCTGAATCAGGTAGATCCAAAAACGTGGATAACTCTGCTCGCGCGGATTCAACTCGCATCTGTGCCGATAATCCGTGAGCGCATCGCGCCAATGGCGTTTCACATAGTGCGCCAATGCGCGGTCGTCGTAGGCCTCGGCGCATCTGGGATCCAGTTCGATGGCGCGCGTGAAATCGGTGATGGCGCCGTCATAGTCGCGCTTGTGGCGCTTGGCGGCGCCGCGAGCGCAGTAGGCCACGGTGTATTTCGGGTCCAGTTCGATGGCGCGGGTGTAATCGGTAATCGCGCCGTCATGGTCGTGCGAAACGTCCTTGGCGTCGCCCCGGTTCTTGTAGGGCTCAGCCCGTTTCGGGTCCAGTTCGATAGCGCGGTTGAAGTCGGCAATGGCGCCGTCATAGTTGCCTTTGGCGCCCTTGACGATCCCGCAAATGGTGTAAGCCTCAGGCTGTTTCGGGTCCAGTTCGATGGCACGGCTGAAGTCAGTAAGGGCGCCATCCAGATCACCTTTCTTACACTTGGCGGCGCCGCGACCGCAGTAGGCCAAAGTGTATTTCGGGTCGAGTTCGATGGTGCGGGTGTAGTCGGCAATCGCACCGTCATGGTCGCCTTTGGTGGCGATGGCTTTGCCGCGGTTGTAGTAGGCCACTGCGTATTTCAGGTCGAGTTCGATGGCGCGGGTGCAGTCGGCAATGGCGCCGTGCAAGTCGCCCTTGGCACGCTTAGCGACGCCGCGGTTGTTGTATGCCGCAGTGTATTTCGAGTTCAGTTCGATAGCGCAGTTGAAGTCGGCAATGGCGCCATCATGGTCGCGCTTGGCTTCCTTGGCGTTGCCGCGGTTGTTGTAGGGCTCAGCCTGTTTTGGGTTCAGTTCGATGGCACGGTTGTAATCGGCAATGGCACCGTCGTGGTCGCCCTTGGCGTCCTTGGTGGTGCCACGGTTGTTGTAGGCGTCCGGCTGATTCGGATCCAGTTCGATGGCACGGCTAAAGTCGGCAATGGCGCCATCAAGTTCGCCTTTGGCGTTCTTGACTTCGCCGCGGTTGTAGTAGGCCATGGGGTGTTTCGGCTCCAAATTGATGGCCCGTGTGTAGTCGGCGATGGCGCCGTCATGGTCGCGCTTAATGGCCTTGGCATTGCCGCGGTTGTTGTAGGCCCCGACGAAGTTTGGGTCCAGTTCGATGGCGCGGGTGCAGTCAGCAATGGCACCGTCCAGATTGCCCGTTTCGCGCTTGATGGCACCGCGGTTGTTGTAGGCCCCGGCATAGTTGGCTCTTAGTTCGATGGCGCGGGTGTAGTCGGCGATGGCACTGTCATGGTCGCCCTTGCCGGCCTTGGCGTTGCCGCGGTTGTTAAAGAGCACAGCCTCTTTCGGATCCAGTTCGATGGCGCGTGTGTAGTCGGCAATGGCGCCGTCATAGTCATGGCTGGCGTACTTGGAGTCGCCGCGGGTGACGAAATCTGCAAAGTTAGTCTGGGCCGATGCGCCCAAAGGCAAGAGGAAACCCACACACAGAGCAAGCGCAAGACGATAGGTAAGGGCGCTCATACAAGGCGAAGCCTATCTGAATCCAAGTGTGGCGGCAAGGTCTTTTGCCGGTTCCCGGAGCTTCGTGATGCGGCGCTTGCAGAAGCGCCTCTACAACTCACCCGAGTTCCGTCCAGCGGACCAGTGACGCCAGATTCGGCCGGCCGTCGTGGAACCACCACAACGGCGGACGTTGCATCTGGCCTAACGGACAGACGCGATGGATGCCGAGCTTCGCCAACTGCTTCGCAAGCTCCATCATTCGCTCCGACATCGGCGCGACGCCGACCGTCGAGATGCGTGCGGCAAAACGTTGAATGCCATCCAGCACACGGCGTTCGCTGTCGGTCGGTTTCACGAACACCACCCGGTTCAGGCACGACGGCTCGAATGCAGGATTGTCCTCGTAGATGACAGTCCAGTCGTTTGGCTGGGCGCTCGCCCAGACCGCGATCCGTTTGTCCGACGCCGAGCGGAACTCGTAGCCGGACCGGGTCGTGTTGACGACGGCGGCTTCCTCGACCGAGAGTTTGCCGCGCGGAATCCGCGCTTGGAACGCGCCCATCGCTTCTGCGAGCGCCGCCGCGAACTTCCGCGGCCCCAGCGCGCCGCGTTCCTCCACGTAAATCACGTGCGGCGACAGGCAGCCTTGCTGGTCGTACACCGAGACATCTTCCGCCGCCGCTGTCGCCAGCGCGGGCAATTGCTCCGCCGTCATCGCCTCCCGGCAGACATACGCGAAACTCACTTTCTGTCCGTACCCGATAAACGTCGCGTTGCCCGGCGCCAGCCGGCGCAGCGTGGCGATGGTGCTGTCGTCGCCGTGCGCGATCACCGCGTCGGCCTTCGCCAGTGCCGCCTGCGTCAACGCCGCATCGGTGCGCGGCCATTCCAACAACTCCACGCACATCGCGAGGTCCGGGTCCGCCGCGCGCACCGACTCGACGAACAATTTCGGGAACACCGTGTCGCGTTGTGACATTCGGACGACGTTGCCCGAGCGCACCAGCAACCCGTTCAGGATGCTGTGAATGCCCGGCGGCGGCACATTGCCCGCCAAGAGATGCAGAATCACCGGCACGCCAAACGCCCGCGCCTGCGCCCGGCCATGCGGACGGAATTCATCCAGCACCCGTCGGTCGCCAAACTCACGATCCAACAAGGCGCCAAGCGATTCTGCCGTGATCGCGCCGAACATGCGGTCAATCACCTCGTTGACCATTGCCGGCGAGGATCCCGTCACCGCGGGCGCTTGTTCGACGGCTTGCGCGCGCCACGGACTCGACGCCGGCAGCCAGCTTTGCGCCGCGTCGGCGAGCGCCTTGATGATTGCTTCCGTCCGGCGTGATTCGAGTACAAACTCGTGCGCTTCGCGCACGCGACGGACCGCATCTTGGATTCGATCGGGGGTGGCATTCATGTCATTGGGGCAGGAACGCCGCCGCCTCGGCGGTCGGAGTCTGCTGTGAAACCGCCGGGACGGCGGCGTTCCTCTGAGAGCGCCTCCACTTTCAAGGAACACCCGCGCGGCATCGCCCCCGGCGCGCGCCCGAACAGGACGAAGCCGTCGCCTTCGCGGACGCCGAGGTCCTCGGTTTGAAGACACATCACGCTCCACAAATTCGCGAGGTCGTAGATCCGGAACAAACCCGGAACACCGGGTTGCGCCTCCTCATCGGTCTGCGGATCAATCACCCGCACACGTGCCCACGGCGGCGCGTGTTTCACATCGGAGCAGTGCCCGACGCGCATCGTCTCGTCGTAAAATTGTGTGCTCAACTCCGTCATCCCGTATTCGTTCACGACATGCGTCGGCGGGATGCCAAGATGCATCTCGAACATCTCGTATAACTCCGGCTTCGTGACCTCGCGTGTCCGACCTTTGAATCCGCCGGTTTCCATCGCACGGCTGCCTGACGGCAACTGCAGCGAGATTCCTTCGTCAAAAAGTTTCAGGAAGTTGAACGCGGTGCCGAGGACGCAGACCGGTACGTTCACCGGCTCCAGCCGCTCGACACAACGTGCGCCGAGTTTGCGAATCATGTACGCCAGCGACGAGTGCGGATCATCCGGCACCAGCGAGAGCAACGGCATCTGGGCGCCATCCGGAAAGAGGTGCGCGTTGAAATTCGGTGTGATGGCGGCGTCGTAGAGTTCGAGCGTCTTGAACAGGTGGCGTCCGCTGCACGCCTGCGTCGTGCCGCTGGTACGGAACTCGACGATTGCGTCGTCGGGCGGGAAACAGGTCAGCGCCAGTTGCTTGAACGCGCTGGCCGGCACGGCGGGAATCTCGGTCCAGTGCGCGACGCGGTCGGGCGTGCGTTCCTTGCGCTCACAGAAGGCGCGATAAGCGTGGTTGTGCGCGAATTGAAAGGCGAACACCTCCAGCGCGAGTGCCTCGAAATCATCGCGCGCACCGCCGATGAAGGCGACGATGCGTTGCTGGAGTTGGAGGGCGGTTTTCATGACGCTGGTTTTCCGCGACAGCGCGGCGCAATGTGCTACGGGGCGAGCAAAGAATCAAGTCCCTTTTCGGGCAACTGTCGTACCACTGTGAGAATGTCCCCTTGTGACCTCGATGAGAATGTCCCCAT
>CAZNOK010000200.1:0-9621 GCA_964574605.1 uncultured Verrucomicrobiota bacterium
CGGCGCGCGTGCAGCCAGAGCGCGAGATACGCGTTGGCGATGCCGCCGAAGTCCGATTGCTCGCGCGGCACGAAGTTGGTGAACTCGTCGTCAGCGTAAATGTGGCGGTCCTGATGGCGCTCCTGATATTTCACGATGGCAGCCGCGCGCAGGTGCATCCATTTTTCGGGAGGCTCAGGAAGGTCTTTGCCCCAGCCGAGCACGCAAGCCCACGTGTCGAGGTTGTAGTAAATGGCGAGCCGGCCTTTGAACCAGTCGGTGCCTTGCGGATAATAGACCTCCGCCTGCCCCGGCACGTAGATCGTGCCGCCGGGCGGTTTGTAAGGAGGCGACGGCCATTTCTTCGCGGCCAACGTGCGCCAGACAAACTCGGCGCGGAAATCCGCCGCCTCGGGAACCGTCTGGCCGGCCAGCGATTGAACGATGTGCGCGTGCAGGTTGAAGTTCACGCAGGTCATGTAGTCCGGATGAAAAATCCGGTGATTGATCACGGCACCGTCGGCGCGGACGTTGTAGCCACGGAGCCAGTCTTTGACGGGCTTTCCGTCCACGACGCGCCCGCTCTTAAGGTCCTCCTCCAACGCGAAAGCGGAAATCATCAACTCGCTGCCGATGCGTTTCCATCGCGGCGCGTTGGGATGCTTGGGCATCATCGCGCAAGCGATCTGATGAATTGTGGCATTCCACGCGTTTTCCTCGGCCTTGGTGTCGCCGCCTTTGCCGTTCCAATACGGCACGCGATAGTCGGGCGCGAGAAAACGATTCGCCTCGAACTCCACAATGTCCGCCAACAAACGCCGCGTCTCCTTGTCGAGTTGATCCCACAACATCCAGCCGGCCTGCGCGAGGTCTGATGCCCAAGGTACCGATTGCCACGGATAACGCCAGCTTTCGCGGTTGTGCGACCGCGCGGCGGCCTTGATCAACCTCAGTGTTCGCGCCAGCGCCTCATCGCGCGAGATGCCGACGGCCTTTTCGTCAAACACGCCCGTCTTCAGAACGATCGCCGACGCAACCGCCACGGAGCAGACTGGCCGGGTGAAGTTGTGCGGGTCCACCTTTGTGAAGTTCTGCCAGTCGTTCTCCACCTTCCCGGCGCCAGCCGGCGCCCACGCGAGGTTGTAGCGTGCCGCGTTCAACAAAAGCCGCGCAGCAATCTGGAGATTGTTGTTACGAGGCACTCGACGTTCGAACCACGTCCAGTTGATCGGGACGACATCAGCCTCGCTCGCCCGTGTCTGGGCAGTGGCGACGAGTGCTATAGCGCAAAACAGAATCCAGCGCATTGGCCTGGTTGTCTTCATCGGTGATTCGGGGGCATTGTCGGTAGCCGCTGTCAATCAAACCTTCTTACTCCGGCTCCAAGTCCACCAGAAACATGCCGTTGTTGTCCCACGGCTCCATTTTCCGGTCGAGATAATCCTGCCAGGAATATTTCCCATCCGTCCCGAAAAACACAAATTGCCGGCCATCCCGTCGCATCTGGAGTTTGCAGAGCGAATGATAGTTCATGTGCGGGCCTTCCCCCTTGTCGCCGCCGATTTTTTCATACCAGCAGGTCGCACTCTTGTGCTGGAGGATGGGACGATAGACGAAGTTGGGCGTTTTGTCCGGATGAAACATGATTTGGCAAAACGTGTAGGTGGAGATGGCCGGGCCGACCGGCTTGTACGGGACGCCGAGGTCAACGCCGATCAACCAACTGTCGGCGTAATGACTGAACGATACGGTGACCACTCCAAATTTTCTCCATCGGTCGGCGATGTAATTCTTTCCGTCGGGGACATAGACGGACTTGCCCCGGCTCGTCAGGCTCCATGCGCCACCCGGTGCCCTCTTTTCATTGGGTGTTCGCGGCTCCAAGCCCCGGTAATGAACGAACCATTTGCCGGTGCCGCTGGTGTCGCCGTGATTGCCGCCGCGAGGATAGAGATTGTAGTCGGCCAGCGCTTGGTCGCTGTCCCACATCTGCGTCATGCGAACGGGAGTAAAACGCCGCTGCGTTTTCTTCTTCACATCCACCTCGATGGCGTCAGCCGCGCTGCTGTGCTCCACCAAACCGATAATCAGCGTGTTGCGCCGCGACCAGCCGTAGCCTTGTCCCTTGGCGACATCGGCGTCTTTTCCCGGATTCAAGACCAGAATCGGCGTGATTTTGTTCGTGTCCAGATTCACGCTCACCACGTCCTTGGTGCTTCGGCGGACGCCGTACAAAATATTCTCCTCTCCGGGAAACGGACTCCAGAACAGGCAGAACTTGATCCAGTCCTGAGTGGGCAGAGGTTTCCGGGCTGCTTCGTATTGCGCTTGCGTCGTCCAGTTGGTGTGGGTCTTCAAATACCCCCAGCAATAGCCCTTGCCGATAGTGTTGTTGACGGGGTGTTTGAATGTGGCTTCGAACAGCAACAGCCGCGAATGATCCGGGTTCCACGGCGACATCTTCGAGAGGAACTGGTTGCCCGCGGTGTAGGCTGGATGGGTGATGCGCGTGACCTTTTTCACTTTCACCGGCCCGGTGAAAGGATCATTGGCGCCGAGAGAAATCATTGGCAACAAAACGCCAAACACTATCGTTGCGGTGGTCATGTTCATTGGTGGTTTCAGCGGGATTGGGGTATGGCCGAAAGTCCCGCTTTCGGCAGACCATGGAACGGGATCGAGACTTTCAGATCGTTCGCTTCCTCAACTTTTTGGCCACGGTATGGATACTCATACGCGCCGGCGGCATTGTGGCGGACCCAGTCGAGATGCTTTTCGATCAAGGCGGTGGCTTTGTCCGGCGTCATACCTTCGATTTCGGGCATCAGATAAAGCGCGTAGAGAAACGAAGATGCCCACTTGCTGTCCTTGCGGTTGGTAACGAGGAGATTGAGCTTGCCTCCGTCGAACATCTCCTTCGTGACGCCGGACAGAACGTAACAGCGGTTCTTCCGGTTGCCTTTGCCGTCGGTCGCCAAGACGCCGAACTGACGGTGCTGTCCATCGGGGCCGATGACGTAGAGATCGTGTTCCGGTTGCTCCGTTGAGCCGTCGAAGTCGTGGCCGTAAATCCACAGTGCCATGCGCTCCGGGATTTGGCTGTCTCGTGGGATGGCGTCTTCCTTGACTGTCTCGACGGCGATCAATGCGTCGTCATCCGAATCGCTTTCGGTCTTCAGATTATTGCAGGCAAACGATGGATTCATGAATCGTTTGATGTAATTGTTGCCGGCAAAGCGAACGACGTCTTTCTTTTCCCAGACAGGCAGTTTCAGTTTCATTTCCTCCAGCAACGGGGCGATGGTGTCCTGAAACTGGGGAGTTTGTCGCGCGACTTCGGGATTGAACCAGCGTGTGGCAGTGGCCTTTGATGTTTCGTTGTATTGCTTGGCGGCACACAAGTAACGCGTGGCGAGAGCGACCCACTCCATCTGCATCTTGACGCGGGCGATTCGTTCGCGATCCTTGTCGTTGTCGGCAGCGGCGGCGGCACGAGCCAGCAGTTCATTGGCCGCGGCTTGTTTCTCTGGAGTGAAGACGGTCAGGATGTTGTTGTAGGCCGCGCCCGAGACGTGGACGTTGGTTTCCTGGAAACGTTTTTCCCAGAGCATGAAATAGTCATACATCGCGCCGGCGCCTTTGCCGTAGGCCTTGTCGCAATACCGGCGCAGCAGGGCGAACGCATCGGCTTCGGCATCCCACAACTTGTGCGCGGCCACATAATAGACCGGCCCGAATCCGCCAGCGGCATTGCCGCCATATTGAGTGTAGAACAGTTTCAAGCCGTGGTCCCGATAGTAGGGAATGTCGTTCTGAATAGAATGAATGATGCCCCACGGCATGTCGAGCCACGCCACCTTCCAGTAATACTCGTAGATGGCCAGATGCTTCGACAGCTTCGTCCAACCATCCACGCGGCGGAAATATTCGGCGTTGGCCGGACATTTCGGGTCGGCCAAAGAATGATTGTGGCACATGCCGTGGGTGAGTTGCACCATCAGGTTCGGTTCGCACCGGAAATCCGGAGTCGTGGGAGGATCAGTGTACAGACTGTACGCAAAACTCTTCACAAGCACGTCCGGGTATTTCTTCGCCACTTCGCGCGTCACCTGATTGTAGAACAACCACATTCGATTCGAGAGAATGTTCATGCGGTAGCCGACGCTCTTGCCACGTTGCACGTCGAGCAACGAGTGCGGCCCCTTCGGATCGAGCGCCATGCACCGCTCGCACTCGCAGAAACCGTAGCCGTCGTTCGGCGACAGGCTCACAACCTGCGCGCCAGGATTCTCGTCCAGCGCCTTGATCATGTTCTTCGCCGCCTCTTTGACGACATCGGGATTGGACGTGCAGAACTGATTGTTGTGGCTCAAACGTTCGTAACGACGTCGCTGTCCTTTGACCAACGCGTAGTAGTCGGGATGCTTGTCGAAATAGTCGTCGGGAGGCAGAATCTTGGCGAACGAATGGCCGCCGAAAACCTGAATGACGCCCGCCGGCTTCTCGCCCACCGCGACGTTAACGTTCAGCCGGTTGCGCAGCGCCCACTCCCCTCTGCCGATCCAGCGAATCTGGATATCGGGCGCCTGCGAACGGCGCAGGTTGCCGACCTTGAGCGTCTTGGTCTTCGGGATGACTTCGCCCAACTCGCCCGGAAACAACCACGCGATGCCGGCCACCGTTTCCAGAAAATCATAAACGGCATAGCAGACAGCGTGGCCGCGACCGATCATGGCGACGTCGTCGTTCACGCGGACAACCAAGATGGCCTCTTTATTGTCTTTGAGTGATGGAGCACCGGGGAGCGACAACTCCGGATTGGCCACGATTAAGAATTTGCCGGAGGCCGGATCCACGCCTTTGACGATGAGCAGTTGTGTGCCCGTGGCCGCCTTCAGATACGTTTGCAGTTCCCCGGCCGCGAAAGTTTCTTCCGGCGTGGGTTCGGCAGGGAGCGCGATGCGATAGTCGCTCACGCCATTGTCCGCAATGACCAAGTCTTCCGCGAATATCCGGCTTGTGATGCAGAGGCAAAGGACCAAAACCCGAATTGCACGCTGCATCGTTGCCGTGGTCGCATTCATTGATAGTCTCAGGGCTTCTTTTTCTTCAAACTGAACGCCGACTGGCTGCGAGGCTCGAAGGGCATCGGCACATCCGGCGGCAGGCCGTCGAGCACGGCTCGGAGACGTTGGCGCGCGGCCACTACCGCGGCATCCGTGCTCGCAGCGAGATCGGTTTTCTCCAGCGGATCAGCCAGCATGTCGAAGATCGCGCCGGTGCTGGCGTAGAGTTTGTAACGCTGGTCGCGCACCACGCGTTCGTCGGCGTATTGCGTGAACGTCCACTCGCGCGCGGGCTGTTTCCACGGCTGGCCGAGGACTTCATCGGCGAAGGACTGGCCGTCAATCGCCACGTTCGCGGGCGGTTTCGCGCCGGCCAGATCGAGCAGCGTCGGGAACACGTCCACGCAACTCAACAGCCGGCTGCTCACCCGTCCGCCCGGCACGCGCGCGGGACAGTTGACGATCAACGGCACGTTGATTCCGTTTTCCTTCAAGCTGCCAAGCGCGCCTTCAGAGAGTTTTCCCGGAACGCGACCGCTGTAGGCTTTGGGCGTCCCGTTGTCGGTCGTGACAATCACGATGGTGTCGTCGCGCAACCCCAATCGTTCGAGCGCGGCGATCAATTCGCCCATCTGATGATCCGCGTAACGCACCATGCCGGCGAACAGTTCGCGCGGTGGCGCGTCCTTGGCCGGGCCGTTCGGGACCGTCACGACCGGCACGTGCACGAGCGGCGTGGCGTAATAAGCGAGGAACGGACGTTCGCGGTTTCGCCGCATGAAATCAATCAGGTGTTCGAAATACACATCTGGCCCGAACCGGCCTTTGATCTCCTTGCGCACGCCGTTGTGAAAAACGACCGGGTCCCAGTAGCGGCTCTCCATCTCGCGGACACCCGTTTTTTGCGACTCCTCGTACCGGCGGTCGGCAGTGCCTTTGCCGGTGAGCGCGCCGGTCCAGACGAAATGTTCATCGAACCCATGTTTCTGCAACGCCTCCGGCTGTTTGTAGAGATCGTTGATCTGCCATTTGCCGGTGATGACCGTGGCGTACCCGGCGGACTTGAGGGCGCGCGCGAAGGTGACCTCCCGTTTCCAGTCCAAGTAGCCGCCGCCGTAAATCGCCGTGTCCGAATGAATCCGCCAGCCGGTCCGGTAGGCGTGCCGCCCCGTGAGCAGCGCCGCGCGCGAGGTGCTGCACAACGGCGTCATGTAACAATTCGCGTATCGCAATCCAGTCGCAGCGAGTTTGTCCATGGACGGGGTTTGTCCTTCGTCGCTGCCGTAAGAGCCGAACCAGTCCTGGCCGACATTATCGAGCAACACGACCACAAAATTCGGCGCGCGCCTCGCGGAGTCGGCAGCCAGAACTGATGCTACAAGAAACAAGGTTATTGCGAAGCAAACTGTGATCCGTTTCATGGCTTCTTGCCGGGGAAACGGTGGCCGGTTGCTTTCATCTTCACAGTGTAGAGTGACGTGCGCGCGGTGACGAACAGCGTTTTCATGTCCGGCCCGCCAAAGGCGCAATTAGCCGGGCCTTCGGGAAACATGATGAGACCGAGCGTCTTGCCGGCAGGACTGACGACTTGAATCGCTTTCAACGATGGCTGCGTGAGATACAGATTGCCGGCGGTGTCCACGGTCAAGCCGTCGCCGCCGCGCATTTGGCCGTCGGGGACTTGCTGGAGTTGACAGAGCACACGGCCTTTGCCGAGTTTGCCGGGCGACACGACCGGGTAAGCCATCACATCCGGTGAACCACTCGGCAACACGTAAAGCGTCTTTTCATCCGGCGAAAGAATCACACCGTTCGGACGCTGCAGGTCGTCAATGAGCCGTGTGACCTTCCGGTTTGCCGCGACGTAATAAACAGCCATCTTGTCCTGCGCCGGCGCGTCCTTTCCGAAGGATGGGTCGGTGAAATAAACGCCACCGTGGCGATCCACCACGAGATCGTTCGGCGAGTTGAATCGTTTGCCGTTGTAGGTGTCGGCAATTGGCTCGATCTTCTTCGTGGCGACATCAATCGCAATCACCCGCCCTGCCTTGCCCTGACAGGCGATGAGCCGGCCGCGTCCGTCGAACATCAACCCGTTGCACCCCTGCGAATCTTCCAAGAACGTCGAGAGCTTGCCGGCGGTGTCCACTTTGTGGATGCGGTTGTTCGGGATGTCGGCGAAATAGACGTTGCCCTGTGCGTCGGCGGCCGGTCCTTCGGTGAATTTGAACCCGGTGTGTGCTTGGACGATCTCCCCCGCCGGGCCGATGCCGGCGATGGGTTTGTTGTCCTGCGCGATAACTGCGGCCACCGCGAGTGTCACAGTGAGGAGGATTGGAGTTTTCATAAGCGTCATTGTAGGCCGCCGCCGCAGTCGAGCAAGCGCATAATCCTCAAAGTGGACGGCCAGCCGCGGGTTGGTCAACGGGAGTCGAGATGTGTTCACACTTTGCAAAGTGTGAACATGCTCCTGCAAAACAATTTCAGATGACGTCTTGCCCTTTATGATGGGCGGCGATGGTTAGCAGTACGAGGTATCATCCGATTCCACAAAACTACTCACAATCCGTTTTCTTCGTGGCTCAGCCGCTTCCGCGTCCCAAAGTGTGTTGCGTCGAGAGTCATCCCTCACGACCCGGTAACTCTGTAGCTATAGACGCGCGGCCCGCTGATGAAGTAGATGAAGCCATTCAGAATGTCGCCGCCGGCTTGTATGGGCACAGGCGAGCGAGCAAGAAGCGTGATGCGGAACGTGCGCGGCTCGATCCGTCCAATCCCGCGCGCGAACAGCGTGTAAACCTCATTCTTGGGGCCACACACAAAAGTTCGAGGCCCCTGCTGAAAAGCCATTGGACCCAATTCCGCGGGTGTTTTTTGCTCGTGGATCACTTTCCGCTGCGCCGGATCGAAGACGAAGAAACGCATCCTATCGGCAAAACCGTAAACCAGACCTTCAGGGCCGAGGCACAGGTCGGTGAATTCCTGCACGCCGGGAAGGACCGGTTGGTGCCATTGCAGATGTTGGGTCGCCAGATCAAGGACATAGAGTTCGGCTTCTCTGGCCTTCTTCTGACCGCCCGTGCCGGGGCTGGTGGTGGTGCCGCCGATCACGTTGCCATCCGGCAATGTGGCCAAGCTCATGGTGGAGTGCTGGGGGATGAGGTCGTTGTGTGTGAGCAGAACGCTCTTTTGAGTCTCGCCGTTCCAGATCAGCAGCCCTCCTCCGGTCAGCCCGTAACTTGGAGTGCCGGCCAGCACGAGAGTCTTGCCGTCCGGATGAGCCAGCAGGTCGTGTGGGCGGTTGATCGTGGGGGCAGCTTGGACGAGGAAGAGCGGGTTCGAGTCTTTCTGTCCGATCTTCGTGGCGACCCACGGTTTCGCCGGGTCCCATTGCAGCAGCACGCCGCCGCCATAGCCGCCCACGAAGAAACGGTCGCGTCCACGCGCCACGGTGTTCCACTGACGGTAACACTCGCGATTGACCCAACGGTCCGTTCTCGGGTCATAGCTGAAGAAACGGAACGGGAAGGCCGTGCCCCCGCAGATGGTCCCATCAGGAGACGCTGCCAGCCCCATGATTTCCGCGCCTTCGCTCTGGTAGTCGAAGCGAATGGTTTTCGTCGTCTTCGTCTTTGGGTCGGCGACTACGAGCACCCGCTCGGCCAGATCAAACGACTGCAAGCACCTGCCATCAGGGAAAACCGCATGAAACAAGAGCTGGCTGCCGGCGATAATGCGCTTGGGATGCTGTCGCTCATGCTTGCCGATGTGAGTGGCCTGTCCCTTGTGGAAGACATACCAGTTGTGCTGTCGCTCAACTACCGGTGCTCCATACACCTTGCCGTCCACGTCGCGGTACACGTAGCTATAGCCGTGCCCTCGCTGGTCATCCGGAATGACCGGCGTGGCTTTCCCTGTCGCAGGGTTCAGGATGAGGATCTGGTCCCGCGTTTCGCCGATCCCGAAATAAATCCAGCCTGCGTCGTCGGCAGCCACCGAACGCGGGTACTGTGCCCAGTTCTGCCGGTACGCATGCCCGTAGTCCTTGAACTCGCGTGTCGCAGGGTTGAATGCGACGACGCCGCTTTGCGGATACGTGACCGACCAGATGACCCCGTGGTCATCCTCGGTCATGCTCATGGCCATCTGAGGCGTCGTCTTCTGGCAAAACGTGAAAGCACTCTGGACTGGATCAAATTCCACAAAGTGGCTGTTGAAGTGCGTGTAGAATCTGTTGCGACTGGAAAGGATCGAGGCGAAGGGTTGATCGCCCGCCGGAAACGGCAACGGAAATTCCCTGGACCGGCCGGTTTCCACATCAATCAGCAGGAGTTCATACCCGCCTCGGTGATCATTGAGCCATGCCAGAACGACGTCATGCAACTGTCCATCCACGGTGGTGACAACACCGCAGTGGCCACTGATTGGCGTGGCGACGCCGTGCTGCCGGAAACCATTCCCCAGATCTTGGGTCGCTGCTGCCGCATTCGCACTTTGTCCCACCAGCAGGAAAAGAGACGCACACAGCCGCAAGAATGATCCGGTGCCGACATGCGCGACTGTCTTCAGGAACAGA
>CAZNOK010000201.1:0-9568 GCA_964574605.1 uncultured Verrucomicrobiota bacterium
GGTTCGCCGACGCTGACCCCGCCAACAGCATAACCGTCGAAGTCCATCGCGGCCAGTTCGCGGGCACAGCGTTCCCGCAGTTCCGGGTACACACTTCCCTGCACAATGCCAAAGAGCAATTGACGTGGGACAAGCGTCTCGCTTGTCCTCAGTGCCTTGCCGGCAGCGGACAAGCTGGAAGCTTGTCCCACTTCCCGACAAATGGCCGCCCACTGTAGAGAGAGGTCCACGCTTCTGCAAGCGTATTCTCGGTCGCACGGCCACGGCGGGCATTCATCGAAAACCATCGCAATATCGCTGCCAAGCGCCGCCTGCGTTGCCATCGCCTCGCGCGGTCCGAGGAACAACGTCGCGCCGTCCACGTGCGATTGAAACTCGACGCCCGCCTCCGAAATCCGCCGCAGTTTCGCCAGGGAAAAGACCTGATAGCCGCCGCTGTCGGTGAGGACCGGGCCGTCCCACGCCATGAACCGGTGCAGGCCGCCCGCCTTCCGGATCAAATCGAGACCGGGCCGCGTCATCAGGTGGTACGTGTTACCGAGGATGACCCGCGCGCCGAGTTGTCGCAACTCGTCCGGCGACATGCATTTGACCGTGCCCTGCGTGCCGACCGGCATGAACGCCGGCGTCTCAATAACGCCGTGTGACGTCGCGAGGCGTCCGGCGCGCGCTTCCGATTTCGGGCAGCGATGTTCGATGGTGAAGCTCACCTGCCAAGTTCCAAGTGTTCCGGCGGACGCGATGGAAGTTTCCAGATGATCTCGCCGTGTTTGGTGACTGCGTGCATCCGGTTGGCGAGCGCGATGCCGTCTTGATAGATTTGTTGGAACGCGGCGAGGTCGCGCGCCTCGCAGTGTTGGAGGAGCGTGTCAAGAATCTTCGCGGTGAACGCGTCGAGCATGGCTTTGTGTTTGGGACGAGTGAGCGCGCCATCGGCGAAGCGTTTGCGGGTGGCGCGCAACTGATAGGCGGCCAGCGCCCAGTTGCCGCCCTGTGCAGCGTAATACGCGATCCAGTAGCGGTCACTGATCTCGCGCATGAGCGTCGCGAGACCGGGTTGGAGTTCGGCGATCTGTTCGAGCGTCAGTTCGCCGTGTTTGCTGCGGACTACGATGGGGTCGTCGTCTGTCATGGGTGCGTTCTAAGCGAATCGTTGCGTCGGCTCAACCGCAAAAAGCAGACCCCGACGACGTGCGTCGGGGTCCACAGGTTCAGCGCCAAAATAGAGGGCGATTTCTACTTGGCTCCGCAACTGCCGCCACTTGCCTTGGTTGCGGCGCAGGCTTTCTCCCATTGCGCGTACTGCTTCTCGTTGAGAATGCCCTTGAGACTTTCGGCCATCTTCTTCTGGGTTGCGATCGGGCAGGAAATGCCTTTGCACTCGTCCTGAAGCGTCGCGACCTTCGTCTTCTGCGCGTCGGTCAGTTTGATCTTTTCCAGCGCCACACAGCAGGGCTTGTCGCTCTTCTTTGCGTCGCCCGGGCAGCTTCCGCAGCCGGCGTACACGGCACTGACCGAGGCCAACACGGCCGCCGCTAATATCCATCCGAACACTTTCTTCATGCTGCAATCTCCTTCGGGTTGTTTACGGTTCATCACCGCCGCGGAATCATAGCATGATTCGGCCAGTCTGCAACTGCAAGAATAACTTGCAATCGCGGGCGCTTTCGCTACATTCCCGCCCGATTTCGTGGAAGCCGAACCAACATGAGAGCACAACAACTGTTCCTGCAAGCCGTTGCCATCGTAGCCGTCAGTGCCGCCGTGGTCCGCGGCGGTGAAGATGCGGGTGCGAGCAGTTTGGTCGTTACCACCGACAACGATCTGTATGCCAACATGTTCAACTACCACAACCAGGACCGCCATTACACACAAGCCCTCAAGATCATGTACATCGGCGGCGACAAGGATTTCACCGCCATCTCCTCAACCCTGTGTCGCTGGATACCCAAGTTGGGACTTCGGGAGGACAATTCCAACATTGGCTTCGCCCTCGGCCAGAACATGTACACGCCACTGGACAAAGCCGCCTACGGCCCAGTTTATGGCGATGAACCGTATGCCGGATGGCTGTACGGCGGCCTCATCTTCCACCGTCGCGGCACCACGCTGAACAACGTCCCCACCCTCGACAGTTACGAACTCGACCTCGGCGTCGTTGGCACGGCTTCCCTCGGCAACGTCATCCAGCGGCAGTGGCACGAGTGGATTCACAGCGACCGGCCCAACGGCTGGGAGAACCAGCTCAAGAACGAACCAACCCTCGAATTGAAATACGCCCGCTACTGGCGCCTGACCCCCAACCAAAACGTCGGCCGCTTCATTGACTTCATCCCGCATCTCGGCGCCGACCTCGGCAATGTCCGCATTGACGCCAACGCCGGCGCGTTTCTGCGTATCGGCTACAACCTGCCGCAGGATTTCGGCGTCAGCCTCATTGATGGCCCCGCGCCAGCGACCGCGCCCATCAGGACGGACAAGAAACAGTGGTTCTCCTGCTACGTCTTCGTCGGCGGCGAAGGCCGCGTCGTGGCGCACGACCTCTTCCTCGACGGCAACACGTTCGCCGACAGCATGCGCGTGGACAAGAAGAACGCCGTTGGCGACTTCATGTTTGGCGGTGGCATCCTGCTGTTCCAGCATCTCGAAGCCAATTTCACCGGCATCATCCGTAGCTCTCGGTTCGAGAACCAACCCGGCGGCCGAGACGCCTTCGGCTCGATCACCATCAAAGCCATCTTCGCGCTCTGAGCAGCGTTCAGCGTTGAGCCATCAGCTTTCAGCCTGCTGATCGCTGACTGCTGAAGGCCGTTTGCTCCCGATGACGTTGCCATTCTTCTTTGTGGCCGAACGCGATCCGGTTATCAATCAACCGCATCCACTCCGGCTCGATCCGCCACATCGCCGTCCGCGTCAAAGCTGCCGTCAACAGCAGGTTCCCCGACGCCACGAACGGGAACCGCGCCGTGTACAACTCCCACGCCTTCACGCGCTCCGCGCCGTCCAACTGTCGGCAGCTTCCGCGGAGCTGCACGCCTTGAATCTCGTGCCATTGCTGCTCGTCGCGCTGCACCGTTCCCGACACGATACCGCGCGCCAACATCGCCGTGCCGTGTTGCGATGACGGGTCCGTTACCACATAAAATCGCAGCTTCTTGTCCACCGCGTAAAACAGCGCCGCCGCGTGCGGCTGGCCCTCCCCGTCGCACACCGCCACCGTCAACACCCGGTGCGCCTGCAAAAACGCCAGCAACCGTTCTCGAATGCCTTTACTCATTAACTTGCAAACCTACTGTACTCATATCAAAACAGCAATTGCGCTCTTGCCGGAGACGCAACCCTGCTGTAAATACCTTCAGCACACGAGGACTTGTTTATGAAAATCTTTATGGATGGACGGTTCGTGGATAAGGCGGACGCGAAAGTGTCCGTCTTCGATCACGGGCTGCTTTACGGCGATGGCGTGTTCGAGGGAATCCGCGTGTATGGCGGACGCATCTTCCGGCTCGAACAACATCTGGCCCGGTTGTGCGACTCGGCGAAAGCCATCATGCTCACCATCCCGATGAGCACGGACGAACTGACCGAGGCGTGCTGCGAGGCCTGCCGGCTCAACGGAATCCGTGACGGCTACATCCGTCTTGTCGTGACGCGCGGCGTCGGGAACCTCGGATTGAATCCGTTCACCTGCGAGCGACCGACGGTGTTCATCATCGCCGACAAAATCGCGTTGTATCCGGCCGTCGTGTACGAGAAGGGCATCAACCTGATCACGGCAGCGACGCAACGCAATCATCCGAACGCGGTCAACCCCGCCATCAAGTCCATGAACTACCTCAACAACATCCTCGCCCGCATCGAGGCGGTGAAGGCCGGCACCGAAGAGGCCTTGATGTTGAACGCGGAAGGATTCGTCGCGGAGTGCACCGGCGATAATTTGTTCGTGTTGCGCGACCACGTGCTGCAAACGCCACCGCCAAGCGCGGGGGCGTTGCTGGGAATCACGCGACGTGTCGTCTTCGAATTGGCGAAACGTCTCGGCGTGCTGGTCACGGAACCTAACTTGACCCGCTATGAAGTGATGACCGCCGACGAATGTTTCCTCACGGGGACGGCGGCGGAAATCGTTCCGGTGGCGTCGCTGGACGGACGCATCATCGGCAACGGCAAACCCGGCGCGCTGACGTCGAAGTTGATCGAGGAATTCCATAAGGTAACCCGGTCGGAAGGAACGCCGATAATCAAGAAATAGACTCTCATGGTGTGCAACATTTGCAAGAAGGCTGAAGCCACGGTTCATCTGACGCAGATCGTGGAAGGCAAGATGCTGAAGGTGGACATGTGCGAGGCTTGTTCGAAAGCAAAAGGCGTGCAGGATTCCGCGCCGTTCTCATTGGCGGAACTGCTCGCCGGTTTTGCCGCGCCCGCGCCGGCCGCAGAAGCGGCGCCGGAAGGCCCCGGCGTGCAGTGTCCCGCATGCGGGATGACGCAGGCGGATTTCAAGAAGATCGGGCGATTCGGTTGCGCGCAGTGCTGGGTCGCGTTTGAGGAAGGGCTGGGCCAGTTGCTGAAGGCGATGCACAAAGGCGACCGCCACATTGGCAAGGTGCCGGGCAAGGCGGCGCACACGCTGGTCATCAGCGAAAAAATCAAGATGCTCTCCGAGCAACTGCAGAAGGCGATCCGCGAGGAGAACTACGAGGAGGCCGCCGGCCTCCGCGACCAGATTCGCCTGTTGGAAACGAAGTTGAAGGCGGCATGAACCTCGAAGAATTTCTCAAAAGCCCGATGGAATGGGTCGAAGCCGAAGGCCCGCAGCGCAAGATTGTCCTGTCGAGCCGCGTCCGCTTCGCCCGCAACCTGTGCGCGTTCGCCTTCCCCGGCTGGGCCAAGAAAGCCGAACGTCAACGCGCGCTGGAAGCGATGATGCCGGTGGTCGAGCGGTTGCCGGAAATGGAACCGTGTTTCAGCGTCTCGATGGATGGCCTGTCGGCGCTCGATAAACAAGTGTTGGTCGAGCGGCACCTCATCAGCCGCGAACACGCCGCGAAGAACGTCGGCAGCGGCATCGTCATCAACGACCACGAGACGCTCTCGGTGATGATCAACGAGGAAGATCATCTGCGGATGCAGGCGCTCAAATCCGGGCTGCAATTGAAGAACGCCTTCAAGGCCATTGACAAGGTGGACACCGAATTGGAGGCGCATCTGGATTACGCGTTCTCGCCGCGGCTCGGCTATCTCACGGCCTGCCCGACCAACGTCGGCACCGGGATGCGCGCCTCGGCGATGCTGCATCTTCCGGGAATGGTGCTCAGCGAGCAAATCAATCAAGTCATCCAGGCCGTCGGCAAGCTCGGCCTCGCCGTGCGCGGCCTGTATGGCGAAGGGACCGAAGCGCTCGGCAACGTATTCCAGATTTCCAACCAGACCACGCTCGGCGAACGCGAGTGCGATGTCATCGAGCGCCTCAACAAGGTCGTCATCCAGATCATCGAGCACGAAGAGAACGCGCGCCTCAGTCTCCTTGAGAAGAAGCCCCGTTTGGTGTACGATCAGGTCGGGCGCGCATACGGCATATTGACCAATGCCCGCGCCATGAGTTCGAAGGAGGCGTTGAATTTGTTAAGCTTGGTGCGAATGGGAGCGGACATGGGGTTGTTCCCGGTGGGAACGCCGAAGGTGATGGATGAACTGTTCATCCTCACTCAGCCGGCGCACGTCCAGAGGACCGTGAACCACAAGCTCACGGCTGAAGAACGAGATTTGTGTCGCGCGGACGTGGTTCGCAACCGATTGAAAGATTTGCCGCCGCCTCGCGAGAAGGATGCAGCGCCTCCCGCAGGCGGCCAGGAGGAAACCGTTTGAGGTAGCAACATGGAAATGAGCAACTTTACGCCGCGAGCGCAGCAGGTGCTCGCCTTGGCCCGCAAGGAAGCGGACCGCTTTAACCACAACTACGTCGGCACCGAGCATCTCTTGCTCGGTCTCATCAAGCTCGGCCAGGGCGTCGCCGTCAACGTCCTCCAGAAAATGGGTCTCGACCTCGAAACCGTCCGCATGGAAGTCGAGAAACAGATCGGGAGCGGCCCCGAGACCAAGATGCTCGGCAGCATCCCCTACACGCCGCGCGTCAAGAAAGTTCTCGCCCTTTCCCAGAAGGAAGCGAAGCAGCTCAACCACAACTACGTCGGGACCGAACACATCCTGCTCGGCCTGTTGCGCGAAGGCGAAGGCGCTGCGGCGCGCATTTTGAAGTCGCTCGACATTGACATCGAGAGTTGCCGCAACGAAGTCCTGAAGGAACTCGACCCGAGTTTCGTGCCCAGCGAAGGCGGCGCGGCCTCCGAAGAAGGCGAAGCCCAGCCCGCGCAGAAAGGCCCAGGCAAAACCCCGGCGCTCCGCATGTTCGGACGGGACCTCACCGAGTTGGCAAAGAAAAACGCGCTCGACCCGGTCGTCGGGCGCAAGAACGAGATCGAACGCGTCATCCAGATTCTCTGCCGGCGCACGAAGAACAATCCTGTCCTCCTCGGCGAAGCTGGCGTCGGCAAGACCGCCATCGTCGAGGGGCTGGCGCAGGAAATCGCCTACAACAACGTTCCCGAGATTTTGCGCGACCGCCACGTCATCACGCTCGATCTCGCGTTGATGGTGGCCGGCACGAAATACCGCGGCCAGTTCGAGGAACGCATCAAGGCCGTGATGGAGGAAATCAAGCGCGCCAAGAACGTCATCCTGTTCGTGGACGAGCTTCACACCATCGTCGGCGCGGGCGGCGCCGAGGGCGCGATGGACGCCAGCAACATCATCAAGCCGGCGCTTTCCCGCGGCGAATTGCAGGTCGTCGGCGCGACCACGATGACGGAGTACCGCAAATACATCGAGAAAGACGCCGCGCTCGAGCGACGTTTCCAGACCATCATCGTCGATCCGCCGACCGTGGATCAGACCATAGATATTTTGAAGGGACTCCGCATCAAGTACGAAGAGCATCACAAGGCCAAGTTCACCGACGAAGCTCTCGGCGCCGCGGCGCGGCTCTCCGACCGCTACATCACCGGCCGTTTCCTGCCCGACAAGGCGATTGACGTCGTGGACGAAGCCGGCGCGCGTGCCCGCATCCAGGCGCTCACGCGTCCGCCCGACGTCCAGAACATGGAGCACGACATCGAGAAGCTCAAAGAGCAGAAGGAAGCCGCCATCAAGGCGCAAGACTTCGAGTTGGCCGCCGGCCTCCGCGACAAGGAGAAACAATCGCGCGACCGGCTCGAAGCCGTCATGGCCGAATGGCGTCAGGCCCGCGACGCCAAACCCATCGTCATCACCGAGGACGACATTCTCCAGATCGTTGCCAAGTGGACCGGCATCCCGTTGAACCGGATGGAGCAGAGAGACGCCGAGAAACTCCTCCACATGGAAGACGATCTTCGCAAGACCATCATCGGCCAGGACGAAGCCGTCGGCGCGATCAGCAAGGCGCTCCGCCGCGGCCGCGCCGACCTCAAGGACCCGAACCGGCCGATCGGCTCGTTTGTGTTCCTCGGCCCGACCGGCGTCGGCAAGACGCTTATGGCGCGCGCTCTCGCCGAGTTCATGTTTGGCGACGCCCAGTCGTTGATCCAGCTCGACATGAGCGAGTACATGGAGAAGTTCAACGTCTCCCGTCTCGTCGGCTCGCCGCCGGGCTACGTCGGTTACGACGAAGGCGGCCAGCTCACCGAGAAGGTCCGGCGCCGGCCCTACTCCATCGTGCTCTTCGACGAAATCGAGAAGGCGCATCCCGACGTCATGAACATGCTCCTGCAAATCCTCGAAGACGGTCACCTGACCGATTCGTTCGGGCGCAAGGTGGACTTCCGCAACTGCGTCGTCATCATGACCTCGAACATCGGCGCTGAAGTCGTCCGCAAAGGCGCGGGTCTTGGCTTCGCCCCCTCGAAGGAAGAGCACACCTACGAAGAGATGAAGAACAAATTGCTCGACGAAGCCAAGCGCGTGTTCAAGCCTGAGTTCATGAACCGGCTCGACGACCTCATCGTGTTCCGCAACCTGAACCGGGCCGACATGAGCCAGATCGTCCTGCTAGAAGTCGCCAAGGTCAAAGACCGCCTCAAATACCGGGACGTCGAGATCGTCCTCACGCCGGCGGCGACCGAGTTCCTCATCGAGAAAGGCTACGACCCGCAGTTCGGCGCGCGACCATTGCGGCGCGCCGTCGAGAAACATCTGCAGGACCCGTTGGCCGAGGAGATTCTGCGCGGCAACATCAAGCCGAGCGAGACCGTCGAGGTTGCCGTGGCCGAGGGCAAACTCGTGTTCAACCAGATGGCTGCCAGCGCGAGCTGATACCGGGATGGAACTGTTCGACACATTGCAGTGTCGTTACTCCGCCCGCGCCTATCACCGGAACCAGCCGGTCTCCGAGGCCGACTTGCAGCGCATCCTCCAAGCCGCCACCGACGCCCCTTCCGCCGGCAACCAGCAGGCCTACGAGATCGTTGTCGTCCGCGACGCCGAACGCAAACGCAAACTGGCCAAGGCCGCGTGGGACCAGGACTTCATCGCGCAGGCGCCGGTCGTCTTGGTTTTCCTGACCAACCCCGCGCGCAACCGCGAACGCTACGCCGAACGCGGCGCGCGCCTCTACGCCTTGCAGGACGCCACCGTCGCCTGCGCCCACGCCCAACTGGCCGCGACCGCGCTCGGCCTCGCCACCTGCTGGGTCGGCGCATACGAGGACGATGCGGTCGCCAAAATCATCGGCGCGCCGGCCTCGATGCAACCCGTGGCCATCCTTCCCATCGGCTACGCCGCCGACACCCAGCGCCGGCATCCGCGACGGCCATTGACTGACTTGACCCATGACGAAACAATCCATCCAACTGTTTGATCTCTGGTCGGAAACGATCAACGCATTGACGCGGGACGGCCTTTTGCTGAACAGCATCGGCGCCGACGGCAAACCCAACGTGATGACCATCGGCTGGATGACCGGCGGGGTCATCTGGAGCAAACCGATCCTCATCGTGCTCGTGCGGCCGAGCCGGTACACGTTCAGCCTGCTCGAACAGATCGGCGAATTCACCGTCAACGTCCTGCCGCCTGAACTCGGCGCTACCGCCGCGCTGTGCGGCACACAGTCCGGGCGCAAGGTTGACAAATTCGCCCGTGCCAAGCTGACGCCGGCGCCGGCGCAGAAGGTCCGCGTGCCCGTCATCGCGGAAGCGCTGGTGAACTACGAATGCCGGGTCGTTCACCGCAGCGACATGAACCCGGAGAGTCTGCCGCATGAGATCATGCAAGGTGCCTACGCCGGCGGCGGTTTTCACCGGATCTATTTTGGCGAAGTCCTCGCCACCTACGCCGCCGCCGACGCCCGCGAACGGCTTGCGAGCTGATCTCGCATAACCGGCGTCATGTTCCGGAAATGTTCCGGCGGCCCTGTAGCCGCGGGCTTTATGCCCGCGCCGGCATAAAGCCGGCGACTACACTCGCTTCAATGCGTTGATTAACTCGTTGAGCTTGGCCACGACGGTTCCGATGTCGGTTTCCCCGGGGTCGAGCG
>CAZNOK010000202.1:0-9547 GCA_964574605.1 uncultured Verrucomicrobiota bacterium
CCGTCACCATCGTTGGGAACCTCGCGGCGCTCAACATTGGTGAATCCGTGCGCGCGCAAGGCCGTTGGGTCATGCACAAACAATTCGGACGCCAGTTCGCCGTCGAGAAATTCGTGTCAGTCCTGCCGCGCACGGTCGTCGGCATCAAGAAGTACCTCGGCAGCGGCCTCGTCAAGGGCATTGGCGTGAAGTTCGCCGACCGCATCGTCGAAAAGTTTGGCGAAAAGACTTTCGAGGTGATTGACCAGTTCTCCGGCAAACTCCGCGACGTTGAAGGCATCGGCCCCGAACGCGCCCGTCGCATTCGGGAAGCGTGGGTACAGCAGAAAGCCGTGCGTGACATTATGATTTTCCTCCAAGGCCACGGCATCGGCAGCGCTCATGCCGCCAAGATCTACAAGCATTACGGCGACCGCGCCATCGCCGTCGTTCGCGAGAACCCCTACCGGCTGGCGAAAGACATCACCGGCATCGGATTCAAGACCGCCGACGGTATCGCCTCCAAGCTCGGTATCGCGGCCGACTCCGTCCATCGTCTCAAGGCCGGCGTGATCCACACGCTCGAAAGCGCCACCGATGACGGGCATTGCTGTTTGCCACGTGAAATGCTCACGCAAGCCGCCGCCGAACTACTCGGCGTCGAACTTCGTCCTGTCGAGAATGCCATTAACTTACTTGCGCTGGCACACGACATCGCCGTCGAGGACGAATTCGTTTATCTCGCGGGACTGCACCGCGCCGAGTGCGGCGTCGCCGCAAGAGTGCATGGATTGCTTGCCGCCAAGACCGCGTTGCCCGCGCTTGATCTCGACAAGGCGCTCACGTGGGTCCAGCAGAAAACCGGCGTCGCGCTTGCCGAGGCGCAGCAGCAAGCCGTGCGAATGGCGCTGACCTCGAAACTCTCCATCATCACCGGTGGTCCCGGTGTCGGCAAGACCACCATCGTCAACAGCATCGTCAAAATCGCCCAAGCAAAAGGCGGCACCGTGCTTTTGGCCGCGCCAACCGGTCGCGCCGCGAAACGAATGAGTGAAGCCACCGGCGTCCCGGCGCAGACGATCCATCGTTTGCTCCGCTATGACCCACACGAGGGCGGTTTCACGATGAACGAGCAGCGGCCACTCAAGGGCGCCATCATCGTGATTGACGAGACTTCGATGCTCGATATTCCCCTCGCCTATCACCTCCTGAAGGCCGTGCCGCCAACCGCGTCCGTGGTTTTCGTCGGCGACGTTGACCAATTGCCGTCCGTCGGGCCGGGTAGTTTTCTCGCCGATATGATTTGTTCCGGCATTGTTCCGGTCGCCCGGCTCACTGAAATCTTTCGGCAGGCGAAGAACAGTTTCATCATCACTAACGCCCACCGTGTGAACGAAGGCCAGATGCCGGTCTTCAACGCGCCGGACGAGAGCGATTTCTTTTTCATCCAGCAGGACGACCCGGAGAAAGCTCTAGCCACCGTGCGGACGCTGTGTGTCGAGCGCATTCCGAAGAAGTTCCGTCTCGACCCGATGCGTGACATTCAGGTACTGACCCCGATGCACAAAGGCGTATGCGGCTCGGAGAACCTGAACCGCGAGCTGGCGGCGGCGTTGAATCCGACAGGGCCGCACGTACAGCGGTTTGGTCGGATGTTGCGTGTCGGCGACCGCGTGATGCAGACGTGCAACGACTACGACAAAGATGTTTTCAATGGCGACCTCGGCATCGTGAAACGGATTGACCTCGTGGATCAACAGTTGATCGCGGAAATGGACGAGCGCGAAGTGGCGTATGATTTCGAGGAGTTGGACGAATTGTTGCCCGCCTACGCAATCAGCGTCCACAAGTCGCAGGGCAACGAGTACCCGTGTGTGGTCGTGCCGGTCTTGACGCAGCACTTTATCCTGCTCCAACGGAACCTGCTTTACACCGCTATTACTCGTGGACGGAAGCTGGTAATCCTAGTCGGCTCAAAGAAGGCGCTGGCCATCGCCATCCGCAACAATCGCACCTCGTCGCGGCACAGTCGGTTGCGGGAGAGGCTCTGCGCAAATTCCGATTGACTTGTAAGCCGTCTGCTTGCATCATGCGTTACGTTTCAATCGGTTGAGGAAGAGAATTTCAGCCATGCCAAAACTCCATATTCTATCAGGTGTTCTCGAAGGCAAAGTGTATGACTTGGTCGAGGAGCGTGTGACCATTGGCCGCGCGATGGACAACATGATCCGCTTGGAAGACGGAACCGTCTCCCATCACCATGCCATGCTGGTTCTGGAGGGCATGGATTACAAACTGCGCGACCTCAACTCCACCAACGGCACCCGCGTCAATGGGATGCGCATCGTCGAAACCCGCATCAGTCACGGCGACCAAATCCGCCTTGGCTCCGTGGAAATGCGCTACGAAGGCGACGCCAAGAAAGCCAGCCAGCCATTGCCCCCCTCGCAAACCGGCGTGGACCTCGCCGATATCGGCCAGCGCCCCGCCGCGCCGCAGACTTTCAGTTCCGTCTCGCCATTCGGTCGCAAGAAGAAGACTGGACCCGGGATCTGGCTGTGGATCGTTATCGGCCTTGGCATTGCTGCCGCGGCAGCGGTTGTAGTCGTCTGGTACCTGCTTACGAGGCTGAAGACGGGCTAGCCAGCCAGCGCGCCACGTCCTTCGCCCAGTACGTCAGGATAATATCCGCGCCTGCCCGTCGGAAGGCCGTCATCATCTCCAGCACCACGGCCTTTTCATCAAGCCAGCCGTTGGCTGCTGCCGCCTTGACCATCGCGTACTCCCCGCTCACGTCATAGACAGCCACCGGATAGCCGAACTTCTCCTTCACGCGTCGCACCAAGTCCAAGTACGCCAACGCCGGTTTCACCATCACAATGTCAGCGCCCTCCGCAATATCCAACGCCACCTCGCGCAAGGCCTCGTTCGCGTTGGCGCAGTCCATTTGGTACGCGCGGCGGTCGCCGAAACGCGGCGCGCTCTCCGCCGCCTCGCGGAACGGCCCGTAAAATGCCGACGCAAACTTCGCCGCGTAACTCATGATCGGCGTCTCTGTGTGCCCCGCGCGGTCGAGCGCCGCGCGAATGGCCGCCACTCGACCATCCATCATGTCGCTTGGCGCGACAACGTCTGCCCCTGCATCGGCGTACGCCACCGCCGCCTTCGCCAACAAGGGCAGTGTCGCGTCGTTGTCCACGCGCCCGTTGCGCACGATGCCGCAATGTCCGTGGCTCATGTACTCGCACAAACACACATCGGCGATTACCAGAAGCCCCGGCGCCTCCTTCTTCAACGCCCGCACCGCCTTCGGCACGATGCCACATGCGCCGGAAGCGCGTTCATCCTTCTTGTCGGGGATGCCGAACAGGATCACTGCGGGCACGCCGCCGGCAAATGCCTCAGCGGCTTCCTTCACCAGTTCGTCCACGGAAAGTTGAAACTGTCCGGGCATCGAACCGATTGGACGCCGTAGCCGGCGACCCTCCCGCACAAACAACGGAAGCACTAGATGATGCACGGACACTTCCGTCTCGCGCACCAACGCTCGCAGCGCGGCGCTCTGACGGAGCCGACGGGGACGATACGCGGGAAAGTTCATTTGCAGCGGATACTAAAGCCGAATCACCCGGCGCGCAAGCGATTCCGCCGATCCGCGTTTCTCCGCCGGAACAAATCCGGAACTTGTGCTATACTGCCGCCATGCCAAACGGCACGCCACAAGTCCTTTCCGTCAGCGAACTGACACGTCGCATCAAAACGCTGCTTGAAGATGCCTGCCCAGCCGTCTGGGTCGAAGGCGAAATCTCCAATTTTGCCCTCGCCGGGTCAGGGCATTGTTACTTCACGCTCAAGGACGCCAACGCCGCGCTCTCGGTCGTCTTGTTCCGCAACGTTGCCGGCAAGCTCGGCTTCAAGCTTGCCGACGGCTTACAGGTGCTCGCGTTCGGACAGGTCAGCGTCTATGAAAAGCGCGGCCAATACCAGCTCATCGCGACCCAGTTGATGCCGAAGGGACTCGGCGCGCTCCAGCTCGCATTCGAACAACTCAAGCAGAAGCTCGCCAAGGAAGGCCTTTTCGACGCTGAACGCAAGAAGCCCATTCCCGCCCTGCCTCAGCGCATCGGCCTCGTCACGTCGCCAAGTGGCGCGGCCATCCATGATTTCCTCAAGATCATCGGGCGGCGGTTTCCAAACCTGCACATCATCATCGCGCCGGTCCGCGTCCAAGGCGAAGGCGCCGCGGAGGAAATCGCCGCTGCGGTGGACCAGTTCAACGCGCTCGATCTGGTGGACGTCGTCATCGTCACGCGCGGCGGCGGTTCGCTGGAGGATTTGTGGGCGTTCAACGAGGAAGTCGTGGCTCGAGCGATTGCCCGGTCGCGGCTGCCGACCATCTCGGCAGTCGGACACGAAATAGATTTCACCATTGCCGATTTCGTTGCCGACCTCCGCGCGCCCACGCCGAGCGCGGCGGCGGAACTCGTCGTGCGGGCAAAGGATGACCTTCTGGCGTCGTTGGCGCAATATCAGAAACGGCTCGATAAGGACTTGCGTTACCGGCTCACCGAAGCGCGACGGCGCCTAGCTGCCTGTGTCCTGCGCCAGCCGGTTGAACTGGTGCGGCAGTATCAGCAGCAGGTGGACGACCTCGCGCATCGTTTGCGCCGCGCGACAGCCACGACGTTTCAGCAACGTCGCGCGCGGCTCGCGCAGGCGCAGACGCGGCTGGAGTTGCTCAGCCCGAAGGCGACACTCCAGCGCGGCTACAGCATCACACGGCTGGCGGATGGGAGAATCGTTAAAACCGTCAAAACCGTTAAAAGAGGCGACAATATCCGCACGCTGGTCGCAGATGGCGAGTTCGAGTCGCGCGTCAGTTCTTGACGCCGTAATACGCGTCGTTCCAGCGCAGCTCTTGCTTGATCTTTGCAACATCGGCATCCGCGCCGATGCAAACACACTCGATGCCCACGATCTCGGCGAACATCTCCAAGTGTTTCGCGGTGATCGCCTGCGAGAAACCCGTGTGGTGTGCGCCACCAGCATAAATCCACGACGCGGCGGCCGCCTTGAGATTCGGTCGCGGCACCCAGACAGCGCGCGCGACTGGCAACTTCGGCAGGTCAGCTTCCGGTTCGACGACATCCACCTCGTTCACGATCAGGCGGAACCGGTTGCCCAGATCAATGAGCGAAGCGTTGACGGCGGCACCGGCAGGGACGTTGAACACAAGGCGCGCCGGATCGGCTTTGCCGCCGATGCCCAGCGGATGAATCTCCAGCGACGGCTGGCCCACAGCAATCGTCGGACAGATTTCGAGCATGTGCGCGCCGAGCACTTTTGCCCCGCCGGGAACAAGATGGTAGGTGTAATCTTCCATGAACGACGTGCCACCGGGCAAACCGGCTGCCATCACTTTCATTACGCGGACGAGCGCCGCGGTCTTCCAGTCACCCTCAGCGCCGAAGCCGTAGCCGTCAGCCATCAACCGTTGCACGGCGAGACCGGGAAGCTGGTCGAGACCATGCAGATCCTCGAAGGTTGTTGTGAACGCTTTGAATCCCCCAGCGACAAGAAAATCCCGCATACCGAGTTCGATCTTCGCCGCGCCGCGCAGTGAGTCGGCGGCAGCACCGCACCTATACCCGGCGAGATATTTCTTCACGAGATTCTCGACGCGGCCTCTCGTGACCGCGTTGACCGCTTTGACGAGGTCGCCGACGCCGTAGCCATTGACGGAGTAGCCGAAACGAATCTGCGCCTCGACTTTGTCGCCTTCGGTCACGGCGACTTCACGCATGTTGTCGCCGAACCGGGCGACCTTTGCGCCCTGCGCGTCAGCCCACGCCGCGGCAGCGCGTGCCCACACACTGAGTTCGTCCTGCACGTCGGCGTCCTGCCAGTGACCGACAACGACGGTGCGGTTCTTCTGCAACCGCGTGCAGAGGAAACCGAACTCGCGGTCGCCGTGCGCGGCCTGGTTCAAGTTCATGAAATCCATGTCAATCGTGGCCCACGGGATTTCGCGGTTGAACTGCGTGTGCAGATGCGCAAACGGTTTTCGCAGGCTCGTCAGCCCGGCGATCCACATTTTCGCCGGCGAGAATGTGTGCATCCAGCAAATCAGCCCGATGCACTTCGACTCGTTGTTCGCCTCGCGGCAAAGCTGGCTGATCGCATCGGGCGTCGTCACCACCGGCTTGAAAACCACCTTGACCGGCAACGCGCTGTTGAGCGCCTTGGCGACCTTCTGGGAATTGGCAGCCACTTGGTTGAGAGTTTCCGGGCCGTAGAGACCTTGGCTGCCGGTGACAAACCACGCTTCATACTGTTTGAGATTGATCATGGCCCGGCCAGTAAATGCCCGCATAGAAACGTTGTCAAGAACGCTGTACTCATCACGCTCCGCGTGATGTTCGGGTCAACCTCACGGGAAGCGCAAGAATTGTGCTGCGCTCATCAATCAAACACTCCGGCACGGAACACCCCGGACTGCGCGCGTCCCATGGCGACCGTAATAATGCTACATATGTAGTGTTATTAAGGTAAGCACACGCAGGCGCACACAGAGTGCTCATCACGCTCCGCCTGACGTCGCGGACGGCCTCCGCGGAGCCTGAGGATTACGGAGCGAAAAAACCTGTTTGCACTGGCACGATGCTCTGATAGCATCCGCGCCCATGCTCAATCCTCTACTTGGCGCTTCGATGTTTACCGGTGTGGACTGGTTTGTCATCGTCGCCTACTTTGGTCTGCTGCTCGGCATCACGTGGTGGTGTGTCCGTAAGAACAAGGACACTGCCGACGATTACTTCCTTGCGGGGCGGCATCTTGGGTGGTGGATTGTCGGCGCTTCCATCTTCGCTTCCAACATCGGCTCGGAACATCTCGTCGGCCTCGCCGGCTCTGGCTGCACCGATGGCGTGGCGATGGCGCATTACGAACTGCATGCGTGGTGTCTGCTGGTGCTCGGATGGGTGTTCGTGCCTTTCTATATCCGCTCGCGCGTCTATACGATGCCGGAGTTTCTGGAGAAACGCTTCACGCCCACGGCTCGCTGGGTCCTGTCCATCATTTCGCTTGTCGCTTATGTGCTGACCAAACTCGCTGTCGGGATTTATGCCGGCGGTGTGGTCTTCGGAACGCTGCTGCCGGAGTTACACCTGAACATCGGCGGGATTCATCTCGACAGTTTCTGGGTCGGTTCACTGGCGGTGCTGGCGGCTACGGGCGCATACACGGTGCTCGGCGGCTTCCGCGCCGTCGCTTACACCGAAGCCATTCAAACCGTCATTTTGATTGTCGGTTCGATATTGGTGACGTTCTTCGGTTTGGCCAAACTGGGTGGCTGGAGTGAACTGCGGGCGGCGTTGCCGTCTGACATGTTCAATCTCTGGAAGCCTCTTGTGCCGGCCGGTGTCGAAGGCGTCTGGTCGCCGGTCAAGGAGACGGGGCGAATGGCGTGGTATTTCAATGGTCATTTTCCGTGGCTCGGCATGTTGTTCTGCGCGCCGATCATCGGCCTCTGGTATTGGTGCACCGACCAATACATCGTCCAGCGCACACTTGGCGCGCCTTCCGAGCGCGAAGCGCGACGCGGCACGATTTGCGCGTCGTTCCTGAAACTCTTGCCGGTTTTCATTTTCATCATCCCCGGCATGATCTGCATGGCGTTGACCATGACAGGCAAAGTGCCGGCGTTCGGTCAATTGCTCGACGCGTCCGGTAAAGCCAATGCCGATGCCTGCCAGGCAGCCTTCCCGCTGATGGTGGCGCACGTCTTGCCGGTTGGCCTGCGCGGCATCGTGGTGGCGGGATTGCTGGCAGCGTTGATGAGTTCGCTGGCCGGCACATTCAACGCCAGCTCGACACTGTTCACCGTTGACCTCTACGAAAAGTTCCGCCCCGGCGCATCGCAACATCAACTGGTGCGCATCGGTCGCGTGGCCACGGCCATCATGGTGGTGATCGGGATGTTGTGGATTCCCGTCATCAAAGGTTCCAAGGGGTTGTATTTCTACCTGCAATCAGTGCAGGGCTACCTCGCGCCTCCGATTTTCACGGTGTTTTTTCTGGGCGTCTTCTTCAAGCGGCTCAACGGCAAGGGTTGTCTCGCGGCGCTCATTACCGGTTTTGCGCTCGGCGTGTTTCGCTTGGCGGTGGACACGCCGGTCATGCTCGGCTTGAAGGGTTTCGAGAACGGCTACGCGCCGGGGAGTTTCCTTTGGATCGTCAACAATATCTACTTCCAGTATTTCAGCCTGCTGATCTTTTTCGTCTCGGTGATCGTCATGGTCGTTGTCAGTTACATGACTGCCGCGCCATCGGACGACCATATTTGCGGCCTGACATTTGCCACCACAACCCACGAACAAAAAGCCGCGACCCGCGCCAGTTGGGACCGACGGGATGTGATTGCATCCGGTGTCGTTCTTGCGTTAATTCTAGCCGCGTACCTATATTTCCGAGGATAACCAATATGAAAACACCACTCATCATCGCACTCACGCTCACTGCATCGGCGTTTGCCGCCGACTTCACTTCGTTGTTCGATGGCAAAACCCTCAAGGGATGGGAAGGACGCCCCGAATTCTGGAGCGTTAAGAATGGCGCCATTGTTGGCAAATCCACCAAGGAAACGCCCGTATTGGAAAACACCTTCCTCATCTGCAAAGCCGGCGAGTTCGCCGACTTCGAGTTGCACGCGCAGTTCAAGCTCGTCGCCGACAACGACAAAGGCTGGGCCAACTCCGGCATCCAATACCGCAGCAAAGTCGTGAAGCCGGAATACTGCGTCGTCGCCGGCTACCAAGCCGACATGGAAGGCGGCAAGAACTACACCGGCATCCTCTACGAAGAAAAAGGCCGCGGCATCCTCGCCAAGCGCGGCGAGAAAGTCGCCATCAAGGAAAGCGACAACCCGAAGAAGCCGAAGATCGAGAAGACTGGTAGCGTCGGGGACTCCGACGCAATCCAAGCCGCGCTCAAAGTTGGCGATTGGAACGAATACGTCATCATTGCCAAGGGCAATCGCCTCCAGCAATTCATCAACGGCAAACAGACAGTGGACGTGACCGACGAATCCTCCGTCGGCGCCAAGACCGGCATCATCGCATTCCAGATGCACAAAGGCGAGCCGATGACCGTTTGCTTCCGCAACATCCGAATCAAGAAGCTTTGAACACGGGGGGTTACCGCGCCTCCGCAACTACCCGCAAGCCGTAGCGGTTGGCGGAGTCTGACGCGTCGCTGCACATGCGGGCCGCAGAGCGGCAAAGGGTTATGTGGAGCCACGAGCCACCACGCAACACACGGTTTGTCCCTGCCGCGGGTCCGGTCGGGTCAGTGACCGATTTGCCGCTATACGTTCCATACCAATTCTGACACCATTCACACACGTTGCCCTGTATGTCGTAGAGACCCCAAGCGTTCGGTTTCTTCTCGCCGACGGGGTGACTTTTGGCTCCGCTGTTGCGGTAGAACCAAGCGTAGTCACTCAATTTGTCCGGGCTGTCTCCAAAGCAATACTCGGTCTTGGAACCGGCCCGACACCCATATTCCCACT
>CAZNOK010000203.1:0-9517 GCA_964574605.1 uncultured Verrucomicrobiota bacterium
GCCTCGCCCACCTCACTCACCACCCAACATAAATACTTGGACAGACTCCTAGGGTGGGCGAAGCCGGGCTCGACCCGGCATCAAACCAGTAGCCGGCCTGCTGGGCGTTGGTGTTGACCCCAGTAGTCAAGAACAACGAGCGCTCTTCCAAACGGATGAACGCACCTTTGGCGTCCAGCGTCTTGACCAGCTCGATGTTCATGGTTTCTTGAGCCGCGGCTGCTTGCCACCATCCAGCCAGCAGCACAATTCCGAGCCACGCAGTGTATTTCGTAAGAAGGTTCATCATGGGGGTTCTCCGTGGGCATCCTTCTAACGGGAACAACGGGACGGCGAAAGAGAAATTTCCTTCCTCATAACCGGCGCAGGAGTACACTGGTGATAAAAATGAGGACGACGATAGCAATCATTGTGAGCTTCGGTCTGACTGCGGTGTTGTCCGCGACTGCCAATGAAAACCTGTGGGACTCAAACTGGCCGCAGTGGCGCGGGCCGCTGGCCAATGGTGTTGCGCCGCACGGCAACCCGCCGGTGGAGTGGAGTGAGGCGAAGAATGTGCAATGGAAAGTCACGTTGCCCGGACGCGGCCATTCCACGCCGATTGTGTGGCAGAATCAAGTGTTCATTCTGACCGCCATACCAACAGAACGGAAAGTGAAACCGAGCGTCGTTCCAGATGGCCCCAATGCCAAGATGGTTGATGCGGCGAGTGAGGTGCAGCGGTTTACAGTCATGTCGCTCGACCGCGCGACGGGGCGTGTTCTCTGGCAACACACTGCGCGTGAATCTGCGCCACACGAAGGCTACCACCGCGATCACGGTTACGCCTCCGGCTCGCCGATCACCGACGGCAAGTATCTTGTGGCATATTTCGGATCCAATGGTCTGTTCTGTTACGACCTCAACGGCAGGTTGCTTTGGCAAAAGGACTTAGGACGGCAACGGACGCGGTACGCTTATGGCGAAGGCACGTCACCTGCGTTGAAGAACAACATCATTGTTATTCTCTGGGATCATGAAGATGATGATTTCATCGTGGCGTTTGACGTCCGCAACGGAAAAGGATTATGGCGACAGAAACGCGATGAGCCGACCGGCTGGAGCACGCCGCTCATCCTTGAGCACAAGAGGCGCTGGCAGGTTGTGGCCAACGCCACGAACAAAGTGCGCAGCTATGACCTCTCCACCGGCGAATTACTTTGGGAATGCGCCGGCCAGACGCTCAATTGCATCCCGTCACCGGTGGCAGGCCAGGGGCTGGTGTTCGCCACCAGCGGATTTCGCGGTAACGCAGTCTATGCCATGCGACCCGACGGACGCGGTGACATCGCCGGCACGCCTGCGGTTGTTTGGTCCCGCAAGAAGCACACGCCGTATGTGCCGTCGCCGTTGCTGTATGGCAACCTGCTTTACCTGATCTCTTGGAACAACGCTGTGATCTCCATCCTCGAAGCGACCACGGGCAAACCGTTGGTTGAAGCGCATCGTTTTGTGGGCATCAAAAGTGTTTATGCATCGCCCGTTGGCGCAGCGGATCGCGTCTATCTGGTCGGACGCGACGGCAACGCCGTGGTTGTGCGAAACAAAGGCGCCATCGAGGTGCTGGCCCGAAACCGGTTGGACGACGGCTTCGATGCCTCGCCCGCCATCGTGGGCAACCAGATGTTCTTGCGGGGTAGGAAGTCCCTCTATTGCTTGTCGAACAACCGTTGAGAGAAGGCGCTACACCTTCGGTTCCCAACCCGGTCGGTATTCGGGGCGGCGCCAGAGTTTCATCGCGTCGGCGTCGCCGATGATCTTGCCGGTCTTCTGGTCCACGTTGATAGTGCGACCGGTGCGGGCGGAGATGTTGGCGTAATGGCACAGCATCGTGCTCTTCTGGCATTCATCAATCGGGGAATTCAACCGCGTGCCTTTGCGGATGGCATCCACGAAGTTCAGGAAGTGTTCGTCCTCGCCGCCGGGACCGCGCACGGTGTCGCCTTCGCCGCTGGTTTTCTGGCCGGTCACTTCTTTGCCTTTCTTGTCATAGAGCTTGTAACCGGTGCCCATGATGGCGATGGTGCCGTTATCACCGTAGAAGGTGATGCTGGCGAGGGTGTCGGCCTTCCGATCATGGCTACAGCTTTGCTCCCACGTGACAAACTTGTCGCCGAAATCGTACGTCGCGATACCGGTGTCCGGCGTTTCCTGATCGTCCTTGAACAGGTAACGACCGCCGCCCCACGTGACGCGGCGCGGGAAGTCCACGCCGAGACCCCAGCGGCAGACATCGAGATAGTGAATGGCGTTGTTGCCGAGTTCGCCGTTGCCCCAGTGCCAGAAGAAGTGCCAGTTGTAATGAATGACGTTGTCCTTGTAAGGCCGGTCAGGGGCCGCGCCTTGCCAAAGTTCGTAATCAAGCCACTCGGGCACGGGCGCCGGCTTGCCGATGCCGATGGTGGGACGAAGCCGCGTGTACCAACTGCGCGCCGTCAACACCTTGCCAATCACGCCACTCTTGACCTTCCCGATGGCTTCGATGACGCCGCGCATGCTGCGGCGCTGGTTGCCCATCTGGACGACGCGTTTGTATTTGCGCGCCGCGGCGACCATCGTCTCCGACTCAAACGGGTCGTGGCTGCCGGGTTTCTCGACATAGACGTGTTTGCCGGCCTTGCAGGCGAGAATGGTGGCAATCGCATGCCAGTGGTTCGGCGTCGCGATGGTGATCGCGTCCAGCGATTTGTCTTCGAGGACGCGACGAATGTCTTTCTCGCCCTTCGGCTCCTTGCCCGTCTTGGTGGCCACGGCTTTGATGCCTTTGGCAAGGGCGCGCGAGTCCACGTCGCAGATGTAACCGATCTCGACGTTCGGCAGCGTGAGCAACGCCTTGATGTGCGCCCCGCCGCGGCTGTTGCAGCCCATGACGGCGACGACAAGTTTGTCATTGGCTGACTTGGCGAACACGCGCCCCGTAACGAGGCTGGCGCCGATGACGGCCGATTGTTTGAGAAAATCCCGGCGATTGATGGATGAGTTCATAGTGCCGGTGAAGATACTCACAGATTCACGGCAGACAAGCCGAAAGAATAGCTGTCCAAACGACACGATACTGTTCTGCAACAGCACTGGTGAGGCGTGGGATTAGGAATAATTACGGACTTCGCGAAGTCCGTAAGTTATCCTTTTTCAAGAAAGCGCGGACTATTTCCAGCAGTTGTGCGTGGACTGCCGTTGTTGGTTGGGCGGCCAACTGAAATACAAACCCCTTCTTGCCTTCCCGTCGAGTACTGAGGATCCCGCGCCGACATAGTTTGGCAGTCTGACGGCAGGCCGCAACTCCTGACATCCTGAGTTGTGCTGCCAAAACCTGTCCGCTCGCCTGTCCATGCATCTCCAAGTACTTCAGTATCTGGAGGCGTCGTAAATCCGTGAAAGCCGTGGCCGCCGCAAAGATCACCGTGCGCAGTTCAGTAGCGCCGGAAACGGAAGAACGACTGCGTCCGTCAAGAAACGCGTCAGATACTGTTGCTGCTCCCTTTCGCAAGAGCCCCTTGAGCCAGCAACTCGCACCACCGCTGAGTGTGTTCTCGGGGTAGGGCGAACGGAAGTCGTAGTGGCACCGGCCGGCTGAACGACGGCTGCTGATAAGGCCGATGGAAGACAGGATCCGCAGGTGCTCGGACAGCACATTCAGTGGCAGGTGCAGGTCGCGTTGCAACACAGTGGGCATGGTCTCCCCGTGTTGGGCGAGGTAGGAGAGGATGCGCAAGCGTGGGTATGAAGCAATGGCACGGCAGAGGCGAACGATGATTTCATCCATAACAACACCTTTCTGATAAATTACGGACTTCGCGAAGTCCGTAATTATTCTAATGCTCACACCCCACAAGGCAATCCAGATTTTCTGGACCGAACAACGCAAGGGCTTTGGGCTAAAGAAGCATTGCTCAATTGAATCGCTTGCGCTTTAATGGCGTCTCAACAGCATGAAGAAACAGATGTCACGTCGGGATTTTTTGAAGGGTGCAGGCGCGCTGGCGGCGTTCTCCATCATGCCGGCGCGTTTGTTGGGCCAATTTGCGCCGAGCAACCGGATCAATGTCGCCATGATCGGCTGCGGCAACCAGAGCACCATTGACACACGGGCGTTTCTCTTCGAGCCGGACACGCAGATCGTTGCCCTGTGCGACGTGAACCGCGCCAGCTACGGTTACAAGACCGAGACGCAATACCTCGGTCGTGATCCGATGCGCAAAGTTGTCGAGCAATACTATGCCGATCGGAACAAGACCGGGACCTACCGTGGCTGCGACACGTACAACGATTTCCGCGAGGTGCTCGCGCGACGCGACGTGGATGTCGTCGCCATCGTCGTGCCGGACCAGTGGCATGCGACGATGACGATTCTGGCGGCGCGAGCCGGCAAGGACATTTATTGCGAGAAACCGTTGAGCCTGACGGTATCGGAAGGCCGCGCGATGGTGAACGCGGTTCGCCGACATGGCGTCGTGCTGCAAACGGGCAGTCATCATCGTTCCGCGGCGCGGACGCGGCACATGTGTGAATTGATTCGCAATGGCAGGGTCGGCAAAGTCCGCCGCATCACCACGTACGTTCCCGGCTGGAACAAGACCGCACCGCCCGGCGCGTGGGAACCGACGCCGGTGCCCGATGGGTTCGACTACGATTTCTGGCTCGGCCCCGCGCCGTGGGAGCCGTATCACAAGGATCGTTGCTTCTACAATTTCCGGTTCATCCTCGCTTACTCCGGCGGACAGGTGACAAATTTCGGCGCGCATTGTCTCGACCTCGCGCAATGGGCGATCGGCACCGACCGTTGGGGGCCGGTGGAAATCGAGGATGCCGGCAGTGAATGGCCGACGGATGGCCTGTTCAATGTCGCCAGCAAAGTCCATTTCCGCGCCCGTTACGCGGACGGCACCGAGTTGGAGTGCGTGCAGAGCGAGGAACGGCTAGCGTGCCGGTTCGAGGGCACAGACGGCTGGCTGGAGTCGGGCTACGGCGGCACTGGATTCGCCAGCAGCAAGCCGGGCTTGGTGAACTCGGTCATCGGCCCGAACGAAATCAGCCTTGGCACCAGCGTCAATCATTTCCGGAATTTCCTCGACTGCGTCCGGACGCGTGAGGAACCAATCGCGCCCGTCGAAGTCGGGCATCGTTCGGCGACGCTGTGCCACATCGGCAACATCGCCATGCTGCTGCACCGTAAATTGCGCTGGAATCCGCAGACCGAACAATTCGTCGGCGACGACGAAGCCAACCAGATGTTGAGTCGCGCTTATCGCACCGGGTGGGCGTGGATTTGAATTGAACAAGAAAGGACTGACTGTGAACAAAGTACTAGCAAGCATCGTATTGGTGGCGGCCACCGCCGGTTACGCCGCCGAGTCGCGGATCGGAATGATCGGCACCGACACCTCGCACTGCGCGGCATTCAGCAAGCTGTTCAACGACCCGAAGGCCAAGGGACACGTCCCCGGCGCGCGCGTCGTGGCCGCGTTCAAGGGTGGCAGCCCCGACGTGGAGTCGAGCATCTCCCGCGTGGACAAGATCGCCGCGCAGTTGGAAAAGGATTTCGGCGTCAAGATTTACGATTCCATCGAGGAGATGTGCAAGCACGTGGACGCGGTGATGCTGGAGAGCGTGGACGGCCGGCCGCATCTGGCGCAGGCGCGGCCCGTCATCAAGGCCGGCAAGCGACTGTTCATTGACAAGCCGATGGCCGGGTCGCTCAAGGACGGGTTGGAAATTTTCCGTCTGGCCCGCGCGGCGAAAGTGCCGGTGTTCAGCGCGTCGTCGTTGCGGTTTGGCAAGAACACGCAGGCAGTCCGCAACGGTTCCATCGGCAAGGTGCTCAGCGCGGTGACGCTTTCGCCGGTCAATCTTGAACCGCATCATCCGGAGTTGTTCTGGTACGGCATCCACGGCGTCGAATCGCTGTTCACGGTGATGGGCGCCGGTTGCGAGACGGTCAAGCGCGGCACGGCTGCCGACGGGAAGACGATCGAAGTGACCGGCACGTGGCAGGGTGGGCGAGTCGGCGTTTTCCGTCAGGGCAAATACGGCGGCACGGCGAAAGGCGAGAAAGGCGAAGCGCCTGTTGGTGGTTACGACACCTACGCGCCGCTAGGGGTGGAGATCGTGAAGTTTTTCCAGACCGGTGTTTCGCCGGTGCCGGAGCGCGAAACGATTGAGATTCTGGCGTTCATGGAGGCGTCTGACGAAAGCAAACGGCTGAATGGCCAGCCGGTGAAACTGGCCGACGTGTTGAAAAGGAACGGTGCACAATGAAAATAGAAACGCAAGGCTTCTTCGAGTTGCAGGTGAACGGGTTCGCCGGCGTGGATTTCAACAATCCGCGCCTGACAACGGACGAATTGCAGCGCGCGACCGCGGCGATGCGCGCGACGGGTGTGACGCGGTTTTTGCCGACGCTGATTACCAGTTCATTCGAGGCGTTTGCACAGTGTGCCCGCACTGTGGCGCGGTTTGCCGATCCTGCCAATGCCGGCATTCACATGGAAGGACCGTACATTGCTCCTGAGGACGGCCCGCGCGGGGCGCACCCGCGCGCGCACGTGCTCCCGGCGTCGGTGGACGATTTCCGACGGCGACAGGAAGCGGCGGAAGGACGGATTGTGATGGTCTCGCTCGCGCCGGAAGTCGAGGGGGCGCTAGCGTTGACCGAATATCTCGTGGCAAACAAGATTTGTGTTTCGATTGCTCACACGGCCGCATCGCCGGCGCAGATTCGCGACGTGGTGAAGGCGGGCGCGACGTTGGCGACGCATCTGGGCAACGGCTGCGCGAATATGTTGCCACGCCATCCGAATTTTATTTGGGAACAGCTCGCGACCGATGAACTCTACGCGAGCTTCATTGTGGACGGCCATCATTTGCCACCGGCGACGGTGAAGGCGATGATGCGCGCGAAAACCCCGGCGCGCTCGATTCTGGTGACGGATGCCATCGCGGCTGCCGGTTGTCCGCCGGGACGTTATCGAATCGGGGATGCGGAAGTGGAACTCAGCCCGACTGGTCGCGTAGCCGCGCCGGGGGCGAGCAATCTCGCCGGATCGGCATTGACGCTGGATCGGGCGGTCGCCAACACGGTAAAGTTCACCGGGCTGCCGCTGTCCGATGTGTTGCCGATGGCAACAACGATTCCGGCGAAGTGCGTCGGAATGCAGGCTGTGGGAAAGATCACCGCTGACTGGGATGCAGAGACGGCAACTTTGAAGATACTTTCCGTGACATCATGATGCTTGCGCTCGTCCTCGCCGCAGGCGTCTGTGCCGCGCCGTTGGTCGAGCAAACGCCGACCGAGTTGCGTGTGACGGCGACGGGGTATCGGGCCAAGTTCCAACGTCACCGCAGCGAGTTCGATTTGGAACTGCGCGACTCGAAAGGTGTGTGGCAACGCGTGTCGAGGAGGTTTGCGGGACCGGAATTCGGCGTTATAGACGAGATCGGTTTGCAGCAGACAGCCGGTGTCTATGCACGCGTCGAACACGCTGTCTCCGGTAACGCCGTAATCGTTGGTTCAACAGCGATGATTTCACCGGAGCCGCGACGGATTCTGCGTCTGGACTTCATTTGTGTGGATGAAGGCATTCTGGTCCACTTTGCGCTCGACGGCAAACCGGCGAAATGCTGGGCCATGCCGCGATTGCCGTTGGCGGAACCGTTGTTCGATGCGTACGCTTTCTGGCGTGAGCCGGATGAGTTTCGCAGCGGCACCATCGCCAGCCTCGGCAACTACAACGCCTACGCAGGCGTGTCGTCGTGGGGAAAGCAGGGCGACACCGCGCCGCAACTCAGCAGCCGACATCCGGCGGTCATCGCGCGGGCCACCGGCGCGGGCACTGGTATCGGCGTTGTGTTCCTGGATGCGCCGAGGGGCGATTCGTTTGTTCAACGTCACACGCCGACGAGTCTGTTTCTCTATCCGTGCATTGTGTCAGCAAAGGAGCTGTGGGCGTGGCTCGCACCGTTCACGGGGACCGACCCGGCTGGCAAAGTCGAGCGACTCCTCGCGCGCGGCAGAGAACTTCGGAAGGCGTTTCGTCCCGTCGCGCCGGAGCCAGACCCGCGCTGGTTGCAGCCGGTGCCGGATTTTCCGGCGGCGTTGCGGCGGGAGCAGCCGGTCACCGACATCAATGACGCGATTGTTTATACCGTCCACAATACGATGGACTCCGACTACGGCATCCGCGCCGGAGCGAAGGTCGGTTCGGATTGCTGGATTCGGGCGTGGTTCAAGTGGAATCAAGCGCGCAACTATGCCGCGATGAGTCATCTGCCACCGAAGGCGCGCGCGCTCGGCGCGTTGTTCGGTGGCGGCATTACGTGCAGCGCGCTGTATCACGGCGAGAACGGCCTGACCGAGGCGCAAGTACTCGACATGGCCACGCGCGGTCCCGGCGGCAAGCTGGTGGATGCGTGGGGTGAACGCAACTGCCGGCACGGGACGTTGTCGAATCCCGCTTACCTCGAATACCTGCTCTCGTGGTGCCGCCGTCAGATTGATGCGGGCGTGGATTACCTCTTCATGGACGAAATCAATGCCGCGCTTCAGTCGAACGAAGGGTTCGACGAGTATTCGCTGCGCGATTACCGCGCGTGGCTGGAGAAGCGCGGTCTCGCGTTCAAATCGCCCACGACGGGGAAGCCGCCGCCGGAGTGGCACGCGTTTCGACGTGACCGCGACGACCGCGCGTGGAAGTGGTTGAGCGATGCCATCCGCTCCTATGCCGCGAGCAAGGGCCGTCGCGTGCTCCTGAGCGGCAACGGACTCGCGCGCTACGTGGACTTGCAGGTGCTCGGCGTCTGGGGAGACTGGCGAGTGAAGAACGGTGCGGTGGACCTTTCGGAAAATCAGATCAAGAAATGGGCCTCGACCGTTGCCAAAGGCCGCGAACTGGCCGGCAAGCGGGTGCCGGTGGTTTTCTTTCACGACTGGGGTTTTATGGGTTTCCCATGGATGGAAGTCTCGCCGGCAGATCGCGAGTTATGGATACGCGTGCGCGGCGCGGAGATATACGCGGCGGGCGCGTTCTTCGCATTCCCCGTGCACGGCCCGATGGGCAACGACGCGTTGCGCGACGGCACGATCCACGAAGTCGCGCGGCAGACGACATTTTACCGGCGGAACAAGTCACTGTATCTCGATGCGCGCGGCTTCGAGCCGATTGAGACCGATGCGCCGCTGCTCAGCGTGGCGCTGCGGCGGCACAAGGCAGGGCTGCTGTTGCACGTTATCAACCGGCAGGCGAAGGACTCGAAACCGGTGCGGCGTGAAAATGTGAAAATACGGCTGCCGGTTGCCGAAGCGCCGAAGGCTGTTCGCATCGTCTCGCCGGATTGGGAAGGGGAGCGAGGCGGCGGGGCGCGCGTCGAGGATGGACGTGTCATTGTTACGTTGCCGGTGCTTGACGCCTATGCGGTCGCCATCTTAGCCCACATTTACCGGATATGCTTCACAATCCGCAGGCAACAATCTATAGTTCAG
>CAZNOK010000204.1:0-1701 GCA_964574605.1 uncultured Verrucomicrobiota bacterium
TCCCGCCGGGCCGCAAGGCGAAAAGGGCGATCAAGGCGAGCAGGGTGAGCAGGGGCCTCAAGGCGAGCCGGGGCCACAGGGCGAACAAGGTCCCCAAGGTGACCCCGGCGGCCCCCAAGGTCCCCAAGGCGAGCAAGGCCCGCAAGGCGACCCCGGCGAAGTCAGCGCCCAGCAACTCAGCGACGCGATTGCCGGCACGCCATCAAATGTCAATGCCATCGAATCGTTGAACCTCACCGTGAGCGATCCGCCGACACAGAGTGAGATGCAGACCATCGCCAACAAGCTCGACGAGCTAATCAATGCGCTCAAACGGTGGTAGGGGCGACGCATGCGTCGCCCCTACGGCGGACAAGTCCGCCTTCGCAAAATGAGATGCAAGCGGTGGTGGACAAACTCAACGAACTCATCACCGCCTTGAAACGGTAAGTCTCACGGTCAAACGATGAAGCTGGTTCTCTCTCAGCGAGCTTTCAAGGCCACGCTGACGGTCCGCTGAATCAGGAGATTGCCTCGCCGCTCCATCAAGAAGATGGCCAGACTCACCGCGTCGCCGGTCTTCACGTCGGCCAATCGTTCCGCCAGCCGTTCCATCAACTGGACTTCCTCGCCGGCCACGTGCGTGATGACCAGCCCGCGTCGCAATCCTGCTGCGTCGCTGGGACTGCCTTTCTCGACGTCCGTGACCAGCAATCCTTGCGCAATCGGGACGCCGAGCGCCTCGGCCAGATCGTGCGTCATCTCCTGCACCTGCAAACCGAATTTCGTCCGGAACAAATCCGGAACAACCAGTTTCGGCAACGCCGCCAGCGCCACCGTGTACGCACGTTTCTTGGTGCCGTGTTCCACTTCGAGTTTCACCGAGTCGCCGGGTTGCTTGCGAATCAGGTGACGCTGAAGTTGCAGGAGGTCGTTGTATTTCTCGCCGTCCACCAACATCACCACGTCGCCGACCGCTAAACCGGCCTTGGCGGCGGGGCTGTCGCGCTGCACATCGGCGACGACCAGCCGGTCGTCCTTGCGCGCAAACCGCAGGCCAAGCCAGAGCCGGGCGCGTTTCTCCGGCGTCAACCACGTCGCCACCATCTCGGCGACGCGCTTGGCGGGGATGGCGAACCCGATGCCTTGCGCCTGCGAGAGGATGGCCATGTTGATGCCGATCAGTTGGCCGCGCGAGTTGATGAGCGGGCCGCCGGAGTTGCCGGGATTGATCGCGGCGTCGGTCTGGAGAATGTCGTTGAACGTCACGTCGCCGGCGGTGTAGGCGCGGTGCTTGGCGCTAATGATGCCCTTGGTGACGGTCTGTTCGAGGCCATACGGGTTGCCGACGGCGATGACGGTTTCACCGAGCAAGATTTCGCGGTCGCCGGCAATTTCGATGAATGGCAGCTTTCTTTTCGCTTCGATCTTCAGGAGCGCAAGGTCGTTCTTGTCGTCGCCGCTGACGAATTTGGCTTCGAGATGCGAGCCGTCAGCGAGCACGACGTGAATCTTCGTGGCGCGCTGGACGACGTGGAAGTTGGTGACAATCCAGCCATCTTCGTCCACGATGGCACCCGAGCCGAGGCTTTGTGTGCCTTCCACGCGCGGCCGTCGGCCTTGACCACCGAAGAACTGCCGGAACAATTCCTCGAACGGATCGGCCACGGCGCGTTGCACGAGCCGTTCGGTGCTCAGGTTGACCACGGCTGGCAACACTCT
>CAZNOK010000204.1:1801-9516 GCA_964574605.1 uncultured Verrucomicrobiota bacterium
AAAACAAAGTCGCGTTTTCATCGTGGCCGCACTATATTCCGCCCTGCCCAAGTGAGCAAGCCATGCTATTGACGCCGTACGCCAACCTGCGGACGCAAGTGTTGCGGGAGAGTTTTTCCGACGCGAGCGGCCGCGCCCTGATGCGCGATGCCGACAGCAACTATGTCCCCTTCTCCATTACCGAGCGCCTCGTCCAAGCCATCTGGTACGACCAGCGTCTGAACCGCGACAGCCTAGCGACAACCGATGGCCGGCCGTTGCGGGTCGTCTTTCCCGGCTGGTGGAACGTCGAAGCCGGTCCCGATTTCCGCCACGCCACCGTGCAATTCGCCGACGAACCGGAACGCAAAGGCGACATCGAAATCCATCTCCGCGCCGCGGACTGGCAACAGCACCGCCACGATACGGACGCGCGGTATAACGACGTCATCCTGCACGTCGTCCTCTGGCGAGCCGGCAGCGAAACGGTGCCGCGCACGCGCGCCGGGCTGCCGGTCCCGCAGCTTGTGCTCCAGCCGCACCTCGCTGCGCCGTTGGAAACGCTCTACGACGACATTGATCTCGACAGCTACCCGCACAACGTCAAGCCGCACGGCGGCGGCTGCGTCAAGGTGATGAACCGTCTCGCGCCGACGCAAATCGAATCGTTCCTTGATCTCGCCGGCGACGAGCGGTTCGCCAGCAAGACGCGCAAGTTCATCCGCTGGATTCACCGCGCCGGCCCCGCGCAGGCGTTCTACGAGGGCTGGATGGAGGCGCTCGGCTACAAGGCCAACAAGTCGGCTTTTCACGCGCTCGCTCGACGCCTGCCGCTGGCCGTGCTCGCCGAGAACCGCGCCGCCATCGCGCCGTTGCTCTTTGGCGTCGCCGGTTTCCTGCCGACCGCCGCCAGCGATGATCCATTTGTGAAACGGCTCTGGAACAGTTGGTGGAAGCTGCGTCCTGATTTCGCCGAGAAGATTCTTCCCGACACCGCGTGGCGGCGGGCCGGCATTCGTCCGTTGAACCATCCGCATCGCCGGCTCGGCGCGGCGGCGGCGCTGTTGAAGAAACATCCGAACCTGTGGGAGAAAGTCCTCGGCGCAATCGAGTCCGACGGCGACCCGTCGAGACTCTTTCTGGAAATGCGCGACGAGTATTGGACGCGGCATTGCACGCTCGGCGGCAAGACGCAGGCCAAGGCGATGGAGTTGATCGGCGAGTTGCGTGCTCAGCAGATCGTCAGCAACGTCGTCCTCCCGTTCGCCGCCGCCTACGCCGAAGTCAACGCCAACGCGCGCCTGCTCGAACAAATCCGTCGCCGCTACGCCGCGTTGCCACGCGGCGAGATGAACAGCCTGTTGCGATTGGCGGGGCAGCAGTTCTTCGCGACAGATGGTGAAGCGCGGCGCTACCTCGACACCGAGCGCCGCCAACAAGGCATCATGCAGATCCTGCTCGACTTCTGCGTCAACGACAAATCGCTCTGCCGCGATTGTCGGTTGCCCGAGATGGTCGAGAGTTGGCGTGGCGAAAATGATGTAGGGGCGCACTGCGTGCGCCCCGCTGCCTTGCGATGACTGACCAAGGGCGCACGCAGTGCGCCCCTACGGACGACCAACCGTTTTCCAACTGTACCCTGCGAAAAGTTGTTGCGAGTAGAAGGGCGCTGCGTCATATTGCGGCGCGATGTTCAAGCTGACCAAGCAGGAGATGACCGTGGTTGCGTTCCTCGTGGGCGCGCTCCTGATCGGGTCAGCAGTTCGACAGTGGCGAGTTCACAAGGAACAGCAGAAGGCCGCCGCGACGGCCAGCGATTTGAGGAATTAGCAGATGCAGAAACCAAGTTTTGCCGAAGTCATCGAGGAAATCGTCCAGCAGGACCCGCGGTTCGACCGCGACGCGTACATGTTCGTGCGCGAGGGACTCGATTTCACCGTGAAGATGCTCAAGAAAAACCCGCAGGGACCGCCCACGCACCGGCACGTGTCGGGACAGGAGTTGCTCGATGGGTTGCGCCGCTTCGCGCTGGAACAGTTCGGGCCGATGTCGAAGACTGTCCTCACGCATTGGGGCGTCAAACAGTGCGAGGACTTCGGCGACATCGTGTTCAACATGGTCGAGAAAGGCATCCTCGGCAAGACCGAGCGGGACAGCCGCGAGGATTTCAAGGGCGGCTACAGCTTCGACGAAGCCTTCGTCAAACCATACCGGCCGAGTCCGCGTCGCGCCCGCACCGCCGGCAGCGCGGACCGGCTTCGGAATCCTGAATCGAAAAAATTGAGCAGCGGCTCGAACTGATTGTCTCACTCCACATGAGACTTTCCCGCAACCTGTGCTGCCTGTTGGCGGCATTCGCCGGAACCATTTCCATGGCCACCACCGTTCCCGTCCAAAAGGTCATCCTCGACAATGGCCTCACCATCCTCGTCCGCGAGGACCACAGCGCGCCCGTCGTCACCGCCCAAGCGTGGTGCCGCGCCGGCAGCATCACTGAAGGCAAGCAAATGGGCGCGGGCCTCTCCCACGTCCTCGAACACATGCTCTTCAAGGGCACCACCACGCGCGGCGTCGCCGCCATCGCCCAGCAAGTCGAGGACAAAGGCGGCTACATTAACGCCTACACCAGTTACGAGCAGACCGTCTATTACATCAATCTCCCGTCCGAGAACTGGCAGACTGCCGTTGACATCCTCGCCGACTGCATGATGAACGCCACCATTCCGGAGGACGAACTCAAGAAGGAAAAAGAAGTCATCCTCCGCGAGATGGCGATGAACGTTGACGATCCCGACCGCCGCGCCGACCGCATGCTTTGGGCCACGGCCTTTACCACACATCCGTACCGCCATCCCGTCATCGGCTATCCCGACATTTACAACAAGATCACCCGTGACGATGTCGTCGCCTACTACAAGAAGTTCTACGTTCCCAACAACCTCGTCTTCGCCGTCGTCGGCGACATCAAACCCGCCGATATCGTCGCCTACATCCGCGCGTTGACGAAAGATTTCAAGATGGGCGCCATCGAGCCGGCGAACATCCCCGCCGAACCGACGCAACTCAGCCTCCGCGAACGCCACGAGGAGATGGCCGTCAACCTCTCCCGTCTCCATCTCGCGTGGCACATCCCCGCATTCTCAGACCCCGACGTGTACGCGCTCGACGTCCTCGCCATCATCGCCGGCGAAGGCCGCAGCTCGCGGCTCTACCGCGTCATTCGCCAGCAGAAGGGGCTCGTCCACACGATTGACTGCGGCTCCTACACGCCGAACTATCCCGGCATCTTTGAGATTGAAGCCGCCGCCGACCCCGACAAACGCGATGCCGCCACCGCCGCCATCCGCGAATTGATGAGCCAGTTCGCCGGCAAACTCGTCACCGACGCCGAACTCAAGAAAGCCATCAAGATCGTCGTCGCGAGCCATCTCGAAAAACTCAAGACCATGGAAGGCCAAGCGTCCGATCTCGCTCACAACTTCATCCTCACCGGCGACCCGAACTTCGGCGACACCTACCTTGAAAACATTCGCAAAGTCCGGCCCGAAGACATCCGCCGCGTCGCGAAAACCTACCTGACCAACAACAACCTCACCATCACTTCGCTCGATCCCATCGCGACCGGAACAAAACCGGAACAAAAAGCCGAGAAAGCCAACGCCATCAAGGTCGAGAAGATCGAACTCGCCAACGGCCTTCGCCTTCTCGTGCGCGAAGACCCGAAGCTCCCGTTCGTTGACATCCGCACCTTCTTCAAGGGCGGCGTCATCGCCGAGTCCGACGCCGACAACGGCATCACCAAGCTCACCGCCCGGATGTTGCTCAAGGGCACGAAGCGACGCAGCGCCGAGCAAATCTCGGAGTCCATCGAGTCCGTCGGCGGCGCCATCAGTTATTTCTCCGGCAACAACAGCTTCGGCGTCTCGACTCACTCGATGAGCGATGACCTCGACCTCGCGCTCGACCTGCTGGCCGACGTGCTTCAGAACCCGACGTTCCCCGCCGACATGTTGGAGCGCGAACGCAAAGTCCAGCTCGCCGAGATCAAAGCCGAACAGGACCAGATCGTCCGCGTCGGGCAGCAGTTGCTCCGCGAAGCGATGTTCCCGAAACATCCCTACCGCCTTAACATCCTCGGCAAACCGAAGAGTGTCGCTGAGCTTACCGCCGCCGACCTCGCTGCGTTCCACAAGCGCTACGTCGCCCCAAACAACATGGTGCTCGCCGTGTTCGGCAACGTGAAGATCGCCGACATCCGCAAGAAAGTCGAAGCCAGGTTCGGCGCGATGAAGAAGAAGGCCGTCGAGTTCCGGAAGACAAATCCCGACCGCATCTCGACCTTCATCCGCAAGGAAGCGGCCAAGCAGAAGGAACAGGCCGTCCTCTTGGTCGGCTACAACAGCGCCGACATGTTCAGCAGCGACCGGTTCCCGCTGGAAGTGCTCGACGAAATCTTTTCCGGCATGGGTTCACGGATGTTCCTGCGGCTGCGCGACGAACTCGGCCTCTGCTACTACTGCGGCGCTTTCCAGCAACTCGGCCTCGACCCCGGCTACTTCGCCTTCTACGTCGGCACCACGCCGAAACAGGTTGCCGACTGCGAGAAAGAACTGCTCAACGAGGTTGCCCGGCTCCAGCGCGACGGCGTTACTCCTGAGGAACTGGAGCGCGCCAAGAACAGCATCGTCGGCCAGCGCAAAGTCCGGATGCAGGACAACGCCGACCTCGCGATGACGATTGGCCTCGATGAACTCAACGGTCTCGGCTGCGATTATTTCAAGACCGTTGACCAGAAGTATCGCGCCGTCACCGGCAACGACATCAAGCGAGTCGCCGCCAAATATCTCGGCGCCCCCGGCCGCGCCATCATCGTCGTGAAGCCCGCGGCAAAGCAATAGCGCCGGGCAGCGTTGATCCATGCGCTCTCAATTACTGAACTCGAATAACGTAGCCGAATAGCTCGTGAAGGAATTTGCGACGCTTGGAAGCATCCTCGAGGATATCAACGAGATTGAATATCTTGCGGACTTGACCATCTGCCTTGATCTGTTCTTGCACGGCTTCTGTGAAGCAACTCGCTAGGTAGATGGTCTCACAGCGGGGGTTCATGGCAAGTGCCTTCCCAAAGGATTTCTTGGCTTCGCCGTAACGCGTTTGTGCACCTGCCTTGTCCATGCTTCCTTTGATTTCGATTGCGCTTTGCAGCACATTGTTGTCATCAAAGATCGCAACATCAGGCTCGGCAGAAAAGACAATCTTCCAGCGATTCTTTAAGTGAATCGTAAGCACGGTAACATTCTTCGTTCCTTTTCGGACCGTTGTCTGCTCGACTTTTGTCGAAAGCCGGTGGGCGGCTGCGTAGTCCCGAAGCATTTCGGCAACCGCCCTCGAAGCTCCAACACCGATGAGATTGACCCATGACCCTTGGATTTCCGTGCCGATTTCAGCCAACATGACATCACGCGCCGCCGACAATGAAAACGCTGGGTTCGCTTCGATGATTTCGCAAAGGATTTGGTTGATGGCACGACAGGCAGCAACGTTTCGGTTTGTGCTGCCTTGCAGGAGCTGACCTAATCCCTTCTGCGAAAGGGCAGCAAGGTTGCGATAGTAATCCAACAAATCCCGCTGCGAATCCAGCAGGCACGGGTGTGCAAAGACATGATGCAAAGGAATGCTTGCGCCCTCGATTGTCTGGCGCGCGACGGCAGAAATACCAAGGTCAGTCCGTTTCCAATCGAGAGCCGTACCGTCAACGGCCTTCACCTTCGCGAGCAACGCATCGAGATTGAGGGCCTTGACTTGTGTGTAGAACAACTTCGCCCTTGCCGCATAAGCCTTTTCGAGTGCGGCACGAAGGACCTTGTCAGGTGCAATCGGTTGCTTGATTTGCTTGGCCATATGATTCCTCTAAAAGGAAGCGCTGCTTGTGCGGGCACATTCCATCTCTCAAAGCTTTCTCCAGCAGTAAACGCACTTGCGGAGTTCGACTCGTCCCCATTTTCCCATTTGCTGGCTGCTATTGCCCTTGCCTCTGGGCAGCAGCCAAATACATTCAACAGATAACCCGGCCTTCTCAGCAAAATCGGAGAGGATGAGATCTACGGGCACCTCCTCGCCATGATAACGTACGTTATCGTTCACGATGTAGGCACGACCACCAGGTTTCAGGATGCGCGCAAGCTCGAATATCACATGTGCCATCTCATAGAAGTAGTTTTCCACCAAAAAGGGGATATGGCTGTTACTGAGTTCGTCGCGTTCACGAGCCAGGCGCAGCAGATCAAGAACCTCATGCAAGGCACGTTGATCGCAGAAAGCGGAATGAATTGCGCAATGGCGCGCTGCTGAGCCGATGCTTTCATAAAATGCCTTGAGGCTTTCTTGTTTACTCTTGTTTTCCACCGTGGCCGAAAGCAGCGTCTGGCGTAAACGGCGAATCCCTTCTTCGTCCGAGCCGCAGAAGGCGAGTTCCAGCGCGTAGGTCCGAGTGTAGTCGTACCGGTTAGCATAAGGCGGAGAGGTCAGGACCAAATCGAATTGGTCAGCATCCAGTTTTGGCAATTCTAAAAGACACGACCCTTCAATAATCCGGGCATGTTTGGAGAAATTGCCACCATTGCGACGTTGCAAGTCTTGCCAGAACTCCCCCAAGCGTTTCCGGATTGCCGTCGAGAACTCGTGAATCGTACCTTTGTCGAAGTGCTTGGAAAGTTTTCTGCCGGAGCGATAATCCCACCGCAAGTATTGACCATCCTTGCGTGTGTAGCTGACTTCCTCCAGAACCGACATCGCTGCGAACCAGAACAAAAAGCGCGTATTCTCGTCAGCAATACATCTTGTAAAATCCATGAATCTAGCCAATTGGAATTCAGTTCGAGCAGGGAATGCAGACTCGGTGATGCGCAAGTGCTTGAAGTGAGAATTAGTATTTCCTTTCGCCCACTCAAACTTATCCAGAGACTGTAAAGTGCGGTGGAAGACGTCCAAGTCGACCGTGTCCGCCAGCAAGCGCGCTCGGAGTGCATGTGCTCCCACTGGCAGAAGCTCTATGCCCGTGGCGCTCCACTGCCGGACACAGGCACGTGTCAAAGTCGTACCAGTACCCGCAAATGGGTCGAGCACGTTCAAGCTGCCGACTGGGTTCTGGAGATCAAAAATGTAGTCAACCAAGTCAGGCGAAAACGCCTCCTTGTATTTGAGCCACCGGTAAAACGGCGCGGCCTTGCTGGCTTGAAAGGACACGAGTTTGCGTGTCAACAACGGATTCACAAGAAGTTTGGTAGCAAACCGCCTCAGGAGTCTCTCGCGTTCGATATTCCGTAGAGGTTGAATGTCGGTGACGTAATTCACGGTCAATGGACGCTTCGCCGCTTGAGTTACGATCTCCGCCAGTAGAACCGTGGAACTCTTGCCAAGAGCGTCCGCCTGCTCCCTAATCCGATTTTCGGTGTCTGCGGAAACGGGAAAGGCCACTAGAACATTCCCGTTGTTCGCTGGTTTTGCCTGATCAATTAGCCGCTTACGCCCAACCATATCCGCTGTCTGAGCCTTGCCAGATGTGCGGTCAGCCAATTTTGGTTTATGCGTCATCCCGGTTCTCTAAATGATCGAATGTAGGGATAAGATCAACATGCGCGCCTTGTAGACCTTTTGCTGGCGATTGGCAAGAAGAGACAGCGACAGCAGACAGCGCTCAGCCATCAGCTATCAGCGGTCAGCGGTAGGCTTTCATC
>CAZNOK010000205.1:0-9460 GCA_964574605.1 uncultured Verrucomicrobiota bacterium
CGCCTCGCCCACCTCACTCACCACCCAACATAAATACTTGGACAGACTCCTAGGCTGACCCGGTCGTTCGCGGAACAGGGGCTTGAGTTTCACGATGCGCTTTTCGCCGGTGAAACGACACGGGCGGCAGCGAACACGTTGGTTGCGACGATTCAATTCTTGGGGTGCGATGTGATGGTCGGGATTGGCGGCGGCAAAGCGATTGACACGGCAAAAGCGGCGGCGGCTTTATCCGGGGTTAGGTGTGTCATCATTCCGACGATCGCGTCGAACGACGCGCCGACCAGCGCCTGCACGGTCTGGTATAACGAAGCGGGGGAGTACGAAGGCTTCGATATGTGGCGGGCAAATCCGAACCTCATTCTCGTGGACACGGAAGTGATCGCGAAAGCGCCGGTCCGGTTTCTGGTCGCGGGCATGGGCGACGCGCTGGCAACATGGCCGGAAGCGAACGCGGCCTACAACTGCCGGGCCGTTTCCTGCGCGGGCGGGACCCCGACGTTGACGGCGCTGGCGATGGCCCGGCTCTGTTTCGACACGATTCTGAAATACGGAATCGAGGCGAAAGCGGCGGTCGAGCGCGGCGTTGTGACGCCTGCGCTTGAGAAAGTGGTGGAAGCCAACATCCTGCTTTCGGGCGTCGGCTGGGAAAGCGGCGGGCTGGCGACGGCGCATGCGATTGCCAACTCGCTGCCCGCAATTCACGAGACACATGGTTTGATGCACGGTGAGAAGGTCGCCTTTGGGCTGATGACCCAGCTTTGTCTGGAACAGGATTTGGAGACGGACGAACTGTATCGGGTGGTTGATTTTCTCGTCGCCGTCGGGCTGCCGGCGACGTTTGCGGCGATGAAGATGCAGGACGTTTCACGGGAACGGCTCCTGGCATTTGCCGAAAGCGTTTCCGGGGAGGGATCGTTCGTCCACAATCACCCGTTCACCGTCACGGCCGGGGACATTGTGGATGCGATGATGGCCGCCGATTCACTCGGTCAACGCCGCGCCGCGAAAGGAGCCGCATGAGCAGGCAGGGACGCGCCGCCGGCGCGTCCGTTTGGTTTCACGATGCGGGCGAGCCGGCGGTTCGCCCCTACCACTTAACTTTGGAGGATATTTATGCCACTCGTCAATCCGACTGCAATGCTGAAGGCCGCCCGCGCGGGCGGTTATTGTGTGGGCGCCATCAACATCGTGGACATGCTCTCGATGGAAGCCGTCGTCGCGGCGGCGGAGGCCAAGAAAGCGCCCGTCATCCTGCAAACATCATCCGGCGTCATCAAACGGTTCGGCGTCCGCAAGCTCGTCGGCATGGCGCGGCTCGTGGCGGGCGAGAGTCCCGTGCCGGTCGCGTTGCACTTGGACCACGGCACCGACCCGAAGATCATCAGCGAGGCGATCAAGGCCGGTTATCCCTCGGTGATGATTGACGCCTCGGAACATCCGTTTGCGGAGAATGTCGCCATCACGAAACGCGTCGTGGCCGAGGCCCACGCGGCGGGAGTGTCGGTCGAGGGCGAGGTGGGGCGGGTCGTCGGCGTGGAGGACGACATTGTCGTGAACCAGGACGAGGCGATCTACACGACACCGGAGGAAGCGCTGGCATTTCAGGAGCAGACCGGCGTGGATTTTCTGGCGGCGGCCATCGGGACGGCGCACGGGTTCTACAAGGTCGAGCCGAAGCTGAACATCGAGACGCTGCGGGTGATTCACGCGCGGGCGCCGTTTCCGTTGGTGGTGCATGGCGCGACGGGGTTGTCGTTCGATGTGATCCGCGAACTGGTCCGGGCCGGCGCGAGCAAGATGAACCTCTCCACGCAGGTCAAGAAGAGCTACATTGATGGCCTGTACAATTACATCGCGGCCAAACGCACTGAGTACGATATCCTCAAAGTCCTGGCCCAAGCCCGGAGCGAACTGATCGCGATGATCAGCGAATACATCGAAGTGCTTGGCGGGGCGGGAAAGGCATCATGACCCCGGCGCGTTATCCCTGTGATTTGCACTGCCACACCACGCGGTCGGACGGCAACGATTCGCCCCGCGAGTTGATTGACAACGCCGCGCGCGCCGGCCTCGCGGTGCTGGCCATCACCGACCATGACACCGTACCGCCGGAGAACATCACGGTTGACGCGACGGAGATGCCGGCGGTGGAGTACGCGCGGCAACGCGGCGTGCAACTGGTTCCCGGCTACGAGTTCTCGTGCGACACGTGGGTGGATGACGTCCACATCTGCGGTTATCGCCTCGACTGGCATCACCCGGCCGTGTTGGCGGAGGTGGCGGCGGCGGAGCGGAGCAAGTCGCGAGCGTACGAGGAACTCTGCGAACTGCTGACGGCTCGCGGCATGGCGATTGATTGGGAGCGCGACATCCTGTCGTACCGGCAACCGGATGGCACGCCCGCGCGGCGCGACCCCGACAACGTCCAGCGCAAACACATCTTCGAAGCGATGGCGGCCAAAGGCCACACCGCGACGTGGAGCGACGCGAAAATTCTCGTGCAAGGCGATCCCACCCTCAACGTGCGCCGGCGCAAGATTGACTCGGTCGCCGCCATCGAACTCATCCACGCCTGCGGCGGCACCGCGGTCCTCGCGCATCCGTATTTGATCGAGGAGACGGTGCATCGGCAGGACGGCGAGGCCATGTCGCGGTCGGCGTACATTGACCGGCTGATCGCCGCGGGGTTGGACGGGATCGAAGCCTCGTACAGCTACGACAAAACTTCGTACAAAGGAGTCCAGAAGCCGGAAGAAATCGAGGCCGAGGTCCGCCGGTTGTATGCGGGCCGGGTCCGGTTCATCAGCGGCGGCTCGGACTATCACGCTGACCACAAGAAAGGCACCAACAAATGTCGGGCGCTGGGCGAGCGGGGCATCTCGCTGGAAGCGTTCCGCACACAAGGAGAACTACAATGATAGACGTGACGAAATTGACTAAAGCAACCCTCGCGAAGCTGATGGATTATTCCATCCTGCCAAAAGAAAGCTGCGAGGCGGAAATCCGCAAAGGCTGCGCCGAGACGCGGCAATACCGGTTTGCGGCGTTCTACACCAGCAGCGCCTACTGGACGCCCATCGTCAAAGCCGAGCTGCAAGGCTTCGACGACATCGAGATCGGCACCGGCATCTCGTTCCCGTTCGGCAGCGCGCCGCCGTCCGTCAAGGCGTTCGAGACCGAAGACGCGGTGGCGCGCGGCTGCACGACGGTGGACGTGGTGATGAACGTCGGCGCGCTCAAAGACCGGCGGCACGACATCGTCCGCGAGGAACTGCGATTGTTCCGCCAAGCGGCCGGCCAGGCGTTGACGAAGGCCATCCTGGAGACCTGTTACCTCACCGAGGCCGAGATCGCCGCGGGCTGCGAGATGATCGCCGAGGCCGGGATCGCGTTTGCCAAGACGTCCACCGGCCAGTTCGAGGGACCGAGCCTGGAACAGTTCCTCGTCATGAAGAAGACACTCGCCGGCTCGCCCGTGCGCCTGAAAGTCGCCGGCGTCAAATTCCCGCGTCCGCAAAACGCGCTGATCTTCATCAAGGCCGGCGCCGAACGCATCGGCACGCGCGCGGCCATCGAGATCGTCGAGTCGCTCGACACCTTGCGCGCCATCGGGCTTTGCTGAGGAGGCGCATTATGAGCGCGGGTTATCTTGCCGGCGTTGATGTGGGAACCACGGGCGTGCGGTGCGCTCTCTTCGACCTCGAAGGGACACAGGTGGCCAGCGAGTATCGCGAGTACGGCGCCCGCTACCCCAAACCCGGTTGGGTCGAGCAGGACCTCGACGATCTCATTGCCAAGACGATGGAAGCGTGCGCGACCACCATCGCCCGCTCCCGGATCCCTCCCGAACAGATCTTGTCGGTCGCGTTCTCCACGCAACGCAGCGTGACCTGTCCCGTCCTTGACGATGGCCGCGCCGTGCGCCCCGCCATCTCCTGGCAGGACGCGCGGACCGGCGCGCAAGTCGAGCAGATGCGCGCGCTCGTGGACCCGGCGGAATACTACGCCACCGCCGGATTGCCGCTCGGCACCACCTGGATCATCACCAAGTACCTCTGGATGCGCGCCAACGAGCCGGAACAACTCGCGCGCGTTCACAAGATCCTCCAAGTGCAGGACATCATGCTGCGCGCGTTTGGCGCGGACGGTTTTTACACCGACCTCAGCGACATGGCGTTCTACGGCGTCTGGGACGTGCGCGAGGCCGCGTGGAACCGCAAACTGCTCGACCTCTTTGGCGTCAACGAATCACTCTTTGGATTGCCCACGCGCTCCGGCACGCGCGTTGGCGCGATCACCGCAGCCGTATCGGCCAGGACCGGCTTCAAGACCGGCACGCCCGTCTGTGTGGGCGCGGGCGACCAGAATTGCGCGGTGATCGGCATGGGCGCCATCCGCGGCGGCATCGGCACGGTCACGCTCGGGACCGCCGGGCTGGCCATCCTGTCCGTTGACAAACCCGTTCCCGGTTTTGGCGGCATGATGGTCACCAACCACGTCCTGCCGGCGATGTGGGAAGTGGAGGGGCTTTCCAACGCCGCCGCCGCTTCGTACCGTTGGTGGCGTGACCTGCTCGGTGAACAGGAACTCAGCGCGCAACATCCCGCCGGTTCCGCTTACGCGCGGCTCGACGAACTCGCCGCCCAGTCCGCCCCCGGCGCCAAGGGCCTGCTCTACCTGCCATACTTGGCCACCGCCGGCACCCCGCACTGGAACCCCAACGCGCGGGCGGCGTTCATCGGCATGTCGCTGTCCCACGGTCGCAGCGAGATGACCCGCGCCGTCATGGAAGGCGTGTGTTTGGAAATCCGCGACATGACCGAGCGCTGGTTGGCGCAGGGAATGCCGTTGGAAGTGTTGCGCATCGGTGGCGGCGCCACCAAGTCGCGCCTCTGGAACCAGATTCAAGCCGATGTGTACGGTCGCCCCGTCCAGACTCTCAAAGAAAACGAAACCACCGCGCTGGGCGCCGCCATTCTCGCCGGAGTCGGCGCTGGTGTCTTTGCGTCGGTGAACGAAGGTGTTGAGGCGATAGTGCGAGTGGGCGCCGAAATCCAACCCGACCCCGGCCGTCACCGGATGTATGACGACCTGTATGCTGCCTACGCAAAAGCCTATCAAGGCTTGGCCGACACCGGCACCTTCGCCGCCCTCGCCGGTCTCCAGTCCCGATAGCGAACGCTCCATGAAACACACCCTCACGATTCTCACCGCCCTGCTACTCGCATCACGCATCGCAGCCCAAGCCGCGGAAGATACAAGCGGACTGCATTCGTTGCGGGCGGCAATTGACGACCTGGCGGTTTCGTTTCCGAGCTACAACGCGACGGAGTTCCGAGCGCGCTGGGAGGCGCTGAAGAATCGCGCGGAAACAGCAGGGGTGAGCAACGAGATCGAGCGGTTGAAGTTCGATGCGCTGGTGGCGGGCAATCCGCTGTTGAGTTCCGGCAAACTGTTGTTCGTGAAACGCCACACCTATACGCCGGGGTGGTATTACGCGGAGTTCATGCGGGCGACGAAATTCGGCGGCGGGTTGTGTGTGTTGTCGCTGCCGGACGGAAAGATGACGGAGTTGCTCCCGCAACTCAACGGCGGCATCACCGACCGCTACGATTTGTCGTTCGACGGGCGGCGCGTCGTGTTCGGGTACAAGAGCGCGCCCGACAAGGCGTTTCGGCTCTACGAGGCAAACGTGGATGGCACGGGGATCCGGCAGTTCACGTTCGACCCGCCGGACGAGGCGGAGCGCGTGGCGCGGTTCCACAACCCGAAAAGCCGCTACTACCACACCACGGACGATTTTCATCCCTGCTACCTGCCGGACGGGGGCATTGCGTTCGCCTCGGCGCGTTGCGAGCGCGGCGTGCTTTGCGACGTGGGCGATGATCTCGCGGTGAACCTGCTTTACCGCGTGGAGGCCGATGGTCGCAATCTGCAACGGCTTTCCGAGGGCGCGCTCTGCGAATCCACGCCGAGCGTGATGAACGACGGGCGCATCCTCTACACGCGTTGGGAATACGTGGACAAGGGCGTCATCGCCGTGCAATCGCTCTGGGCGATGCGGCCCGATGGAACGGGAAGCTGTGAAATCTACGGCAACGACATCGAGGATCCGATGGTGTTCATTCACGGTCGCGCCATCCCCGGCCAGAACAATCTCTTCGTCTGCACCGGCACGTTTCATCATCCGTTCGCCGTCGGGCCGATTCTGTTGGTGGACATCAACAAGCCGATCAACACGCTGGAGCCGATCCGTTCGTTGACGCCCGATACGCGGGCGAGTTCCACCCTGATTCGCGAGTTGACCGGCGCCTACGGCGAGAAGTTCGCGCATCTGCGTGACGGCAAGTGGGTCGCCGACAACAAAGGGCCGTTGTTCTCCGAGCCGTATCCGCTGGCCGATCCGGAGACCAACGCCGGCGCGGGAAAATATTTTCTCGTGAACTGCAATCCCGATCAGCCTTGGGGCCACGCGTCGGCGTACGGGCTGTGGCTGATTGACGTGTTCGGCAACCGCGTGCGCATCCACAGCGACCCGCAAATCTCCTGTTGGCAGCCGATGCTGTTGCGCGCGCGCAAAACACCGCCGGTGCTCACGCCGATACAACAGCAACCCCAGACGCCAAACAACGGCACGCTGGTGCTGAGCGACATCTATCGCGGCCTTGAAGGAGTCGCGCGAGGTACGGTGAAATACCTGCGCGTGCTGGAGCAAGTCGCGCGTCCGTGGTCGGCGCATCGGTTCTGGCCAAGTGACAGCACCCTCGGCCAACACGCGCCGATCAGCATGTACTCGCACATCTTCGTGAAGATCAACCATGGCATCGTGCCCGTACACGACGATGGCTCGGCGCATTTCATGGTGCCGGCCCGGCGGAACATTTTCCTTCAGGCGCTCGACGAGAACTTCATGGAGGTCCAGCGGATGCGGACGTTCGTGAATCTCCAGCCCGGCGAAACGCGCGGTTGCGTCGGTTGTCACGAACGCTCATCGTCGCCGCCGTTTGGCGGACGGCTGCTCGCCTCGGCGAAACCGGCCGTCGCGCCTGCGCCGCAACCGGGTGAGACGGTGCCGCGGACGATCCACTACGTCAGCGACGTGCAACCGGTGCTCGACCGTCATTGTTTGCGCTGCCACAGCGGCGACAAACCGAAAGGCGACCTCGACCTGAGTGGCGAGTTGACGACATTCTTCAATCGCTCCTACGAGAACCTCATGAAGCGGAACCTGCTGAGTTATGTGACCGAGTTCGTCGGCCCAAGGGGCAACCAGCCGCAGTTCACCAATGTCATGCCGTTGCCGGCGCGCGCGCTTGGCTCGCACGCGAGCAAGTTCATCGCCAACGCACGTGGCCCGCATCACGACGTGAAATTGTCACAGGCGGAACTGGTTCGACTCATCACTTGGGCCGACGCCAACGGCCCATACTACGGCAGCTATTTTGGCCGACGAAGCCTGATCCACAAGGATCACCCGAACTTTCGCCCCATCCCGACGCTCGCCTCCGCGCTGGGCGATCCCGCCGGCACCGAGCACGAGACAGCGGGCTATCATCAGTTGACTCGTGAGAAGCCGGCCACGACGGCCAGCGGAGAAACAGACAAATACCCGAAGCCATGAAACCCACCCTTACACTCCTCATCGCCCTGCTGCTCACGGCGCTGGCCGCGCTGCATGCTGCCGAAGCTCCACCAATCCCGGCAACGAGCCACGTCATCGTGCCACACTCGAAGGAGGCGGCCCGCAATGGCGAGGCGTCGTTGATCGAACTGCGGGATGGCTCGCTGCTGCTCATGTATGGAGCCCATCAGAAAAGGGGAGACTGGGATCGCGGCGAGATTCGCCAGATGCGCTCGCGTGATGGGGGTAAGTCCTGGTCCAATCCCGAAACCGTCTTCAGCGATCCGCAGCGTTCGCTGTTTCAAGTCGCCTTTGCCCGGTTGGCCAACGGCGACATTGGCCTCACGCACACCTCGCTCGCGAATGGCCGGGATGCCTTCAAGGTCTTCCGCCGCTCGACGGACGAAGGCCAGACTTGGTCTGAGCCGATGAAGATCAGCGACGATTCCCACGAATACACAACCGGACCGTGGGACAAACTCTACGTGCTGGCCAGCGGGCGGGTCGTCGCGCTGCTGCATTGCAACATGAAGCCAGATGCAAAGAAGCAGGGTGGTCCCCTTGGCGTTTACTCCGTTTTCTCCGACGACAACGGCAGAACGTGGACTCGCTCGCCGCTCAAGGAAGTGCTGCACGTATCTGACAATCCGCTCAAGAAGCATGAGTGGGGATTTTGGGAACCCTCGCTGGTTGAGTTCGCCCCGGGCAAGCTGCTGATGCTGGGCCGAACCACCACAGGTTGGCTATGGGAGAGCCGATCGGAAGACAACGGCTCGACATGGAGCGCGCCCGTTCAATCCACCGTGCCTAATCCTGTTGCGCCGCCAGTGCTGACGCGCATACCCGGCACCGCAACTCTGGTGCTCATCCATAACCCCGACGTGAAACTCAGCGTTAGCTGGCATGGCGGCGAACGTCTGGCCCTTGCTTTCCGCACCAGTCACGACGGCGGGTGCACTTGGTCCGCTGCCACCGATATCTATCGCGCGACTAACGCCAATCTTTGGGTGGACTACCCGGCCGTTCGCTGGGTCAAAGGTCAGTTGCACCTTGTGTGGAGGCATATCAAGCGAGGCTCTGACACCAGCGGATTAGGCGGCACGAGCCTCTACCACCACGTGTTACCTCGCGAGTCTTTCGAGGCCGCCACCCGGGCGAAGAAGTCCGCTGCGTCCAACGCCAAACCACTCCGCATCCTGCCTCTCGGCGACAGCATCACGCGCGGCTCCTACCTCGCGCAGAAAAACGGCAAAGCCACCGGCCTGCCGCATCCCTTGAGCGTTGGATGGCGCGCCACCTTCGTGCGTGAGCCGCGGGTGGTCATTCAGCATGGCGTGAATGACGGGCGTTACTTCATCGGTCCGGGCATGTTCTTGCTCAAGGATGGCTCGGTCCTCATGGCGGCGCCGTGGGGACGACCTCCGGCGAATGTGTTCGAGGGCATCGTGAACAAGCATCCCGTGCCGATGCTCTACCACAGCACGGACAAGGGCGTGACCTGGCAGGAACTCGGTCGCCCGCAGGTGCAGTGGCAGCACAGCGGGTTTGTTTCGGACGGTGGCGTCACCTTCCTGCGCTTGCAGGACGGGCGCATCGCGCTCGCGCTGCATCGTCACGCGGCCGGTCTCAAGGGCGGCGCGCTGCCGGTGATCTGTTTTTCCAGCGACGAGGGCAAGACGTGGACGGATCCCGCGCTCATCGGCGACCCGGCCGACGAGGGCGCGTGGTATGTAATGAACGACCGGCTCATCCAGACGCGCACCGGCCGATTGGTGCTGTCCGTGGCGCACGCGGTGGGACGCTACGAGGGCGACCGCGATGAGTCGCTCGTGTTTT
>CAZNOK010000206.1:0-9424 GCA_964574605.1 uncultured Verrucomicrobiota bacterium
GAACTATAGATTGTTGCCTGCGGATTGTGAAGCATATCCGGTAAATGTGGGTCAACGGCTTTGAGCAGGAAGATCAAACTAAATCCAGTTGTCTTTTAACGGAATCTCCATCGATCTTCCGGTCGCGGAATTGTTCCCAGATGAGTCTTACCCCCGGTGTCATTGTTTTTGGCAATATGAACCCGGTACCGTGGTGGGAGGTCATTTCAGTCCAGATGTAATGAGCCATCTTTTCTAGCTTCGCTAGACTTCGGGTGAGCCAAACATCTCTTTCGAAGGTATCTCTTGGTGCACCTTGGAAATGCAGACACTTTGACGCCTCACCATGATAGCGTTTGAGTTTAGACATATCCCAAGGGGCTATTTCCGGCATATTTGGTTCGTGCGCTAGTATTATTCGTGTGAACTCAATTAGCTTTTCGTATCCGGGTGTGAGCTCATCGATTAATTTGTACATCTTCGTTGCGTCTCGACTGCATCGCGCATAGTCTTTTGCCGACAGAGCACCGCCAACACTTGTAATGAGCATCTCGAACCAGAGAAGCTCAATTCCTGCCCGAAGTTCTATCGCCGCATACCGCAAGCAGTGATGCCGAGAGGTTCGATTAACATAGTCCAGCCAAGCAAGGCATTTATGGACGTGCCATGCGGAGTCATAGCAGTAAGCGACATTCACAATCTCATTGGCATTGAGCCCTTGATACTGCGGAACACCATCAGGACGCGTCACAGCTTCTTCGCTTCCTTCGCCCAAGTGTCTTTGAGCGTGATCGTGCGGTTGAGCACGAGCTTGCCGGGATTGCTGTCGGGGTCAAGGGCGAAGTAGGCGAGGCGCTCCGAATGAAAATCCGAAGCACTAAATCCGAAATCCGAAACAAGTCCGAAGGGCAAAAGTTCCAAGGAACAGGTCGCGGAGTCCATGTCGGTTCAGTTACTTCTTGGGCAACAACTCGGCTCGGAGTTTCTTGAGAGTGACACCCTTGAGAATCGCAGTGCGTTCCTTGGTGTAGTCGCCGCGTCCGGTTTCAAATTGATGGATGAATTGAAGCGCGCCGCCGGGACCGAGTTTTTCCACGAGTGCGGCAAAACCCTGAACGGCGATTTCGTGGGGCGTTTGGTATGCGTGTGCCTTCATAGCTTTTGTTCTCGGACAAACTCTATCACATCCGTCACCCGCACGCCAAGCTTTACGCTTTCAGCGCGTGAGAGGATTTGATCGTCCACGGTGACGAAGTAATCAGCACGGAGTGTTTCGGCAAACGCCAAGTGGAGCGCGTCCATGTCGCGGAAGCCTTGTCGAACAAGGCCCTCGGCACGATTGAGTATTGACGGTGTCGCCGGGGTAGGCGTTCCAACCCACTTGAGCAGCGTTTCGACACGCGCCTTTCGCTGTTGGTTTGGGTTGCGGCGGTTTTCGGCTGTCAACGCTGTGGAATTGCAGAGCGTCAGCGTCCCGGTGGTAGCCGCTTCCAGAATGCGCGTCATGGCAGCGGTTTCGATCAGGATGCGGCCTTGCCGTTGGTCGTCAAAAGGGCGCTTCAACGCACACATGTCGAGATAGACTTTCATGCCGGTTATCCCTGCTTCTTGGCTTCCTTGGCCCAAGTGTCCTTCAACGTGATTGTCCGGTTGAACACCTGTTTGCCGAGAGAGTTGTCCGCATCCAATGCGAAATACCCCAAGCGTTCAAACTGATAGCGCAGTTCCGGTAACGCCTCCTTCAAACTTCGCTCACACTTAGCCGTCACTACTTCTAATGAATGTGGGTTCAAATGCTTCTTGAAGTCGCCATCGGCATCCGGCTCTGCCGCCGTGAACAGTCGGTCGTAGAGGCGGCATTCGGCTTCGATGCAATCTTCCGCGCTGACCCAGTGGATGGTGCCTTTGACTTTGCGACCAGCGGTGGCGCCGCCGGTCTTGCTGGTCAGGTCGGCGGTGCAACGGAGTTCGATGACTTTACCGGTGGCGTCCTTGATGACTTCGTCGCACTTGATGATGTAGGCGTATTTGAGGCGAACTTCGCCGCCGGGTTTTAACCGGAAGAACTTCGGCGGCGGGGTTTCCATGAAGTCATCTTGCTCGATGTAGAGTTCCCGGCTGAACGGGACCTTGCGCGTGCCCGCGGTCTCGTCTTCGGGGTTGTTGATGGCGTCGAGTTGTTCGGCGTGGTTTTCGGGGAGGTTGGTGATGACGACTTTGAGGGGACGCAGGACGGCGAGGCGGCGGAGGGCACGGCGGTTGAGGTCCTCGCGGATGCAATGCTCGTAGACGGCGATGTCGGTGACGCTGTTGTATTTGGTGACGCCGATGTTGTAGGCGAATTGGCGCAAGGCCGACGCCGGGACGCCGCGGCGCCGGATGCCGCTGATCGTCGGCATCCGCGGGTCGTCCCAACCGGTCACCAGCTTCTCGTTGACGAGCGTGATGAGCTTGCGCTTGGAGACGATCATGTAGGTCGGGATGAGCTTGGCGAATTCGTATTGGTGCGGAAGCGGACGGGGGAGGCTGAGGTTTTCGAGAATCCAGTCGTAGAGCGGCCGGTGGACTTCGAACTCGAGCGTGCAAATGCTGTGGGTGATGCCTTCGATGTAGTCGCTAAGGCAATGGGCGAAATCGTAGAGCGGATAGATGCACCACTTGTTGCCGGTGTGGTGATGTTCGGCGTGGCGGATCCGGTAAATGAGTGGGTCGCGCAGCCAGATGTTGGACGATGCCATGTCAATCTTGGCGCGGAGGGTCCGGGTGCCGTCGGGGAACTCGCCGTTCTTCATGCGGGTGAAAAGGTCGAGGTTCTCCTCGATGGAACGGTTCCGGTAGTCGCTTGGTTCGCCGGCTTTGTCGGGAGCGCCGCGCATCCGGTCCACTTGTTCCGGTGTGTGGTCGCAGACGTAGGCTTTGCCTTTGCGGATGAGTTGGAGGGCGTATTCGTAGAGCGCATCGAAGTAGTCGCTCGCGTAGAACGGTTCGGTAGTTGAACGGGCGTCCCGCCTGTTGGGATCAGATGAGCATGACAGGCGGGACGCCTGTCCAACAACGGCTGGTAAATAGAAGTCGCCATCCTTCAGCTCAGGTGTGGTGCCGGCGGCCTTGTATCCGAGTTTGTCGTCGGCCCAGCCTTCGATGAGCCAGTTGACGTCGGCGATAATGGAGTCAACGTACTCGACTTCTTCCTTGGTCGGGTTGGTGTCGTCGAAGCGCAGGTTGCAGGTGCCGCCGAACTCGCGGGCGATGCCGAAGTTCAGGCAGATGCTCTTAGCGTGGCCGATGTGGAGGTAGCCATTCGGCTCCGGCGGGAACCGCGTGTGTGGAGCTTTGTATTTACCGGACGCGAGGTCGGCCTTGACGATGTCGCGGATGAAATCGCTGGGTGTTGGCGCTGGAATTTCGTTGGGCATGAAGCTAGGGAATACCACTCCATGGCCTTATGTTCAAGCGAGTTGGCGTAGGGTTTCTTGCCGGAACAGCGAATTGCGCCTAGATTTGGCGCGTCAAGCCATGAAACGCGCCCTTTGTTTACTGCTGTGCCTTGGCAGCTTGGTCTGCGCCGAGGGTAACCGCGTCTTTCGTATCCATCTGCTGTTGTTTGCCGAGCCGGCGCTGGTGGTTGAGCAAGCGCGCGCCGTTGTCGGTGCCAACGGCAAGGTCACGCTCGACGAAGCGCATAACCGGCTCCTTGTGATGGCCAGCGAGGAGCAACACCGGCAGATTGCCGACCTCATCAAACAGGTTTCGGTTCCGCCGAAGAACATCCAGATTCAGGTTCGCATCAACGATACCGGCGGACGTGCCAGTCAGGGTATGGGTGTCACCGACATCCGTGGTGGCGTGATGATCGGCGGTGGCGTTCATGTCCGTGGCGATGCGCGTGGATTCGCGCGCGACAATTCTCTCCAGATCTCACAGGATTCAGTGCAATTCATCACGGTCAGCAGCGGCCGGCGCGGCTCAATCAACGTCTCGGAGGAGACGCCGTTTGTGGAATGGTTCTTGGACTACGGTGTGCGATTCGGGTATTTGCAGGCGGGTATCACATGGCGGCAGGTCGGCTCGCAACTGCTCGTCGAGCCGCGCGTGGTGGGCGATGGCAGAATGATCAACGTCAAGCTCATCCCTGAGTTCAGCTACCTCGTGGACAACAGACGTTGCAGCACCGCCTTCATCAACGCCGCGACAGAGATGACGGTTGCGAATGGGCAGGAGTTTCGCGTCGGCGGCACGGCGCAGAACCGGGAGTTCATGAGCAAGTTCCTCATCGGTTACGACCGCAATCGTCAGCAGCGTGCTGTGGACATTGTGTTGAAGGCCACGATTCTGCCGTAAGGGCGATTGCCTCCTGTAGCCGCGAACCCTGTTCGCGGCCATGGTTCCGCCGCGAGCAGGCTCACGGCTACAAGGATTTTCCTCTCGCATCCGACGGGCGGCTGCGTTACACAGACGCGCAGCATGAGCCAGAAAACCGATTCCAACCAAGCCGCTGCCATCACGCCCCGCGCGCAGGACTATGCGCAGTGGTATCTCGACGTCATCAAACGCGGCGATCTCGCCGAACATTCCGCCGTGCGCGGCTGTATGGTCATCAAGCCCCACGGCTACGCCATTTGGGAGAAGATGCAGCGCGAATTGGATGACCGTTTCAAGGCCACCGGGCACGTCAACGCCTATTTCCCGCTCTTCATTCCGCTCTCGCTTCTTGCGAAGGAAGAAAAACACGCTGCCGGGTTTGCCAAGGAATGCGCTGTCATTACGCATCACCGGCTGACTGCGGTGAACGACGAAGTGGTGGTGGACCCAAGTTCCAAGTTGGAGGAACCGCTGGTGGTCCGTCCCACCAGCGAGACCATCATCTGGGCGCAGTACAAGAATTGGATTCAGAGTTACCGCGACCTGCCGATTCTCATCAACCAATGGGCGAACGTCGTTCGTTGGGAGATGCGCACGCGATTGTTTCTGCGCACCACCGAGTTTCTCTGGCAGGAAGGCCACACCGCCCACGCCACCGAGAAGGAAGCGATTGAGGAAACCGCCAAGATGCTCGACGTGTACGCCGATTTCGCCGAGAACGTCGCCGCTGTCCCGGTCATCAAGGGACGCAAAACTCCCGGCGAACGTTTTGCCGGCGCGCTCGACACACTTTGCATCGAAGGCATGATGCAGGACGGGAAAGCGCTTCAGATGGGCACAAGTCATTATCTCGGCCAGAACTTCGCCAAGAGCAGCGACGTGATGTTTCTCAACAAAGATGGCCAGCGCGAGTACGTCTATGCCACAAGCTGGGGCGTCTCCACGCGCCTTGTCGGCGCGCTCGTCATGACGCATTCTGACGACAACGGACTTGTCCTGCCGCCGAAACTTGCCCCAATCCACGTCGTCATCGTTCCCATCTTCAAGAACGACGCCGAGAAAACGCGTACCATCGAGGAAGCGAAGAAGGTCACCGCCGAGTTGAAGGCGCAAGGTCTCGCAGTCAAATTGGATGACCGCGACGGCATCATGCCCGGCGCGAAGTATTACGAGTGGGAAGCCAAAGGCGTTCCCATCCGCATCGAAATCGGCCCGAAAGATCTGGAGAAAGGAAGTCTCTGTGTCGTCCGTCGTTTCACGCTGGTCGAAGGCGACCGGAAAGCGCGCAAACAATTCCTCCCTCGTGCCGAAGCCATCGCCGCCATCAAACCGCTCTTGGAAACGATGCAGCGGGAACTGCTTGAGCGCGCCCGCGTGTTCCGGGACAAACGCAGCCGCGTCATCAACACGCTTGCCGAGTTCGAAAGTTACTTCGCGAGCAAGGATGCCGGTTTTGCGTGGGTCCACTGGGCTGGAACACACGAGCACGAAGACGAGATGGCGAAGCGTTTCGAAACGACGGTGCGTTGCATTCCGTTCGCCGATCAGATTCCTGTCGAAGCCCAAGGTTCCGGCACCTGCATCCTCACGGGCCAGCCGTCGAGTCAACGCGTCATCATGGCGCGGGCTTACTGACGGCGACGCAGGCGCAGTTGGTCGAGAGCGCGGAGGATTCCTTCCGCTTTGGCGAGCGTTTCGTCGTACTCGGCGTCCGGCTCGCTGTCGGCAACGATGCCGCCGCCGGCGTGAAAGGTCAGGAGGCCGGATTGATGGACGATGGTGCGAATGGCGATGTTGAAATGGCTGGCGCCGCCATGCCCAAAGTATCCGATGGCCCCGCAATAGACGCCGCGAGCGTGCGGCTCGAGTTCGTCAATGATCTCCATCGCGCGGATTTTCGGCGCGCCAGTGATCGAGCCGCCGGGGAAACAGGCGCGCAAGGCTTGAACATGACTGACATTGGGTCGGAGTGTGCCAGCGACGGTGGCGACGAGATGGTGAACGGTCGCAAAACTTTCCACCCGGAACAATTCCGGAACATGGACACTGCCAAACTCGCAAACGCGACCGAGGTCGTTGCGTTCGAGGTCGGTGATCATCAGCAACTCGGCGTTGTCTTTGGCGGAACGGATGAGGTCGTCGGGATGGCGGTGGCGGGGAAGCGTGCCTTTGATGGGGCGCGTGACGACGTCGCGTCCGATCATGCGGAGGAAACATTCCGGCGACGACGACAAAATCTGCGCATCGCCGATGTCAAGGTAGGCAGAGTAGGGGGCGGGATTGGCGGCACGGAGCGCATGGTAAAGCTCCAGGGGCGTGGCGTGGATGGCGCATTGGAACCGCTGCGACAGATTCACTTGGTAGATGTCGCCGGTGGCGATGTAGTCTTTCGCGCGGCGGATAATGGCGCGGTATTGGTCGCGGGTGAAGTTGGAGTGGAGGGGCGCTGGTCGGGCGGAGCCGACGGCTCCGCCGCTGGGGGTTGGATGACGGACGAGCCGGCGGCTCGTCCCCACCTTAAAGATACGACGTTCTTGATGGTCAAAACGAAGGACGTTGTCGTAGAAGCCGAACCAGCAGTCGGGAAGGCCGAGGTCATCTTCGACTGTTGCGGGAAGCTCTTCGATGAGGTTCTTGAGGTCGTAGCCGAAGTAACCGATGGCGGCGGCCGGGGCGTATTGCGCCAGAAGTTGGTCGAGAGTGTTGAAGGGATCGGCAGCGCGACCGTCAGACGCCTTGAATTGGAAGACGTGCGACGGCTCGGCGGCAAGGAGAGAATAACGTTGGTCGCCGCTGGGCGTAACAGTATCGAGCCACGCGCAGAATGGTCGCGCGGCGAACTCCTTGAAGCAGTCGCCCGGCTCGCGCCAAGGTAGCGGGGTGACTGTCACGCGAACGTCAATAGGTCGCGCGTGGCAGCTTCGTCCTTGCGCGGGGTGATGATGGCAGCGTTCAGGCCGCGGTCGCGGAACAGCGTGGTGGCGACCGCCTGGATGTCATCGGCAGTCACGGCTTCGAGCTTGCGTTCGATTTCGTCGGGTGTGTGGATGAAACCGTACGCCATGAGGTGTTCGCCGAGCCAGATCATCTGGTTGCTGGTGCTCTCCAACCCGAGGCGCATCTGGCCAATGGCATAGTCTTTCGCGCGCCGCAATTCGGGAACAGATGGCGGTTGCCGTGAGATCTTCTGCAGTTCCCGCAGAATCAAGGCCAACGCCCGCGGCAACCGTTTGTTGTCGAGGCCGGCGGAGACGAGGAACAGGCCGGTGTCGGCAAAATAACTTCCGGCGGATTGAATGGAGTAGGCGAGGCCGTGTGTTTCGCGGATGACTTGAAAGAGCCGCGAACTCATGTTCTCGCCGAGGATGACGCTGAGCAGTTTGGCGGCGAAACGCCGCTCGTCGTGGCGCGAGAAACCGCGGATGCCGAGCGCGAGATGCGTTTGCTCGACGGTCTTGCTAAGGAAGCGCAGGCGCGGTGTGCGTTGGTTCTCGTGCGCCACGGTGAAACGTGTCCGCGGAGTGGCATCCTTCAACGATAAGACGCGACTGACACTCTCGACAACGGCGTCGTGCCGACAACGTCCCGCCACGGCGACGACTGTGTTGGCGGCGGCGTAGTTGCGGCGTTTGAATGCGAGGACGACAGCACGGTCGGTCGCATCGAGGGATTTGAGGGAACCAGCCAGCGGACGGCCGAGTGGTTGGTCCGGCCAAAGTGTTTCGGTGAGAAGTTCCTGAACGTAATGGTCGGGCTGGTCGTGGTACATCAGGAGTTCTTCCTTGATGACGCCGCGTTCCTTGGCGATGTCGGCGGCGGCGAACTTCGGATGCTGGTACATGTCGGCGAGCACGTCGAGCAGCGTGTCGAAGTGCCGGTGGCTGGCCTTGGCGTAGTAGCAGGTGTGTTCCTCGCCGGTGAAGGCGTTGAGATAGCCGCCGATGCCTTCGACGGTCTGGCTGATTTGTTTGGCGGAACGACGTCGGGTGCCTTTGAACAGGAGGTGCTCAATGAAATGCGAGACGCCACTGTGACGCTTGGTTTCGTAGCGTGCGCCGACGCCGACCCACAGGCCGAGCGCGACGCTTTCCATGCCGGGCATTTCGGCGGTGGCGACACGCAGCCCGTTTGCGAGGGTGGTGATGCGATGCATGATCAGGCCGGTTGCGGCGCGTTGCGGCGTTTGAGGTCGCCGGCGGCTATGATCTCAATGGCTTCGCGCACGTCATCGGTGACGTGAAACAGGTTCAGATCTTCGGGGCTGATCAACTTGTCGGCGAGCGTCCGGTTCCGTATCCAGTTCACGAGGCCGCCCCAATAGTCACGGCCGACAAGCACGACGGGAAACTTCTCGATCCGGTTTGTCTGGATCAACGTGATCGCCTCGCTGAACTCATCGAGTGTGCCGTAGCCGCCGGGAAACAGGACGAAGCCGTTGGCGTATTTCACGAAGCATACTTTGCGAATGAAAAAGTAGTGAAAGTACAACGTGCGATTGGAATACGGGTTCGGTCTCTGTTCGTGCGGCAACTGGATGTTCAATCCGACCGACACGCCGCCGGCTTCCGCGGCGCCTTTGTTGACGGCCTCCATGATGCCGGGGCCGCCGCCGGTGATGGCGGCATAGCCGAGTTTGGCGATCCAGCCGCCCATCTCGACGGCCTTCTCGTACCATGGATCGCCGGGCCGCGTGCGCGCGCTGCCGAACACGGTGATGGCGGGGCCGATCTTGCTCATCTCCTCGAAGCTGCCGACGAACTCGCCCATGATCCGGAAAACACGCCACGGGTCCTGGGTCGTGAAATTGCCGCCCAATCCGACGTTTGGAGGATTCATCATGCCTTCACTAATAACGCTCCTTGGCGTGAAGGTCAACGACATCGCCGTCGTTCGCGTAGGCATCCAGCCAGCGCGGTGATCAACACATCGAGCGGATGGCGGCAGAGTGGCGGCCGATCGTCCACGAAGCCGATGTCCGCGGAGTACACGAACCGGCAACGCGGCGGGTCCGGGGCGGTTGACTCCTTTCTGCCCCGTGACTCCTGACTGCTTACTACTTGCTACTTCTTCACGGCGCCATCTT
>CAZNOK010000207.1:0-9298 GCA_964574605.1 uncultured Verrucomicrobiota bacterium
GCGGCGTGCACGCCGCTGTCAACGCCAGCAATACCCGCGGCGCTCGTTTCTTCAAGGCGATGGGGTTCCAACCGCTCGGCCGCCAACTTTGCCTCCACCTGCCAGGGCGCGCACGGACTATCGAAACCATCATCTACGCCTTGCCATTGAGATAAGGTTTGAGGTTGACTTGCCGAACGCAGCGCGTATGATGATTTACACAAAGGAACATAGTCCTATGAAACATTCAAACAGGTTTCACTCTCTGCGTTGGTTTAGCCTCGCAGTTGTGCTGCTCGCAAGTTCCAGCGCCATCACCCTCCAAGCGCAGGAAGACATGTGGGTTCTGCCTGGCCCTGACACGTGGATTGGCAGGGGGCTGATCGGGTCGCCGACGGATCCCAGCCTTGTTCCCATTCAGTTTCAAGGGGAGATTCTCTTTGTCCCACCGAGCGAAGTCGCCGGCTACATACAAAAAGGCGGCAGGTCGGGCTGGCCGGAAGTCGTTGTCCCGATGTTGGTCAACGGGAAACCTGAGGCCGTTCCGATCTGGCTGGTCAGCGACAAGCTGAAGAATGGCGCCCAGCCTTCAGGTGATCTCGTCATCATGCACAAAGGCAACGAACAAATCGCCGTGTCGAAATCACAGGTGGACGAGTACAAATCCAAAGGCTACGAGTTGGGACCGCGCAACGGCTGGGTGAGCGGCGCCGTCATGTGCTTCAAGAACCGTCTCGTCGTCGTGGATGCGAATGCCGTTGACAAGTATTCCAAACAGGGAGCCGAAGCCGGCCCCTGCAAAAAGTAACAACGGCTTCCATCATTCGTTCGCCATCTCTGCCAGCAGTGTCGCCACTTCTTTTGCGGCGTTGGAATCTTTCCTGACGGCAACTCGCGGCACCCGTTGCCGCGCCATCGCCTCGATCTCAGCCGCCAGCATCTTCGCATTCGCGCAATCCACCACCACGCCGCTCGCCCCGTAATGGTTGTGCGAGATCACACGGCAACCGTGCGCCAGCGCCTCCGCGATCGTCAGTCCGTAACTCTCGTGACGCGACGGCGACACGAACAAATCCGCCCGCTGCAGCAGCGCGCTCTTCCGTGCGCCGACGACGTGTCCTGTAAATGTCACCGGCAACCCCGCCGCCAGACGTCGCAGCTTCCGTTCGTAAGCGCGTCCCCTCATGTATGCCGGGGCGCCGCAGATGAACACGCGCAGTCGCGGCACGCGGACGTATGGCAGCGCGCGCAACAACCGCTCGATCCCCTTCTCCGGCGAGAGGCGGCTCAACGTCATAATCACGAACTCGTCGTCTGCCACGTCCAATGTCTCTCCCTCGACCGCCGGCGCGATGTTGCCCCACGACACGACGGAGATCTTCCCCGTCGGACACCACGGGTAGCACCGCAAAATCACCTCCCGCATCGGCGCTGACGGCACAATCAGCCTGCGACTGTGACGGACGCACTCCTCCTGCTTGGCGAAAACCAGCCGGAACAAATCTGGAACACAACGCGAACGCCACCGGAACCTTGTCAAATGTTCCGGACGCACCACGCCGCGCAGGTAGAACTTCGTGAAATACTCGACCACGTCCACGTGAAAGATGGTGGCGACGCGAAATCCCGCTTCGCCGAGCCGCGCGAAGTCGGGGCCTTCGCTGATGTCGTTGGCGAGCACGACGCAACGGCGCGGATCGCGTTGCAAAATTGCGTCGGTCGTTGCGTGCTCGAATTGCCGGCAGAACCGGGTGTATTGCAACTCCCTCATGTCGGCGAGGGATTTCGCCAGCGGCAGGCCGAGCGAGCGCGGGCTGAGCATGGTCCAGTCGGGATGTTCGCGTTCGAGATAATCGGCCACGGCTTTGCCGCCACCGAGCGGTTCGGTGTCGGGAAACTGGGCGTGGGCGGCGGCATAAACAATTTCAACTGGATTGACTTCGTGCACGGTGCGAGGGTAATGACACTGAGCAGCAAGTCAACAGCAGGATGAACCTGAATTACATTCTGATCTGGATCGTCGGCGTCTCCGCCGCGGTGGTTCTGGTGCGGATGGCGCGGATGTCCGCGCGTCTGCATCGCGGCTGGATCGTTGTCAACTCCGCGCTGCTGGCGCTGCTTGGCGCTGGATTGCTCTGGTTCCCGGAACAGGCTGGATACGCGGCGGGCGCAGCATGGTTGGCCTTTGTGTTGGGGCCGTCGCTGGGAGCGCGTGTCACGTGGCGCTGGGCGATGCAACAACGTTACGCGGCAGCGTGGCGACTGGCGGTGGTGTTGCGGTGGCTGCATCCGTTCGACGCTGATCGGCATCGGCCGGGGCTGTTGCGAGCGATGCGCCTGGCGCAACGCGGTGAGACCGAGGAGGCGTTGAAGATTCTGCGGCGGTTGGTGGCCTGCGGTGGCCCGGCGGGCCGCGCAGCGGCGGCGCAGACGTATCGGATAACAGGTCGCTGGGAAGAACTGGTCGAGTGGGTCAACGGCAGCGTCGGCCCGACGGGCCTGTTGCGCGACGTGGGTGTGCTGCTCTCCTACGTGCGCGCGCTGGGTGAGACCGGCGATTTGGAGCGGATGCAATGGGTGTACGCGCAATACGGCGGCGCGTTGGAACGCGCTGACCACCGGCCGAGCCGGGATTTGTGTCGGATGATGATGTTGGCGTTTTGCGGGCAGACGGCGGCGGTGGAACGGTTGCTATCGGAATCGCTGGACTGGTTACCGGTGACGACGCAGGAGTTTTGGCGGGCGACGGCGGAAGCGGCGGCAGGCGAGTCGTTGGAGTCGCAGCAACGATTGACGCGATTGCTGGAGTGGGAGACCGACGCGGTTGCACGCGCAGCGATTGAACGGCGATTGCAGGTTCCGTTGGCCATCGGCACGGAAATGCTGATTGACAGCGACTTCGAGGAGACGACGGAGGCGCGTGTCGGTTTTGGCTGGCGGACAGCGCGCATGACGCAGGCGTTGGTGGCGATGAACGTGGCGATGTTCGCGCTCGAAATGCTGTCAGGCGGCAGCGAGAACGAATCCGTGTTGTTCCAACTCGGCGCGTTGTCGGCGACGGCAGTGGCCGAAGGCGACTGGTGGCGGCTGCTGACGGCAATGTTTCTGCACGCCGGCTGGTTGCACCTTGGGATGAACATGCTGGGACTCTTGTTGCTGGGACCGTTCGTAGAGACAAACCTCGGACGATTGAAGTTTGTGGCGACGTATTTGTTTTCCGGGCTGGCTTCGATGGGGTTTGTTGTGGCGCTGGTGCATTGGCGGCTGACGCAGGACGATCTGCTGGTCGGCGCGTCGGGCGGCATCATGGGATTGATCGGAGCGACGGCAATCATATTGCTGAGAAACTGGCGCGCGGGCCGGTCGCGCGTGGCGCTGCAACGGTTGCAACGCGTGGCGCTGGCGATCGCTTTGCAGGTCGTGTTTGATCTTGTAACGCCGCAGGTCAGCATGGCGGCGCACACTTCCGGCGTGGTCGCCGGTTGCGTGGTGGCACTGTTGCTGACATTGGAGGATACGTGAACATGAAAAACTATGTGAAGAATAAAGTCATCATCATCACCGGCGGTTCGTCCGGCTACGGCTTGGCGGCGGCGGAGTTGCTCCTCGAAATGGGAGCGAAAGTCGTCATCACCGGTCGCAACGCCGCGCGCTTGAAGGCAGCGGCGAAGAAACTGGCGAGCAAGAACCTCCTCGCCGTGCAAGCCGACGCCGTCAAGACGGCGGACTGGAAGAAGCTGGTGCGGGCCGTGTTGAAACGGTTTGGCCGAATTGACGTGCTCTTGAACAACCATGGCGCCGGCGTCAAGATCGCCAGCGTTGAGGAGATGGACGACGCGGCGATTCAGGAGACGCTTGATGTCAACATCGCCTCGGTCATCAAGGGTTGCCGCGAAGTGATTCCCGTGATGAAGAAACAGGGAAGCGGCCACATCGTGAACGTTTCCAGCGGCTGCGCCTATCACGGCTGGCCGAAATGGGCGACGTACACGGCAGCGAAAGCCGGCATGGTGGTGTTCACGCGCTGCTTGCACTTGGAAATGGCTGAGTGGGGAGGCAAAGCGACGTCGTTCATCCCCGGCGCGGGCCGCACGAACTTCTGCAAGGCGGTCGGGATTGACGACGGTTGGCTGGACGGCTACCCCGGCGCGGAGGAATACGCACGGACGCTGGTCCACTGCATTGACGTCCCGCAAAACACTGTGATCGAGGAGGTGGACGTCTGGGGCACCAAACAGGTCAAGGACATGCTCGTGCCATACTGAGGAGTCCGCGGCCATGAAGATGAAACGCCGCCGAATGCTGCAATCGTTGGGTGCTGCGCTGCTGGGGTGGCCGCTTGCTGTTAGGTTTGGATCGGCTGAGCCGAAGAACTCGCGCAAGCTTCTCTTCTTCAGTCGCAGCGTGCTCTTCGAGCATCCCGTCGTGCATCGCGAAGGCAAAACGCTTTCGCTGGCTGAGCGAGTTTTCACGGACTTGGTTCGACAGCTTGACTGCGAGGTGGACTGCATCAAGGATGGCGCGGTGTTTGATGGTGATTTGAATCAATACGCAGCCATCGTCTCGTATTCGTGCGGCAGGCCAGCCGACCTGATGAAGCCGGACGGCAAAGACCACAGTGCCCCCGTTTCCGAACGCGGCTGGAAGAGGCTCGACGACGCCGTGCGCACCGGCAAACCGTTCGTCGCGATCCATCCCGGCCTCTGGCTGTTGCCCGAAGCCGCGGGGGCTGATTGTCTGGGACACGGCAACCAGCAGGTGGCGCTGATGAAGGTGGTCTCGCCGCAGTTTCCCGGCGCGCAAGGCTTGGGTAACTCGTTCTCGCTGATGGAAGAATGGTTCTCATTGATTCATTTCTCCAAAGATCTCCACGTGATCCTCGTCCAAGACTGCGCGGGGATGAACAAGGACAAGCCGACTGACAAACGTTGCTATGATCGGGCGCCTTTCCCGGCGACATGGGCGCGGATGCACGGCAAAGGACGCGTGATCTACACTTCGATGGGACACCGTGAAGATGTCTGGACGAACAAGATTTTCACGCAGGTTCTGCTGGGCGGGTTGTCGTGGGCGTTGGGCCGGCGGGAGGCTGACATCACACCGAACATTGACAAGGTCGCTCCTCAAGCCAACGAGTTCATGAAACCATGATTACGCGACGGCAAATGCTCAAAGCTGTCGGCACCGGCATGCTTGGGATGCCTCTCTTCATTCCCGCGCGCGCCTTGGGCAGAGACGGCAACGTCGCGCCGAGTGAGCGCATTCTGCTCGGCGGCATTGGGCTGGGTGGCCGGGGCACGACCGATCTCAGCTTGATGTTTGCCGAGACAGATGTGCAATTCCTCGCCATTTGCGATGCCAGAAAAATCCGGCGCGAGGCGATCAAGAAGCTGGTGGACGACAAGTATGGCAACAAGGACTGCGCGATGTATCGCAACATTCGCGAGTTCCTCGCCGCGCGCGCGGACATTGACGCGGTATTGATCGCCACTGGCGACCGCTGGCACGCGTTGGCATCGGTCATGGCGATGCGGGCGGGCAAAGACGTTTACTGCGAAAAACCTTCGTGCATGACCATCGCCGAAGGCCAGTTGGTGGTGGAAACGGCGCGACGATATGCGCGCGTCTATCAGAGCGGCACGCAGGGATTGAGCATGGCCAACCGTGTGTTCGGCATCGAGATGGCCCGCTCCGGACGACTTGGCAAACTGCACACCGCCTATGCGCAGATCGCTCCTTGGGACGACGCCATCACGCGTCACGATTGGTTGCCTGCGGAACCGGAGCCGTCAAAGGATGAGGTGGATTGGGACGCATGGCTCGGCCCGTGTCCGTGGCGGCCTTACAACTCCGCCTACGTTGCCGGCAAGTGGCGCGGCTACTACGATTTCCACGCCACTTGCATCGGCGAATGGGGCGCACACACGATTGTCCAAGTCCAAGCCGGCATCGGTGCGTCGCACACCTCCGCGATCGAATACGAGTATGTGGACAACCCGTATGGCGACGGTCTCGTCACTCACTTCGCCAACGGCGTCAAGATGATCTTGGAGCGCAAGAAAGATTGTTGGCCGGGCTACTCCGGCCAACGGTTCGACGGCGCCGAAGGCTGGGTCGCCAACTCCGGGGACGCCCACGACGACTCACGTGCTTCCTCCCCTGCCCTGTTGGCCGACGTCAAGAAGGTCATCGCCGACCACATCGCTCGCACGCAATGTCCGATGAACCACGCACGGAACTTCTTCGACTGTATCAGGTCGCGGCGGCCTGCGGTCGCCAACGCGGAGGTCATGTATCGTTCGATGTCCACCGTGCACGCCGCCAACATCTGCATGTGGCTGAAGCGAAACCTGAAATTCGATCCAGTCAAGGCGGAGTTCATCAACGATCCCGAAGCCAACCGTCTCCGCTCCCGCGCAATGCGCGAACCATGGTGCGCGTAGGCGAACGCGTTTACAAACCACGGACGAAGCTGGCGATTCGCTCGACCGCTTTCTCCAAATCCGGCATCGAAGCGCAGTAGCTCGCACGACAATAGCCCTCGCCGCTGGGACCGAATGCGGTGCCGGGAACCATGGCGACGCGTTGTTGCTCCAGCAATTTGACGGCAAACTCTTTCGAGGTGAGGCCGGTGCTTCGGATACAAGGGAAGGCGTAGAACGCGCCCTGTGGCATGTGGCACGTCAACCCGATTTCGTTGAACGATTTCACGATGAAGTTACGCCGGAGCCAGTATTGCTCGCGCATGGCCGCAACATCCTCGGCGCCGTGTTCCATCGCCTCGACGGCAGCGTCCTGACTGAGGATGGGGGCGCACATCATGGCGTATTGATGGACCTTCAGCATACCTTCCAGTAGGTCGGGCGGCGCGCAGGCGTAGCCAATGCGAAAACCGGTCATCGCAAACGCCTTTGAGAATCCGTGCAGAAAAATCGTCCGTTCCTTCATGCCGGGCAGTGCGGCGATACTACGGTGTTGGCCGCTGTAGGTCAGCTCGCTGTAAATTTCGTCGGTGAGGACGAGAAGATTGTGCTTCACGCAGAGCGCGGCGATCTTGTCGAGTTCCTCGCCGTGAAGGACGGCGCCCGTCGGGTTCGTCGGGAAACTGAGAAGGAGCACCTTGCTCTTCTCCGTGATGCCAGCGGCAACATCGGCAGCGGTCAGGGCAAATTGGTTCTCAACGAGCGTGGAAACGGCCTTCCCAACGCCGTGGCAAAGCACGACGCTCGGATGATAGGAAACGTAGCACGGCTCGTGGTAAAGGACTTCGTCGCCGGGATTGAGGATGGAACGCAAGGCAATGTCCATCGCTTCGCTGACGCCAACGGTGACGAGTATCTCGTTGTCGGGGTTGTAGGTGACACCGTAGTTGTCGGTGACGTAGCGGCTGATGGCGCGACGCAACTTGATGTGGCCGTAATTGGAAGTGTAGCTGGTACGTCCGCGTTCCAACGCGAAAATGGCCGCTTCGCGAATGTGCCACGGCGTGACAAAGCCAGGCTCGCCGATGCCCAGCGAGATGACATTATCCATGGACTGGACGATGTCGAAGAAATCGCGGATACCCGAGCGCGGGATGTCGCGCACGTGGTCAGCGAGAAAATGGTTATCCGGTTTCTTGGACATAACGGCGGCGCATCCTAGCAGCGCCGACAACAAAAGCAAGCCAAGCTTGCCGTACGGGCCGTCTTCGGTTACGATGCGGGTGAATTTGGAGGAACCCTATGGACCCGCTATTGAAACTGCTCGAAGAACACGCGCTGCGTTCGCCGGAAGAACTGGCGAAGATGCTCGATGCGAAACCCGCCGATGTGAAACGGCGCATCAAACAATACGAGGACGACAAGATCATCCTCGGTTACAAAGCCGTCATCAACGACGACAAGATTGACACCGACTTGGTGAAAGCCGTCATCGAGGTGAAGATCCAGCCCGAACGCGAAGGCGGGTTCGACCGGATCGCCTCGCGCATCGCGAAATTCGACGAGGTCACCTCCCTGTTCCTGATGAGCGGCGGCTACGATTTGTTGATCTTTGTCGAAGGCCATTCGCTGCGCGAGGTGGCGCAGTTCGTGGCGGAGAAATTGGCGACGCTGCACGGCGTCACGAGCACAGCCACGCATTTCATGCTCCGCACCTACAAGGAACAAGGCGTGCTCATGCAGGAAGACGAGGAACCAGAACGCCTCAAGGTCAGCCCCTAAGTCCGCTTTTTCCAGCTTGCAATGACCGCACCGAAGCTGCACATTGTGCCCACCTAAGCCATGAGCACTGCCAACGAAACACCAGAGATCGGACCACGGGACATTGTGTTTGACTGTCCCACCTGCCACAAGAGCATGGTGGTTGATGAAGTCGCAGAGGGAATGGCCGTGGACTGTCCTGGCTGCGGTGGCCAAGTAGTTGTTCCGTCCAAGTCGGGCAAGACTGCAGAAACACCCACTCCGCGGCCGCCCGCCACCACCGTGGATCCGCGGCTACCGGCCTTGCTCAGCAAACTCAAGGAACTTCAGACGCAACGCACCGAGATCAGCGCCAACATCGCCGCGCGACTCAACGACATCAACCGTCAAATGGTGCTGCTCGCGCGATTGGAAGGCGCTCACCAACAAGTGATGCAAGACTGGAACCGGATGCTCGCCGAGATGAGACCGCCCGCCGGCGCCGCAGGCCAGACTCAAGCCAACTTCAAGGCGTAAGCCGTTTCACCAAGATTTTGGAGTTCCGTCCGCTCTGCTCGTATTTCTCCCGTCGTGACGGCGGCAGGTCGTCAGGACTTCCCTCCGCGTAGCCGAGTTTGTGTTGGAAAAACGTGAACGCCTGCGTCGAGAGGGCAAAGATGTCATCGGCGCCGATCTCTCGCGCCACAGCTTCAGCCCGCAACGCCAGTTTCGTGCCGATGCCGCGATGTTCGTGGACTTCGTTCACGTTGAGGCAGGCCAACTCCGCCTTCTTCTGCTCAAGGTACGGGTGGACGGCAACGATGCCGACGATGTTGTTGTCAATCTCGAAGACCTGATACTCGCCAATGTGCTTCTCGATGTCGGCGCGGTTCCGCCTCACGATCTGATCCTCCTGCATGGAGGCGCGAATCAACGCCATGATGGAACGGACATCGCGCCGACGGGCGGGACGGATGGCCTGATATTCGTTCGCGTAAATCAGCGTGCCGATGCCTTCGTTGGAGAATACCTCGGCCAGCAGGCCCTCGTCCACCTCGCCGCTGATGATGTGGACGCGCGGGACGGCGCTCTCACAGGCGCGCAACGCGTGCGTGGCCTTTGACAGCATCTCCGGCCGCAGCTTCTCCGGCGCGGTC
>CAZNOK010000208.1:0-9272 GCA_964574605.1 uncultured Verrucomicrobiota bacterium
GTTCCAGAGATAACACGTCGGCCCGGCAACGAAATACTGTTGCGCCGCCGCGGTATCCGGCTTTTCCTTGAACTGCTCGACGACACGCGCTGACTCGTCAATCGGTTTGCCGAGTTGAAGGTAGCCGTAGCCGGTCGCGGCGGCGGTCGGCGTGATGCCGAAGGTGACGAGCGTGTTCGGTGACTGCTCGGCGAGCCGGTAGCCGTGGTCCACGATTTTCTGAAATTCGTCCACCGGCTCGATGATCTGGTCAGCGGTGACGACGGTGATGACAGCGTCTGGATCGCGCTTCGCGATGACGGCGGCGCTGAACCCGACGGCGTTGAGCGTATCGCGGCCAACCGGTTCGCCGAGGAAGGGAAGGTTGCGGGGCATCAATTTCGCGTGAGCCTGCCCGGCGCAAATGTTCCGGTTTTGTTCCGGCACGAGACCGTCGAGCCGTTCGCAGGCGAGTTGGAGAAGGCTCTTGCCGTTGATGAACGGGATGAGTTGTTTCGGCAGGTTGGCACGGCTCATCGGCCAGAGCCGCGTGCCGGAACCGCCTGCCATGATGACAGCGTGTCGCATGCTGGCTCCTTTGTAGCCGAAGTTGCCCGCGTTTGGCAATCTTGCAAACGCCTGCTGAATGCATACACTCGCGGTGAGAATGAAACTACTCCCGATTCTCCTTGCGGTGGCGATGTCCAGCGGCGCTGAACTGCGCTGGGAAATCTCCAGCCAACCACCGGGGTTGGTGCGACTGTTGTATCCGACGCTGCCCGACGGCGGCTACGATCTCATCAACTTCATCGCGATTGAACCGATTGTCCGCGGCCGGCGCGGGTTCAGCGAACTGGAACCGCGGCAACTCTTGGCTGATCCGTCTGGCAAAATGATTCGCGTCGAGAAATTTGCCAACGGCGCGCACGTTCGGCTTGAGGTCTCGCAGCGAAGCGAGACGCCGGATGAGATCACGTTTACAGTTCGCAAGGAGCCTGACAGCGCGCCGATGGAGTATTGCATCCTCAGCGCCACGATGGGCAACAAGGCCCGTGCCCGCCGGCTCTGGTTGAAAGACGGGGTCGTGACCAGCCAGTCGTTGTTCGGAAATTATCGGGGAGACGGATTTGCGCGTCACGCTGTATTTCGCCTGTCACGTCTGGCGCGGACAGCACGCGGGGATGTCGTCGCCGCTGTGACCACCGACGAGAAAGACCCCGCTGCCGCGCGTCCGTTTCCCGGCACCCGGCTCTGGTATTACGGCGGCGGTCCCGTCACGCAGTACTGGAAGAAGACGAAGGAGAGTGTGCGCGGCGAGTTGGAGGTCGCCGTCAACGCGCGATACACGTACTGGAAATCCAACAAGCCGATTCCCGGCGGGGTCGCCTTTGAAAACTTCGAGATGTGCGAGCGTTTTCACGACGGCCAGCAATTCACCTTTGGCATCACGCGTCGCGCGCCCGGCGAGCTTGTGAAGTGACCGTCACAGAGGCGGACGCGAGACTCGCGGGGGAATTTTGTTGCGCTCCCACAGTGCGAGGCAGTCGCGGACGGAGCGCAGGCGTGTCGTCGGATCCTTGGTCAATGCCGCCGTGACGAAGCCTTGGATGTCTTCGGGGGGCGCCGCGCAACGCTCGCGCAACGGCGGCGGCGTCATCGCGCGATGCAACCGCGCGCATTCAGCGAGGCCATCACCGGCAAACGGGTTTTCGCCCGTCATCGCCTCATAGGCGACGACGCCGAGGCTGTAGAAATCGCTGGCGGGGTTGTTGGTTCCGGCCAAGAACATCTCCGGTGCCGCATAAGCCGGTGTAAACGCCGTGCCATACGCCAGACCCGCAACGTCGCAGGGCGCCGCGATCCCGAAGTCAGTCAGCTTCACGGCGCCGTCCACGCGGATCATGATGTTGGTGGGTTTCACGTCCCGGTGAACGATCCGTTGCGCGTGCGCCGCCTGCAACGCGCGCGCGACAGCGAGCGTCAGTCTCCGGACATCGTCGGCACCGGGCCGGCCGGCCCCGTTGATCCATTGGCGAACGTTCTGTCCGACGACATACTCCAGGGCAAGAAACATCGTGCCATAGAGTTCAATCGTCTCGTAAAGAGCCACGATGTTTTCGTGGCGCAGTTGCCTCAGGATGGCGGCTTCCACGCGGAACTGCTCCAGGAAACCGGGGCGCTGCACCAACCGATGCGGCAACACCTTCAGCGCGACCGGTTCATCGGGTTCGTTTGTGCGGACTGCTTGAAACACCAAGCCCATCGCGCCGAAGCCGACCTGCCTGACCACTTGGTAACGCCCGATGGTGCGCGCGAGCAGGTCGTGGCCGGACCAGTTGAGGCGGTGCGCGACCAGTCGCGTGAGAAGCAGTTTCAATGCGGGAAACTCCCGGCAGAGACTGTCGAAATCCTTTGCGGAGAGGCAATCGAGCGTGCAGTCGGTCACCGCCACGACATCGGCATTGCGCGGTTTGCGGTCCAGCAACGCCATTTCGCCGACAACGTGCCCGGCGCCGAACCGGGCGAGGATGCGGTCCGCCGTGCGGACTTCAACCGTGCCGTCGCGGACGATGTATAGACAATCGCCCGTTTCGCCCTCGCGGATGAACGTTCTCCCCGCCGCAATCTGTCGGCTGACGAACTTCGCGTGGAGTTGCGTTCGTTCGATCTCGCCCAGCCCATGATCGAGATCAAACGCCTGTGACCCCATCGAGTCCGTCATTTGCATCGCATCGGGTTTGTTTGCCATTCGGTTCGGCGATGAATGTACGCGACAGGTTTGGTGTTTGGCAATGCCGGCGTTGGAACAGGCGCTTGACCCGGGCTGTTTTGCCGGTAAGATAACGCCAACGTAACTGGAGGTATGCAGATGTCGAACAACATTGACCGTCGGAATTTTCTGAAAACCTCGCTGGCGGTCGGCGGCGCGGCGTTGGCGGGGCAGAGTTTTGAGGAGAAGGTCCTGAGCGCGGAGATCAAATCCGAGATTCCCGCGGCTCCGATACCCGATCCGCTGTCCCTGCCGATGGGGAAGATCAAGAACCTCGAAATCAGCCGCGTCATCTGCGGCGGCAACCTCATCGGCGGCTGGGCGCACAGCCGCGACTTGGTCTATGTGTCGTCGTTGGTCAAGGCATACCACACCGACGAGAAGATTTTCGAGACGTTCCGCCTCGCCGAGCGGCGCGGCATCAACGCGGTGCTGACCAACCCCGTCTCCGACCGCGTGATCAACGCGTATTGGAAGCAGGGCGGCAAGATCAAATGGATCTCCGACTGCGCCACCAGCCCCATGAAAGATGGGATCAAGCGCTCGGTGGACAATGGCGCGCACGCGGTTTATCTGCAGGGCGGGCACTGCGACAAGTTGGTGAAAGATGGGAATCTCGGAGAGATCGAGAAAGAGCTGAGCTTCATGAAAGACCAAAAGGTGCCGTGCGGCATCGGCGCGCATTGCTTGGAGACGATACGCGAATGCGTCCTCGCCAAGTTCGAGCCGGATTTCTGGGTCAAGACCCTGCACCGCGACAATTACTGGTCCGCCACGCCTCAGCAGAACCGCCACATCTTCGACGAGGTCAGCGGCAGCAAGAAGGAACACGAGTTGCACCACGACAACATGTGGTGCATTGACGCCAAGGAGACGATTGATTACATGGCGACGCTGAAGAAGCCGTGGATCGCCTTCAAAACGCTGGCCGCCGGCGCGATTCATCCGCGACAGGCGTTCCAGTGGTGTTTCGAGAACGGCGCCGACTTCCTCTGCGTCGGCATGTTCGACTTTCAAGTCGTCGAGAACACAGGCATCGCCGACGCGGCGCTCAAGGCCGTGGCAAAGCAGAACCGCCCGCGTCCGTGGATGGCATGATGGCTGACAACCTTCCCCGTCGCGATTTTCTGAAACTCGTCGGCGCCGGCGCGGTGGCCGCCGTGGTTGCGCCGCGAACAGCACACGCCGCCCCGTCTTCGCTTCCGATGGGCAAGATCGGGAAGCTGGAGTTGAGCCGGCTGATGTTGGGCGTCAATCACATCACGTTCTACATGCACAGCCGGGACCTGCTTTATGTGAAAGAATTGTCCCGGCACTACAACAGCGACGAGAAGATCATCGAGACGTTCGCCGCCGCCGAAGCCAACGGTATCAACACCTTCATGACCCACTCCGAGGCGAAGATTGAGAAGCTGTTCAGGCAGTACCGCGACCGCCACAACAGCAAGATGAAGTGGATCGTCGCTCCGTGGCTCACCGACGACGGCCGGGTGAGCGATCCCGCCAGCTACGGGCGGCTCGTGCCGCAACTGGTGGAGAGCGGCGCCGATGCGCTCTACGTGCCGGGCATGTTGACCGGACCCTTGCTCAAGGACGGCAAGGGCGCCATGATTGGCGAACTGCTGAGCGTCATCCATGCCGCCGGCGTGCCCGCCGGGGTCGCGACTCACGGGCTGGATGTGGTGCAGTTCTGCGAGAAGGAAAAACTGCCGGTGGACTTCTATGTGAAAACGTTTCATCACCTGAAGTATCCCACTGCGCCAAAACCGGAGGCCATCACCAGCGAGTACTCTGAGATGCAAGGCTTCTGGTGCCGTAACCCGGAAGAGACGATGGAGTTCATGAAGAGCGTGACCAAGCCGTGGATCGCCTTCAAAGTCATGGCCGCCGGGGCGATTCCGCCGCGCAACGCGTTTCAGCACGCCTTCAGCAACGGCGCCGACTTCGTCCTCGCCGGAATGTTCGACTTCCAAATGGCCGAGGACGCGCAAATCTGCCGCGACGCGCTCGCCTCCATCAAATCTCGACCGCGTCCGTGGCGGGGATGACGATTCTGTGTCTCATCTTGGCCGCTGTGGCGCCGGTCGGCGAGTTGAAAGCCACGGCTCGCAACGGCCAAGTGTTCCTGACGTGGAAAGAGACCGAGACTCCGCCGGGCACGACGTTCAACGTCTATCTCGCAAACAAACCCATCACTGACATCGCGAAAGCGACACGGATCGGTCATCACATCGAGCGTCACAGCGCGCAGGATTGGTGGGAAGACCCCGCATCGTTCAAGAAAGGCGTCAAACCCGGCAAACCCGTCGGTTTCCGCATTCAAAACGGCGGCGAGCGACTCGATCCGTCGGGCGGGTTGTTTGTGCACACGGTGAAAAAAGACGGTGAACTGTTTCTTGCCGTGACGACCAGCGAGGACGCACAGACGATTGCCACTACAAGCGTCGTCGCGACGCGGGGCAAGATCGAACCGATCTGGCAGCGCGATGGACAGCCGCCGGCGCCGGGCACGGGAAAAGGAAAACCGTTGTGGCTGAGTCTTCACGCCAAAGGTGGAGTGGTCGGCAACAGCGAGTATCTGGTCTTCGGCGACGAAACGATGGGCTGGCGCGAGGGACTGCCATTCAAGTTCAGCGTGAGCATCCAGAACAACGAAGTAATCGTCCGACCGACTGACCGCGTCTGGATCAACCGCCCGCACAACGAAGCCGGCGACGCGGGCGCGCCGGCCATCTGGACGTTCTGGTTCGGCTACAACTCGAACATCTTCGACCGTCAACTCATGGCCAGCGGCAGGCCCGTCAACTACACCGAGCGTCGTAACCTCTGGATTCTCGATTGGGTCCAACGATATTACCAGCCTGACCCAAAGCTCCGGTTTTGTTCCGGCAGTTCGATGGGCGGCTGCGGCACGGTTTCGTTCGGCTGGCAGCACCCGGAACTGTTCGCCGCCTGCCACGCGCACGTGCCGATTGTCAGTTACACTTACCTCGGCAAGGGTAGCGCGACGCGGTTGGAGCCGTCGTGCTGGACCGGCCCTATCACGCCTGATCTCAAAACGAGCGAAGGCGTGCCGTTGCTCGACCGGATGAACGCCACGAAGTTTGTTTCAGAAACGAAAGACGACTTGCCGTTTCTGTTCATGATTCACGGACGACAGGATGGCTCGATTCCGTGGGAGAACAACCCGCCGTTTTACCGCGCGCTGAGCGCCGCGCGGCAGGGATTTGCGGTCTATTGGGACAACGGCATCCATTCCACGAGCGGCAAGAACGCGCCTGCCGACGTGAAAGCCTGGCAGCAGCGTTTCCACAAGTTTCGTCTCGACGAAAGTTATCCGGCGTTCACCAACACCTCATCCGACCGTAATCCCGGCAACGGCGCGCCGGACAACGGCGACATCATCGGCTGGATCAACCGCGGCATGGACTGGAAGAACATCGAAGACACTCGTGAACGCTACGCGATTACACTCTTGGCTGATTATCCCGGCCTCGAATATCCCGTGTGTACCGACATCACGTTGCGCCGCGTGCAGCAATTCAAGATGAAGCCCGGCGAGAAACTCACCGTGCGCATCGGCGACGCTGCTCCCGTTTCCGTCACGACCGATGCCGCAGGCAGAGTCACTGTCGCCGGCGTCAGCATTCCCTCCAAAGCCGGCGTGCGAGTGAGTATGACCAAGTGAAGAAGCGCTGCTTACTTTTGTTTTTCATCCTCGCTGCGGCGGCATTCGGCGCAGGGCAGCAAGACAAACCAATCGGCGTGTTCGATTCCGGCACCGGCGGACTCACCGTCTTGGAGGCGATACTCACGCTCGACGGTTTCAACAACACCACCGGACAACCCGGCCGCGACGGCATTCCCGATTTTGCCGGTGAAACGTATCAATACCTCGCTGACCAGGCGAACATGCCGTATGGCCATTATGCGTCCGTGAACAAAGTGGATCTTCTTCGTGAACACATCGTCAAGAACGCGAGTTTCCTCCTGAGCATGTCGGCGAAGCCATCCGTCAAGATGATCGTGATCGCCTGCAACACGGCGACGGCGTATGGGTTGGACGATGTCAAGAACAGCGGCGTTCCCGTGGTGGGCGTCATCAATGCGGGCGTCAAAGCGGCCATGGAGTATCAGAGGAACCGTCCGGGCACGATTGGCATTCTTGCGACAGCAGGCACGGTCGCCTCAAAGGGATATCCAAACGCCATCAAGAAGATTGCGCCGTCGGCGTCCATCGTCAGTCAGGGCTGTGTCGGGCTTGCGGAGTGCATTGACAGGGACTGGAGTTATGTCAGCGACACGGCGGCGACAGTGCGAGCAGAATACAAAGGGCCATCACTCACAAGCAAACAAGAGCCGATTAATCCTTCCTTGCTGCCAGTGTATAATTTCAGCGCGGAGAAAAACAAACTGCTGCGTCAATTCGATGCGTCGGGAAACTGCGTCGAGCTGCAACTGAACGATTCTGCCAATTACATCCGCTACCATCTGGTCACGATGCTGGAGACGATGAAACGAAAACGCTACACGGCGCCGCTCAACACGCTGATTCTCGGCTGCACTCATTACCCGTATTTGCGGGACGCCATCGCTGCGGTGCTGAAGGAGTTGCATGAACACCGCTACCGCGACGTTTTGGCGGCGCACGTCGAACTGATTGATCCCGCCGTCGAGACTGCAAAAGAAGCGTATCTGGAAATGCGGAAACGGAATTTGCAGCACACCAGCGGCACGGCTTCAACCGATGCGTTCTTCATCAGCGTGCCGAACCCGTCGTTAAAGGAAGTTCAACTCCAACCCGATGGCCGGTTTACCTACGATTACAAATACGGCAGAATCGCGGGCGCAAACAAAGAGTATGTCAGGTATGTGCCGTTCGACACCACGAACGTCTCAAGAGAAACCTACCAGCGTTTCAGCGTCGTGTTGCCACACGTGTTTGGAAAACTAAGATTGACGCTCGATCCTGTGAACATCACACAAAGCTCCAGAACTCTGCCGGTGTCTCCGCTCGGTTCGTGCAATCCTTGGCCGCGGTTCCGCTTCCAAATCCACGCCGCGCCGGTCAAGGCCGCCGATAACCTTAGCGCGGAGGACCGGGCTGGAATGTTCACCAACGCCGTCGTTCCGCCAATGCCGTACCTGATGCAGGACAATTACACGCGACAATGCCAGCGGACACAGTTGCCGACAGTCACCGTGGAAAACACGGCACTGCGCGCGGTGTTCTACCCATCGCTCGGTGGGCGGATGATTTCGCTCTACGACAAGCGTAACCGCCGCGAGTTGCTCTTCAACAACCCGGTCTTCCAGCCCGCCAACCTTGCCATTCGCAACGCGTGGTTCTCCGGCGGCATCGAATGGAACGGGCCGCTTTACGGTCACAGTCTGCTCACGTGCAGTCCCGTGTTTGCCGGTGTCGTCGAGACACCACGCGGACAGTTGCTGCGGCTTTACGAATTCGACCGCGCCCTCGAAACAACATGGCAGGTGGATTTGTTCCTGCCGCCCAACGATGATCGGCTTTGGGTTCACGTCAAGGCCATCAACCCCAACGCGCACGACATCAACTTCTACTGGTGGACGAACATCGCGGTGCCCTTGGCTCGCGACACGCGCGTGTTGGCGCCGTCGGACTACGCGCTCAGCCACGGTGCCGACGGCAATACGCGCATCGCGTTCCCGAACTTCGATGGTTTCGATGGCAGTTACCCTCGCAACTACCCTTACGCGAAGTCGGTGTTCTTCCGAAAACCCGGCGCACAAAAGCCGTGGTCGGTTTGCACGGACAGTCGTGGACAAGGATTGATCCACGTTTCCACACAAACGCTTTTTGGTCGTAAGCTGTTCACGTGGGGCACCGGTCGCGGCGGCAAACGTTGGATGGATTTCCTATCAGAGCCGGGCAAGGGGAATTACATTGAGATTCAGGGTGGCGTCACGCCGACCCAACTCCAAACTCGTCCGTTGAAAGCCGGCGCGAGTATCCAGTGGACGGAGTGCCTTAGCCCGTTCGTGATGGACGCGAACGCGGCGCGTGATCCGGACTGTTTTGCCGCGTGTGCGGCTGCCGGGAAGATCGTGGACGAACGTGTGCCGTCTGCCGCTCTTCAGGAGATGGATGCGTTCTTGAGCGCGCAGACCGATTTGCCAGTGCGGACGGTGTTGCATCGCGGCGCGGCGTGGGGTTGGCTGCACGAGAAACGCACGGGCAAGAAGCTCAGTTCCGGTCTCGCCTTTGATTGCGAGGTGGGTGAAGAGGAGCGTCCATGGGCAGAATTGCTGGCCACGGGAACATTTTCGACTGAATCGGTGCGCAGCTTCAATGTCTCGCCCGGTTGGACGAAAGTGCTGACCGACTCGGTGCGTCGTCGTGGTTGGACGTGGCTGCATCATCTGCACCTCGGCGTCGCGCAACTGGAGGCGGGTGCGTTTGCCGAAGCGAAGAAACATTTCTTGGGTTCACTGGCACTCAAAGACAACGCCTTGGCCCATCGCAACCTTGCGTTGCTTCACGAAC
>CAZNOK010000209.1:0-9242 GCA_964574605.1 uncultured Verrucomicrobiota bacterium
CAAGCCGCCCACCGAGGCCAAGCCCGAACCCGCGCCTTCGCCCGGCCAACCCGACGCCGTTGCCGCGCCGGCACCGCCACCGGCTGAAGCGCCGCCCGCGGCGACATGAACATCGGAGTCCTCTTCGAGGACGCCGACCTGCTGGCCGTCAACAAACCGGCGGGAGTGTTGTCGGTGCCCGACCGCTGGGACAAATCGAAAGAGAATCTCGTCGCGCTGTTGCAGTCGGAGCGCCCCGGCCAATATCTGGCGAACGTTCACCGTCTCGACCGGAACACTTCCGGGACATTTCTCCTCGCCAAGAACGCGGAAGCGTTCCGTCGAGTCGTGCGCCAACTGCGCGAGCGTTCGACGCGGAAACTCTATCTCGCGCTGGTCCACGGCGATTTCATTTGTAGGGCAACCGCTCCGGTTGCCGACGATTCGCTGACGGCAGGCGAAGCGCCTGCCCTACAATCCAATTCGCGCGTGATTGATCTGCCGATTGGCCCGCACCCGAAGCGCCCCGGCTTGGTTCGCATTGACGAGCGCGCCGGCAAGCCGGCGCGTAGCATCGTGCGGTTGAAAGAAAAATTTTGCGGCTATGCGCTTGTCGAGGTCGAGATCGAAACCGGACGCCAGCATCAGGTCCGCGTCCATTGTCAGGCTATCGGTCATCCGCTCGTCGGCGACGCCGACTACGGTGGCCAGCCGCTGCTGCTGTCGCAACTCAAGCGCAAGTACAAGGCGAAGGAAGGCGAGCCGGAGCGTCCGTTGATGGGCCGCCCCGCGCTGCACGCCGCCAGCCTCACACTCACGTCGCCACCGGTAACGATCGCCGCGCCGCTGCCGAAAGATTTTACCGTCTCGCTGAAGTATCTGGGGAAGTTCGCCCGGGCGTGATTACGGTGTCGGCTTCGCACCTTCGGTTCGGCGACGTTGGTCGTCGAGGTGGCGATTGAGAGCGTTCAAGTATGCGAGTACGCTGGCCTCAATGATATCGGTGCTGGTTCCTTTGCCGGTGACGATGCGGCCGGCGAAATCCACGCGGACAGTGACTTCGCCGATGGCATCCTTGCCCTTGGTGACACTGTTGACGGCGAAATCCGCCAGGCTGCCTTTTGTGCCGGTGATGCGGTCAATCGTCTTGAGCATCGCGTCAATCGGGCCGTCGCCGGTGCCGGCGTCGGCCACCGGCTCTTTCTTGCCGGCTTTCAGGAGGCGGACGCTGGCGGTCGGGATGGTGCCGGTCATGACGCTGAGGTAGTCGAGTTTCCAGACTTGCGGGACACCGGTGAAGTGGCCCTCGACGAGCGCGCGGACGTCATCGTCGTACACGGATTTTTTCTTGTCGGCGAGCGCCTTGATGTTCTCGGTGATGATCTTGATTTCGTCGTCGCTGAGTTTGTAGCCCATCTCGACGAGTTTCTTGCCGACGGCGTGGTGGCCCATGTGTTTGCCCCAGGTGAGTTCGCTGGAGCGGCCAACGTCCTCGGAACGCATGATCTCATAGGTCTCGCGATGGGCAATGATGCCGTGCTGGTGGATGCCGGCTTCGTGGGCGAAAGCGTTGTCGCCGACGATGGCTTTGTTGCGCTGGACGACCATGCCGGTGAGGTGCGACACAAGCCGGCTCGCCGGATAAATCTGGCGCGTGTCAATGCCGGTCATGAAATCGCCGAAGGCGTCCTTGCGGGTCTTGAGCGCCATGACGACTTCCTCCATGGAGGCGTTGCCGGCGCGTTCGCCGAGGCCGTTGATGGTGCACTCGACTTGGCGGGCGCCGTTCTGGACGGCGGCGAGCGAATTGGCAACGGCGAGGCCGAGATCGTTGTGGCAATGGACGCTGATGATGGCGTCCTTGATGTTCGGCACGTGGTCGAAGAGGTACTTGATGAGCGCGCCGAACTGGTGTGGCGCGGCGTAGCCGACGGTGTCGGGAATATTGACGGTCTTCGCGCCTGCGGCGATGACGGCTTCCGTGACTTGCGCGAGGAACTCCGGCTCGGTGCGCGAGGCGTCCTCGGGCGAGAACTCGACGTCGGCGCAATGGCCGCGGGCGCGTTTCACGCCTTCGACGGCGCGGCGGATGATTTCGTCCTGCGCCATCTTGAGTTTGAACTCGCGATGGATGGCGCTGGTGGCGAGGAAAACGTGGATGCGTCCGCGCTCGCCGGCGGGTTTGATGGCCTCGGCGGCGCGGTCAATGTCCTTGTCAACGCAGCGGGCGAGGCCGGCGATGCGCGGTCCTTGGATTTCGGTGGCGATGGCGCGGACGGCCTCGAAATCGCCGTCGCTGGCGATGGGGAAGCCGGCCTCGATGATGTCCACCTTGAGGCGGGCGAGCTGGCGGCCGACCTCGAGTTTCTCGCGGGTGTTCATGGACGCGCCGGGGCATTGCTCGCCGTCGCGGAGAGTCGTGTCGAAGATGTAAACTTGTTCGCTCATGTTGGTTCCTTTCTAACGCAACCATCGTGATGGGCAAAGCAAAAACCCACCCCGACGTTCGCGTCGGGGTGGGCTGAATGTTTCGTTGGTAAGTCTCAACCCGCCGTCTCCGACGCGAGTCGGAGCAGTCGCAACGCGAGCAGCAGGTGAAGGTTGTTGTTCATTGCGCCGTCAGCGTACCAGCGGCGGCGCGTTTGTCAAGTTCCGCCTTGTGCAGGCCCGCAGTTTGGCTGAAGATGCCGCGCCAATGAATCGTTTTGTTGTCTGTGTGCTGATGTGCGCCGCGTTGCGCGCGATGGCGGGCGACTCGCCGGAGTTTTGCGGGTCGCACTCCAAAAACATGGTCTCCGCCGAACGGAACCTGCCGGCGACATTTTCGTTTGGGGAAAAGGACAACGGCAACGGCCGGATCATCGCCGCCACGGCGAGCAACCTCGCTTGGGGCTTGAAGATCAACATGGTCATGTACCCGTCGCCGTCAGTGGCGGCGGGGAAAGTGTTTGTCGGCGGCGGCGAAAAGAGCAAGGGAACGTTCACCTGCCTCAATGCCCGCACCGGCCAGACACTTTGGCGATACGAAGAGCCGTACCGGGATTTTCCAGCCGAAGTCCAGCCGGGCAGGCGGTTCATGCTCGGCCGGATCACGCGCAACCTCGGCATCGTCTCCACTGCCGCTGTAGAAGGCGACCGCGTCTATTTCGTCAACCACCGCTGCGAAGTGCTCTGCCTTGATGCCCACACCGGCAAACGTGTCTGGACCTTTGACATGTGGGGGTACGGCATCCGTCCCGCCGACGCCTGTAACGGTTCGCCTTCGATTGACGGCGACATGCTCTACGTTGTTACTTCCAACGGCACCGACCGCGACGCGCAAATCGCCTACTACGACGACCGTCCGACGCCTGCGCCGAACGCGCCGAACCTCATCGCGCTCGACAAACGCACCGGTCGCGTCCTCGCCACCGACGACGCCCGCCAGATCGGGCCGAACATCATGCACGGCCAATGGGCGATGCCGTCGCTCGGCACCGTGCGCGGACGTAAACTCGTCTTCTACGGAGGCGGTGACGGTTGTTGCTACGCCTTCGACGCGGCCACGCTGAAAACCGTCTGGCGTTTTGACTGTGTCCCGTCTGAGTACAAACAGACAGTCAGTAACCTGAACTGGGCGGCGCTGTATTCGCTCGGCGACAAACGCCTCAAGCGCTCGTTCAACAAGAAAAACGAAAGCAGCTATGTCGGGATGAGCGAGATTCTCTCCTCTCCCGTCCTCCACAACGACCGCATCTACGTTCCCATCGGTCGCGACCCTGAACATGGACGCGGCCGCGGCGCGCTCTGGTGTCTCGACGCCGCCACGGGTGCGAAGATTTGGGGCTACCAAGCCATTGATCGCACGCTTTCCAATGCCTCTGTCGCCGACGGCCTGCTCTACATTGCCGACGTCGCCGGCCGGATTCATTGTCTCGACGCCGACACCGGTAAACCGTACTGGGTTCACGAGACCGGCGAAACTGTGTGGGCCTCGACGCTGGTGGCCGACGGCAAAATGTATCTGCCGACGACGAAACATCTGTGGATACTTGCTGCCGGTCGAGACTTGAAGGTGTTGAGTTCCGTGCGTTTGGGGTCGCCCGGCTATTCGTCGGTGGTGGCGGCGGATGGCACGCTCTATTTTTCCACATTCAACGGCTGGCTCTACGCGCTGCGGCAAAAATGATCTTTGGGAAACGGGTGGTTACTTTCGGGCTTTCGCCTTCGCTGCGTCGTATTCCTTCCAGAACTCCTCGGCCGTTTGCGCGACCTTGCCCCTTCTATGCTCGTACGAGATTCGCTTCAGATGGGGAAGCTTGCGTAGTGATTCGACGCCAGAAACATCGCGGCGGAGGAGAATCTGTTCCAGAGTTTTGCAGGCGGCGAGGGGTGATACATCGCGGATTGGTGTATTGTTCAAGTAAATCGTGGTGAGCTTGAGTTTGGACAGCGGTCGCAGGTCCGTCACTTGCGTTCCTCCAATCCCCAACAAGCGCAGCACAGGATTCTCGATCACAGTGGACAAATCGGAGATCGGACATCCAAAAAGTTCAAGGTGCTGCAGCGGTATGCCATGCAATGGGCTCAAATCGCTGACGTTTGTCTCCCTCAGCGAAAGCTTGGCAATCGGCAGTCCGGTGAGGAAGGAGATCTCGGAGATGGGCAATCCATTGAGGTTGACATCAAGCAATCCATTGGTGCTGACGTCCACGGTGCTGTTGATGTTCTTGGCGGGAATACCAAGTGTGCGTAACGCAGTATGCACCGTATCCATTGCCGAGAACGCTGCTCCGAATTTCTCCCAAAACTTGTCTGCTGACGGATACCCGAGACCACACCATTCAATTCGCTGGAGTTTTGGCAATCCCTTCAACGCAGAAACATTTACAGGCTGAGGTGGGAGCAAAATCTCTTCCAATGCACGGCATTCGGCCAAGGGACCAACGTTTATCCTGACTTTGGAGTTTTGCAGACTCATAACCTTGAGCGGCAGACCACGTAGTGGAGTGAGGTCGCTCACCAGCCCAGATCTATCACTGAATTCTTCCAACGGTAGTCCAGACAGTGGACGAAGATCAGTGACTTTCGTTCCACCGATGTCGAGGTTTCTGAGAGACATGTTGCGCAATGGTGACAGATCCGAGACTGCACACTCCGTGATAAACAAGGTTTCAAGTGGCATTCCAGCCAGCGGGGTGAGATTAGTAACCTCTGTTAGCCTACAATCAAGGTGGTGAAGTTGCATGCCGCGTAACGGAGAGAGGTCAGTGACCTTGGTCTTCATGAGCGAGAGAGTGTTTAGCGGAAGGTGTGAGAGGGGCGAGAGGTCGGTCAGCGTTGTGTTGTTCAAGATTAAGCGATCAATAGGTAAACCCTTCAACTGTTCCAAGTCTCCGAGAACAAGCTCGCTCAGAATAAGGTAAAACATGCCATTGGTCTGTGGACGGAGCCGTAGGTAATCCTTCCACCCGGCTTGACTGGTGTACTCCTTGAGCCGAGCGAGGATCATGGCCTCAGCAATGTCCGCGTCTCTACCGAGGATTTGGGCTAGTGGGACAGCCTCGACGCCCCGGTTTTCCGCGAGCATGGAGTCGAGGAGTTGGCGCTGAAGGCTGGGGCGGAGTGTTGTCGCGCCAGCGTTTTCCGCCAACAGGCGTTCGCAAAGAGCGAGGTTCTTCTGTGCGGACACGTCGGTAGGACGCAACGCGAGTGCGCGCTGATACTCCTCGGCAGCATCGGCAAGGCGTTGGGTGGCTTCGAGGAGGTTAGCGCGGAACAACCGGTAGTCGGCGTTGTCGGTGACGAGGTCAATAGCGTAGCCGATCTTGGTAAGGGCATCATCGAACTTGCCCGCGTCCAAGAGGGACTTCGCTTGCGCGTAGAAGGTCGGAGCCGTTTCACGAAGCCTTGCCAGCGCGCTCTCTGCGCGGCGGCCTTCGGCGATGACCTTGGCAGTGAAACCTGCGCTCAACAGGACGATGATGGCGGTGGCAATCGAGACGGTCTTGTGGCGTTTGATGAGCAGCCATATCTGTTTGAAAATGCTGGCGTGTTCGGCAGCGGTGGCGAAACCATTCTGGTAAGCTTCGATGTCTTGCTGGAGTTCCTTGACGCTCTGATACCGATCCTCTGGGGCTTTTGACAACGCCTTCATCGCAACAGCAGAGAGCGAGTCGGGAACCTTGCCGTGAGGAAGATGGGGGAACGACGCGGCCACGACGGAGCGTGGCCCTCCAGATGGCGGCGTGATTTGGGCGGTGCGGGCCTTTTCGAGAAGCTCCGGCACGGTATTGCCGGTAATCGGCGGCTGGAGTGTGAGGATATTGTAGAGGAGACCACCAAGCGCAAAGATGTCAGTGCGGGCATCAATCTGGTCAATCCTGCCTTCGGCTTGTTCGGGCGGCATGAAATTTGGCGAACCCATGACAGTGCCGGCCACCGTGCGGTAAACATCGGCGGCATCCAGCCGTGCGGAGGCGACATCATCGGCGTCGAGCAACGTTGGGCCTTCGTAGGGTTGGGTCTTGTCGATCTTCAACACCTTGGCCAAGCCCCAGTCCATGACGAGGACTTCGCCGTATTCACCGAGCATGATGTTCTCGGGTTTCAGGTCGCGGTGGACGATGCTGCGGGCGTGAGCGAAGGCGACGGCGTCGCAAATCTTCTGAAAGACAGTCAACAATTGGGCCAGCGAATAACGGGCGATGGTCTCAGGTTTGCCCTGCTTGATCTCCTCCAACACCTGTTTGAGCGTGACGCCCATGACGAACTTCATCGTGTAGAACAGCCGACCCTGTTCGTCCACGCCAAGTTCGTGGACGGGAACGATGTTGGGATGCTCCAATTGCCCGGTGATCTTGGCTTCGTCAACGAACCGCATCAAGTTGGCAGCCGCGTCGGCGCGTTCACTGAGCAGGACTTTCATGGCAACAGTGCGACTGATGTTGAGGTCCTTGGCGCAGAGGATCGCGCCCATGCCGCCACGGGCATGGGTGTCGCCGACTTCGTAGTTGCGCGGCTTCTTGAGACCGTCGAGCGAGCTTGGCAAGGGTGCCTCGCTCTCAGGCGAAGGCGGTGATGGCAATGTCGCGTCGTCGTTCATAAACAACTAGCCTACCAACGACGGCAACTATGCCGTTTCCCGTTTGCCGGTGTCAAGGCGGCAGATTACGCGACCGGAACACTTTTTCGGCGTCAGGTTTTGGCGCGGCGGGCGTCGGCAAGGGCGCGCCGGGTTTCGCGGTCGGATTCCTTGCGCTTGAGGGCTTCGCGTTTGTCGTACTGGCTTTTGCCTTTGCCGAGGCCGAGCAACACTTTGGCGTAGCTCTTGGTGAAGTAAATCCGCAACGGTAACAGCGCTGTGCCCTTTGCCTGCAATTTGCCGGCGAGGTGGTCAATTTCTTTCCTGTGAAGCAGCAGTCGTCGCGGACGAAGTGGGTCAACATTCCAGCGGTTGCCGGCTTCGTAGGCGGCGATGTGGGCGTTGTAGAGCCAGCACTCGCTCCGCTCGATCTTGCAGAACGCGTCGTCAATGGAGGCGCGCGCGGCGCGGAGCGCGCGGCGCGGAGGCTCTTGACCTCGGTGCCTTTCAACTCGATGCCCGCTTCGAGCGTTTCACCGATGAAATAGTCGCGGAGGGCTTTGTGGTTCTGGATGGTCGGCGGCATTGCGCGCGTATTATTCGCGCGACTTTGCGAATCATACAAGCTAGTGTAGTGGGTCCAACGTTTCTTTACATTTGGCGATCTTGGCCATGATTTTCTCAACGGAGGCGTTCCAGACAAAGACCTGCGGATTTTGGTTGTGCCCCTCAATGTATTGGGTAATGGCCGTGATCAGTTCGGGGACGTTCTGGAAAGAGCCGCGACGGATCCGCTTGTCGGTCAGTTCGCGGAACCAGCGCTCCACCAAATTGAGCCAAGAACTGGACGTTGGAATGAAGTGCAGGTGAAAGCGCGGATGACGCCTCAGCCACGACACCACACGCGGATGCTTGTGCGTGCCATAGTTGTCAACAATCAGATGTAAATCCCGATCGGGGGCGGTCTGTTCTTCGAGCCGTTGCAAAAAGCGGATGAATTCTTGGTGACGATGGCGTGGCATGCAGTCGCCCATGACCTTGCCGTCGAGCACATTCAAGGCGGCAAACAATGCGGTGGTTCCGTTGCGTTTGTAATCGTGCGTCTGCCGCGCGGGAAGGCCGGGACGCCAGGGCAGCATCGGCTGCGTGCGGTCCAGCGCTTGGATTTGGCTTTTCTCGTCCACGCACAGCACCAGCGCCTTGTCGGGTGGGTTCAGGTACAGACCGACCACATCGTAAAGCTTCTGGACAAAGTGCTTGTCGCGGCTGAGTTTGAAAGTTCCGATCAAGTGAGGCTTGAGGCGATGTTGATGCCAGATGCGACGAACCGTGGCCTCGCTGATGCCTTGCGCCTTGGCCATTGTGCGCGTGCTCCAGTGAGTCACATGCGGAGGCGTCGTCTGCAACGTCGCTTGCACGACGGCGTTCACCTTGCACGCCGAAATGCGTGGAATCCGCCCGGGACGCGGTGCATCTTTCTCCAACCCCGACAGGCGCAATGCCAGAAAACGCTCGCGCCAAAGCTACATGGTGGGACGAGAGATCTTCAGTCGTTTGGCGATTTCTTGGTTCTGAACCCCGTCGGCGGCCATTCGGATAAGTTGCGCCCGCTGAGTCAAAACCGCAAGGGACGATTGCGTGCCGTCGCCCACCGGTCCAATGTCGCGCGTTCTTGGGGAGACAATACAATGGCTGGGGCTACTCTCATGGAACAGCAGCATAGAACATCCGTTTCCTATGTAAAGATAATTACGACGCACTACACTAGGCATCCCATTTTATGTGAGAACAGATGATACCTCGTACTACTAGGTATTGGCTCTTCTAGTGACGCGACGTGGCAAACGACTGAAGTCGTTGTAGCGTACGCATTCCAAACGGCTGATACATCGTTATCCGATGCATCAGAACATTTCGGAGAACTGTAGGGGCACACCGTGTGCGCTCAACCATGCGTGGGATCGCAAAACCGATGATGCATAGCATTACCATGTATCATTCTTTCTGTGTCATGCACCCCATTCGCATTCTCACAAAAAAACACCACTTTCGTCTTGATACATGGCAGTGCCATGTATCTCCGTTTTTCGTCCCATGTGCATCCTAGGCATCGGTGTTTGTGTCAACAGCGGTGATACCTCGTACTACTAGGAGTCTGTCCAAGAATTCGCTTGTAAGTTTTGAATGAGGCTGCGGGAAG
>CAZNOK010000210.1:0-9195 GCA_964574605.1 uncultured Verrucomicrobiota bacterium
CCGTAGCACGGAGGAGTTCATGGCCGCAGGCCGGCGGATTCCGGGGTGGGCCGTTGGTCTTTCCATTTTCGGCACGTATGTCAGCAGCATCAGTTTTCTTGCGCTGCCCAGCAAAGCGTATGCAACAAACTGGAACGCGTTTGTGTTCAGCCTCGCGATTCCCGTCACGACATGGCTGGCGGTGAAATATTTTGTGCCGTTCTACCGGCAACGCGGTGCGGTGTCGTCGTATGAGCATTTGGAGCATCGTTTCGGCCCGTGGGCGAGGACGTATGCCGTGGTTTGTTATCTGTTGACCCAACTGGCGCGGATGGGAACGATCATGTATCTGCTGGCGTTATTGCTGGCGCCGCTGACGAACTGGAGCGTGCCGACCCTCATCATCGTCACGGGTGTGGTCGTGATCACCTATACGCTGTTCGGCGGAATGGAAGCGGTCATTTGGACGGAAGTGATGCAGAGCATCGTGTTCATCGTCGGCGCGCTCTCGTGCGTGGCGGTGATTCTGATCGGCATGCCGCAGGGGGTGGGACAATTCTTCCAGATTGCCGCCGACCACCACAAATTCAGCCTCGGCAGTTTCGGTCCCGCCGTTGGGCAGGAAACGTTCTGGGTCGTGTTGGTCTATGGCATCGTCATCAACCTCCAGAACTTCGGGATTGATCAAAGTTATGTCCAACGATACCAGACCGCCAAGAACGACCGCGAAGCGGTGCGAAGCGTATGGCTTGGGTCGCTGCTGTATCTGCCCATCTCAGCGGTGTTTTTCTTCATCGGCACCGGCTTGTTTGCGTTTTACACAGCGAGGCCGGAGTTGCTGCCCGCCGCCGCGGCGGCCAAACCGGATGCGGTGTTTCCCCATTTCATCGTTTCCCAACTGCCCATTGGCTTGACTGGTCTTGTAATCGCCGCCATTTTCGCGGCGGCGCAATCCACCATCGCCAGCAGCATCAACTGCTCTGCCACGCTGCTGCTATGCGACGTGTATAAACGCTACTGCCGGCCCGGCGCAACTGAACGCCAATCCATGTGCGTGTTGTGGGGAGCGAGCTTGCTGGTCGGCGCGGCAGGAACCGGCATGGCGCTCGCCATGATGCACATCAAGAGCGCGTTGGACGCATGGTGGTCGTTGGCGAGCATTTTCAGCGGCGGGATGCTGGGATTGTTTCTGCTCGGACAAATCTCGCGCCGGGCAAAGAGTCCGGCGGCGGCCACCGGCGTCATCATTGGCGTGCTGGTCATCTGTTGGATGACGTTCTCATCGAAGTGGACCGGCGCTTTCGAACCGTTCCGCAGTCCGTTCCATAGTTTCCTCACGGTGGTAATCGGCACGATGGCGATCCTGTTGGTCGGGCTGTTGGTCAGCCGACGGTCGAAACCGCTGGATGTAACGAAATGACAACCGCCCGGTTACCCACTGGCATTGTGTCGGTCGTGCAAACGCCCTTCCGTCGCGACGGCACGATTGACGAGAGCGGTCTCGAACGTTTGGTGGAAGATGCCATTGCGGCCGGCGTGAATGGCCTGCTGACACCGGTGGTGGCCAGCGAGGTGGCGTGGTTGACGAAGGACGAACGGCGCCGCGTGGTTCAGCGCGTCGCGGCCACTGCCCGCGGGCGCGTGCCGTTGGTAGTCGGCGCGTCGGCTGACGCCGTGCCAGCGTGCCGTGAAATGGCGGCACTTGCGAAATCAGTGGAGGCTGCGGCTTATCTGGTGGCGGTCCCCGCATCGTTTTATGCCGCGCCTGACAACTTGATTGCATATTTTCAGAAAGTGACTGCGGGAAACAACCTCCCGTTGATCGTGCAAGATTTGCAATGGAACGGCCCCGGTTTGGAAGTCACCATGATCGCCCGATTGCACGACGCGTTGCCGACCTTGGCGGGCGTGAAGGTCGAAACGTCCCCGGCGGGTCCAAAATACACCGCCGTGCGGCAAGTCCTTGGCGCCGATTTTTACATCGCTGGCGGCTGGGCCATCACGCAAATGATTGAGGCGTTGGATCGCGGCGTGGACGCGATGATTCCGGAGAGTTCGATGATTCGGGTGTACCGCGCGATTCTACGCGAGCACACAGCAGGACGTCGCGACAATGCGTGCCGCATCTTCCGCGCGCTCCTGCCAGTCTTGGCGTTTAGCAATCAGGAGATTGCCACCTCGGTCGCATTCTTCAAGCGACTGCTGGTTCGCAAGGGCATTTTCCAGTGCGATGCGTTGCGGATGACCGGTTTCGCCTGGGATCGTTACAACCGGCGAATCGCCGATGATCTGATTGAACACTACTTGGCATTGGAGCGCGATGAAGGCGTGACGACAAGTGATTTACCGGATAAACCAAGGCGAAAGACATGACCGGCGCTGAGCGATTTCAAGTAACGATGAACGGTGGTCGTCCTGACCGCGTGCCGGTCGCGCCGAAGATTTGGATTGATCTGGCGGCGCGGCTGACTGCAACGCCCTTGCGTGAGGTGTTGGCCGATCCGGCGACGGCCATGCGTGTCACGATTGACGCAGCACTCGCTGTCGGAGCCGATGCAGCCCGGCAATTCCTGTTTCCGTCACGGCCAACAGTCGAGGAAGACGGGAAACTGTTCGAGACGAATGCGGCAGCGCATCGGATTGGCGAGATTGATTTGGCGGGCGGTCTGGCGACTCGTCGTTCCGCGGACGATTTCGTTTTGGAAAACCCGGAGCATGTGGCGTTTCGCGGTTGCTGGATTCGACACACGCCGTTTGTGCGATCGCTCGCCGATGTGCGCCGTATCGCTGTGCCTACCCGCGAGTTTTTCGAGTCGTTTGGCTACGGCAAAATCGCGCGGCAAATGCAGGAATATGCTGCGGGGCGCGTGGCGTTGTTGGGCGACTGCGACACCGCGACGCTCGCGTTTGTCGAAGGATTCCGGACCCTCGACGAAGCCTTGCTTGATTTGATCGAAAACCCGCGACTGGTTCATGCGTTGATGGAAAAGGGCGAGCAATGCGCCATCGAACGCGGCAAGTTCTGGGTGGATGCGGGCGTGAAGATTCTGCGGGTAAATGATTCGATTGCCAACATGTCCGTCATCTCGCCGCAACACTGGCGCGAGTTTGTCTTGCCGCACCTGAAAAACGTCTGCGCGGAACTTCACCGATACTGTCCGGAGGCGAAGATTTACTGTCACATCTGCGGCAACGCCCTACCGATTCTGGACGGACTGGTGGATGCGGGATTCGATTGCATCGCGCCGCTCGATCCGCTCGGCGGTTTCAGCGTGGCGCAGGCGCGACGAACGGTCGGCGACCAAATGATCCTGATGGGCGGCGTCAACACGATGTCGTTTGTCCGGGCCGCAGCGGCGGAAATCCGCGCCGAGGCGATGCGGTGCATCGAAGAAGGCGCGATCAACGGCGCGCGTTTCGTCCTCAGCTCCGGTTGCGCCGTCCCACGCGATGCCAAGCCCGAAAACCTGCGCGCCCTCACCGAAGCATCCGTTGCTATTCCCAACAAACTATGACCATCACCGTTTGCATCATTTTCAATGACAACCAGATTTTCTGTCTGGCAAACTCGGATGACTGTCGGCCCCGTGTTTTTTCAAGCCTGCGCCCGCAGATAATCGTGCAGGTTCGTTACCCACTTATCGCCGGTCGTGAGCGATTTTTCTACGCGGCACAGCAGTACCAGCCGCGTGGCCTTGATCAACTTGCCCACGGCAGCCAGACGGGCCATGTCTTCCGGGGTTGGACCCGAAGTGAGTTTGATTTCAATGACTTCGCGTGTTCGACCGTTTTCCAGAACCAGATCCGCTTCGTAACCATCGTGACTGCGGAAAAAGTAAGCGTCGCAAGGCAGTCCACGCGCGGTGCGCGCGATGAGGATTTGCTCGATGACGAATCCTTCCCAACTAGCGCCAACCCACGGTTGCGCGAGCAAATCATCGTCAGGCGGCAATCGCAGCAGGGAGTGAAGCAGGCCGCTGTCGCGCCAGTAGAGGCGAGGTGCCTTGACCAGTCGTTTGCGCAAATTGGCCGCAAACGGCGGCAATCGGCGTATGAGAAACGCGCCTTCCAAGTGGTCGAGGTAAGCGTTGACGGTGTGGTGCGACAGGCCAAGGCTTTGTCCGAGTTTGGACAAATTCAGGATTGCGCCGTGTTCGGCTGCGATCATGCGGAACAACCGGTGCGTGACCATTGGTTTGGCCGGCAGTCCCCACAACGGCAAATCGCGTTCGGCCATTGCGCGCAGGTAGTTCTCATGCCAAACTGGATAGGATGGATGCCCGAGCACGCCACCGTCGGGAAATCCGCCACACCGCCAGAGTCGCTCCAAATCATCCACCTCATCCAAACCAAACGGCGACAATTCCAATATCGCCATGCGACCTGCCAAGGACTCGCTGACATCCCGCATCAGGCCCGGCGAGACCGAACCGAGCAGTATAAAACGCCCGTTCTGTTTGCGCCGCTCATCAATCGCTCCTCGCAGCCGCCGGAACAATTCCGGCCACTGCTGCGCCTCATCAAACACCACCGGGCCGTTGCTGGCCATGACTTCGTTCCAGCGGACGTCCAATTGCGTTTGCTCTTCCGGGGCTTCAAGGTTGAAATAGCGGCGGGCCAGCGTGCGCGCCAAGGTTGTCTTGCCACACTGACGCGGGCCGACGATGATGACCGCCGGGAACTGTGTCAGTCGCTGACGAACCAACCGCGCCAAGGAACGAGTAATCATGCCTTGAAAATAGGAAATTCATTTCCAATCTTCAAGAAGCTTCTTGATACTGTATCAAGTGCCGCAAGAAGCTCATCCAACCAGAAGGAGAGTAACCAATGACAAGCCAATGGATCACCATGATGCTGACTCTAGGGGCGTGTGTTACTTCGCTGGCAGTCGCAAAGGATGAGCAAAGTTTCATCCTCACCGGACGCGGTTGGACGCTGGCGAAACTGGCGGATGGTGAACGCGCGTTTTCCAACCGTCCATACGTTTGGCAGGGCGTGCCGGAGAAATTCCGGGGCTGGAGTATCACACAGGTCGCCGGCGGTGTGCCGGCAGAAATCCGAGTGAAGGCAACACGCGACACCGTGTTGTATGTTGCCACGACAACGAAAAATCCGTCTGGCTGGACATCTGTACCGGAAGCCAAATTCCATTACAGCGACAAAGCCAAGGCGACGATGCTGGTGTTTTCGCGTCGGTTGAAAGCTGGCGAAGAAGTCGAGGTGCCGCAAACCGTTTGGGCCGGCATGTTGGCACTCGTGCCGCCCAAAGGGGTGGTTATCACACCGTCGCCATTGCTGGAACGGCTCAAGTATAACAATCCCGGCCTCGTTGTGGATTTGGGCGTCGGCCTGTGGGCGTTCCCGTTGCCGATGGATTTCGACGGCGACGGAGATCTCGACCTTGTCGTGAATTGCCCGGACAAACCTTACAACGGCGTCTATTTCTTCGAGAATCCAACAGGGGAGAAGTTCCCGGCCTTCAAACCGGGGCGTCGCATCAGCAAAGGCTTGCAGTTCGCGCAAGTATCGCACGTCAACGGTCAGCCCCGGGTGCTGACGCCGGCGACGGAATATCCCGACTTCCTCAAGACCGGCTTGGAAAACGGCGCCAAGCTGCCGTTGCGGGCAAATGTTCACCCGAACAAGGTGCGTGGCAATTTCTGGCGATATGTGGACTACGACGGCGACGGCCAACTCGACATCATCGTCGGCGCCGATGACTGGACGGAGTACGGCTGGGACAACGCCTACACCGCGACCGGCACGTGGACGAATGGCCCGTTGCGCGGGTTTGTGTATTTCATCCGAAATACCGGCAGCGAGTATGCCGAGCCGGTAAAAATCATGGTCGGTAACAAGCCGGTGGAGACGTTTGGCTGGCCGTCGCCGAACTTTGCTGACTTTGACGGCGACGGCGATCTCGATCTGCTCTGCGGCGAGTTCCTCGATGGGTTCACCTACTTCGAGAATGTTGGGACGCGCACCGCGCCAAAGTATGCGACGGGCAAACGACTTCCCATTCGTATGGACTTGGAGATGATCACGCCGACGGCAATTGACTGGGACAAAGACGGTGACATGGACTTGATTGTTGGCGACGAGGACGGTCGTGTCGCGTTCATCGAGCACACCGGCAAACTGGCGCCCGACCGCACACCGGTGTTTTTGCCGCCGCGTTATTTCCGTCAGGAAGCCGAAGATCTGAAGTGCGGCGCGCTCGCGACGCCGTTTGGCGTGGATTGGGATGGCGACGGCGACATGGACATCATCAGCGGCAACACCGCCGGTTATATCGAGTTCTTTGAGAACCTCAGCGGCCCCGGCGTCGAAAAACCGAAATGGGCCGCGCCGAAGCGTTTGGAAGCCGACGGTAAAGTCATCCGATTCATGGCTGGGCCGAATGGCAGCATTCAGGGACCGTGCGAAGCGAAATGGGGTTACACAACGTTGAGCGTGGCAGATTGGGATGGCGACGGCTTGCTCGACCTCGTGGTGAATTCCATTTGGGGCAAGGTCGTTTGGTTTAAGAATGTCGGAACGCGCAAGTCGCCGAAGCTTGCGATGGCAAAGCCCATTGAAGTCGAGTGGAACGGCCCGCAACCGACGCTCGCCTACGGCTGGTTGCGTCCGAAAGGAACAGAGTTGCTCACGCAATGGCGCACGACGCCGTTCGCCGTGGACTGGAACAAGGACGGCCTCACGGATTTGGTGATGCTCGATCAGGAAGGGTATCTTGCGTTCTTTGAGCGAACGAAGCGCGCGTTGTTATCGCCGAAGCGAGTCTTATGCGACGAGAAAGGTGAGCCGCTTCGCCTCAACGCGGGCATCGCCGGCAAAAGCGGGCGTCGCAAACTGTGCATCGTGGATTGGGATGGCGACGGCAAGCTCGACATTCTTCTCAACGCCGCGAACGCGCGATTCCTCCGTCAGGTGGACGCGCGAGATGGCAAGTGGTTCTTCAAGGACATGGGGCTGTTGGTCGAGCAGAACATCGAAGGCCACGATGTCAGCCCGACCGTCGTGGACTTCAACGGCGACGGCATCCCCGATTTCCTCGGTGGCGCCGAGGACGGACGATTTTATTATCTGAGAAACCCAAGAACAAAATGAAAAACATCATGAGTTTGTTGTGTATTGTGCCGTCGCTGTCGTTTGCGATGGTGAAAAGCGAGTTCATCTACGAGCGCGCGCCGTTCTCGTCGTGCCACGCCTCGACCATCGTCGAAACAAAGAGCGGGCTGGTGGCCGCGTGGTTCGGCGGCACGCGCGAAGGTCACAAAGACGTGGCCATCTGGTTGTCGCGGCACGACGGCGGTAGCTGGACGCCGCCCGTGGAGGTGGCGCGTGATGCCGAGCATCCGTGTTGGAACCCGGTGCTGTTTCAGCCGAAAAACGGTCCGTTGATGTTGTTCTACAAGGTCGGTCCGAACCCGCGCGAGTGGTGGGGAATGTTGCGCACAAGCAACGATGGCGGCAAGACATGGAGTGCGCCGAGCCGGTTACCCGACGGTATTCTGGGGCCGATCAAGAACAAGCCGGTCCAGCTTCCCAACGGCGACATTCTTTGCCCGACCAGCACCGAGACCAACGAGAAACCAAGCACGTGGCGCGTTCATTTCGAGCGAACGTCCGACCTCGGCAAGACTTGGACAAAGATCGTGCCGCCTGCCTCGGAGATGAACGCCATTCAGCCGAGCATCCTCTTTCATCCCGGCGGCAAGCTGCAGGCCATCGGTCGTTCGCGCGAGAAACGCCTGTTCCAAACATGGTCAAACGACGGCGGCAAGACATGGAGCGCGCTGACGCCAACCGACGTGCCGAACCCAAATTCCGGCACCGATGCCGTGACATTGCGGGATGGCCGGCACTTGCTGATCTATAATCCCACGGAGCGCGGACGCTCGCCGTTGTCCCTTGCAATTTCAAACGACGGAAAATCGTGGCGGGATGTGCTCGTCTTGGAAAACGAACCGAAAGCGGAGTTCAGCTATCCTGCCATCATTCAAACGCGGGATGGCCTCGTTCACATGACTTACACATGGAAACGCAAGCTGATCAAACATGTCGTGGTTGACCCGGCGAAGTTGACGATTACCAATGGCACCGGGTGGAAGGGTGAACGGCCAAAGGTGGAAAGCGCGCTCATTTACCAACCCGCCACCGAGTGGACGTATTCGCATCACCAAAGCATCACGTTCTTCAAGGGCCGGTTTTACGCGATTTGGTCAAATGGCCGGCAGGATGAAGACGCGCCCGGCCAGCGCGTGTTGATCTCTTCCTCGGCGGACTTCAAGAACTGGACGACGCCGAAGCCATTGGTGGACTCTGTCGTGGAGAACAGCATCGAACGCGTGCTGACGGCGGCGGGCTTTCACCAGCACAAGGGCACGCTCGTCGCTTACTTCGGCAATTACGGCCCGAAAAAGGAAACGACCCGCTTGCAGGCGGTCACGACGACCGATGGCAAGCGTTGGAGTGCTCCGCGCGAGATGGGCGTGCCGGTCAATCCGAACCATCCGCCCCAACCCACCGCATCGGGCCGGCTGATCATTGCCGGCAACATTTCATTTCCATACACCGACGATCCGAGCGGCCTCACCGGCTGGAAGATGACCGGCATTTATCCGAAAGAGATGGCCGCGACAATCAAGGATGACCCCGCTTCTTTTCACGAGGTCGCTCGACGGCAACGTTGGTCTGCCCATCTCTGCGAAGGCTCTTTCTACCAGACCGATGACGGCGTGTTGCACATGCTGCTGCGCAATACCGACAAGACGAACACCCGTCGTCTCTGGCTCACGGAGAGCCGCGACAACGGCACAACGTGGTCCACACCGGTGGAGACGGGTTTTACCGACACCAACGCCAAGTTCCACTTTGGCCGGTTGCCGGATGGACGGTTCTACTACGTCGGCAATCCCATCGGTCGCGATCGCTCGCCGTTGGTGCTGTCGCTCTCGCGCGACGGCGTGATGTTTGACCACCATTTCATTCTTGGCGATACGCATTACGAGATGCGTCGTCCCGGCGCGGCAAAAGGCGGCCAATACGGTTATCCGCACACGTTGATTTACGACGGTCACCTTTACGTCATCGTCTCGCGACGGAAGGAAGCCGTCGAAGTCTTGCGCGTTGCTCTGTCAGAACTGAATTGAGTGTTATGAGAATAATGACTTATGTGTTGGTGGTCGTTGCAGGTCTCGTGCTGTGTGTGAG
>CAZNOK010000211.1:0-9170 GCA_964574605.1 uncultured Verrucomicrobiota bacterium
CACACTGGTGGGAAACCAAGCGGCAGACTACCACGAATTGAAGATACAAGGGCAACCGCTCCGGTTGCCGCTGTTCTCCCCCGTGGCAAGCGGGGCGCTTGCCCTACAATTTTCTTCGACGGGCACGGCGACGGACAAGTCGCGCCCGTTCCCCTACAGGGCGAGTTAGCACAACCCGGTCAATTTGGCTTTTCGCGACACCGCGGACAGCATATTCTCGCGTGCATGACTGAATCGCAGCGCCACGAACCATACACTCGATGCGACAGAACCAAGGAGGTCTTCATGAGAACATCACGTCGTAGTTTTCTTCAGGCATCAACCGCGTTTTTGGGCGCCGGTTCCCTGTCGGCTGCCGATTCCGCTCCCGTCGAGGATCCGCGCCAACATTATTTCGATGCCTTCTATTACAAGGAACCGCCAGCGTTCCGGTTCGAGTATCCGTTCGACGGTGGCGTTCTTCAGGAAGGCTACGGCTATCCCGTCGTTGGTACCGAGACGGGAACAGACGGCGTCAAACGTCTCAAGGTCCATGTCGTCGTCAAGGCTTACGGCGTATCGAATTTGGAAGTGGTCATGCCCGACGGACAGGTCGTTCCGACGAGCTTGGTATCCGGCTCATACATGGGCACCGTGTTGCTCAAGGACCGCATCACGCCGATCAAAGCACGGGGCAAGCGCAGCGGCAAACCGGTCGAAATCGTTTGCCGGGTCGTCTGGGCAAAAAACGTCTATAAACGCTATCGGTGCTACATTGACGACCATAGTTTCTTCTTCCGCGACGTCCTTCAGAAGAATTACAAGAGTCTTTTCGACTGTTTTTATTTGGCGAAGTTGCGGGAACTGAACCGGCGGTATAAGACGAAGTTCAACCTGAACTGTTTCAATTCGACGCCGGAACGGGATTTCACCCTTTCGATGTTTCCGGACAAGTACAAGTCGGAATTCGAGGACAACGCCGGCTGGCTCCGTTTGGCATTCCATTCGGAAAACGAATTCCCGAGCGAGCCGTACCGCGAAGCGCCGCCGGAAAAGCTCGCGGCCGATTTCGACCTTGTCGCCAACGAACTCAAGCGGATCGCCGGCAAAGCTTATACCGCCGGCTTGCAGATTCATTGGGCAATGGTCCGGGCCGATTCGTACAAGGTGCTCGCAGAGCGCGGAGTGAAAATGCTTCCGACAGGCGGCAGAAAGAATACCGCGACCGGCGACAAGTTTTGCGACTTCATGTTGCCGAACTCGATTACTGCCTACATCCGCGAGAACCAAGGCTGGATGGATTTCGATTCCGGCCTCATTTTCTATAATGGAGGCATGCCCTCGACTTGCGAGTGGGTTCCGGTTGAGCAGACGATCCCTCTCATGCATCGCAAGCTCGACAACCCGAAACTGAACACGTTGGTCAACATCGCCGGGCACGAACAGTATTGGTGGCCGTTCTACAAGAACTATAAAAAGGACAACTTTGACCGTTGGGAAGCGGCGCTCCGTTACATCACCGAACGGGGCTATAAACCGATTTGGATCGAGGACGGTTTCTTCGGCGGCGCCGAATGACGATGAAAAATCGTCAGGAACAACTCCTGACGCACCGGACATTAGGCTTTTCCTGACGCGCCGAACGGTGTATTTTCACGTACATGGTGTCCCACAAGCAAAGAAAGGAGTAATCTGTGAACAAAGTTCTATTGATCATCCTGGCCATCTTGCTTCCACCACTGGGGGTGTTCCTGAAAAGTGGAGTCGGCAAGGATTTGCTGATTAACATCATCCTCTGCCTCCTGTTCTGGATTCCCGGTGTCATTCACGCGCTTTGGGTGGTGACGAAGTAGCGCCGACACCCGTCTGCGGGGTTTGATGAGTTGTCACGAGTAACAACGGCAAGAGGGATCGAAATGAAGATTGCATTTCGATTTTCCCTGCTGATCGCACTCTGGTTGCCAGTAGCCGCGATGGCCGAGCCGTTCGCTGACCCGGCGAACGACCCGGCTGACCCGTCGGTGTGGCCGAACCGTTTCAGCCGGGCCAACAGCGACCGCTGGCTGGTCGAGAACCACGATCGGATCCGGCAGATGAATCCCCGCCTGCTGGTGCTCAACTTCTCCAACCTGCGGTCGCAGTCGCACCTCGACCGGATGACGCGCGACTTGATCACCGCCATCGCGGAGAGCAGTCGTTATCACGGCTATCGCGACCCCGCCGCGCCGGTCTTTCTCCGGTATCACGTTTTCAAGTTCGTTGACCTGCGCGACGCGGGCCGGACGAATGGCAACTCGCATCTGCTCCCGATCAAGACACACGCCAAGCCAACCGAATTCAATTTCGAGTACGACGCGCTGTTCAGTCCGGCGTTTGGGGAGCGCTACCGCGTGCGCGACCCGCGCCAGCCGGGACGTTGTCTGCGTCTCGACGAGCTGGTCGCGCTCGGCTACGTACACGAACTCTGGTTCTACACCGAGTGGGCGCCGGACTTGAGGATTTTCGAGTGCGTCGAGGAGAAACCGGTCTATGATGAACGTTTCATGCGCGTCGCCGACAAGTTCGTGCAGGCCGGCAACGGCGGCGACCGCGAACAGAAATGGACCGGCCGCAGCCTCCGGATAAACCACATCAACGCCGGGCGCGGCATCGGTTGCGCGTTCGAGAACCTCGGCCACGCGCTCGAAGGCACGGCCAACTCGAAGTGCATTGCGTATTTCACGCGTTACTTCCGCGAGTTCGCCGGTTTCAACCTCGACGAGCGGTTCGGCGCGCCGTTCAGCCGGTTCTACGCGGTGAAGATGGGCAAAGGCGCCATCGAGTATCCCAACGATCACACCGCGGTCGTCAACTTCCGCGACAAACAAGTGCGCTTGGAAAACTACGTCGCGTTCGGTGGCAACGTGCATTTCCCGCCCAACGGGCGGCATCACTACGACCAGGCCAACACGCAGCCCGTTCTCTCGACAATCGAAGACTGGCGCATCGGCAGCGGTCCCGGCGGCAAAGACCTCGCCAAACCGTGGACCAACGCCGCGTTCGCGAAGTATCGCGAGTCGGCACCCGACTGCATGGGGCCGTGGCTCATCTACTGGCGGCAAAACATGCCCGGCCTCAACAACCGCCAGAAAGACGACAACCGCCGCCCGATGAAGAATTGGTGGCCATTCTTGTTTTACTAATGTGCTGGGTTATGTACTCTCCTGAGCGCAGCATCATGAATCACTTGCCATTCACATCCTGCCTGTTTCTTTGCTTACTGGCGCTGTCGGTCGCCGGGCGCGCCGCTGATCCGCGCGACTTCAGCAATTGCCGGCTGATTCCGGACGAAGGCTACTGCGACCAGCCCTACGTCGTCGTGACGAAGGACGGGAACTGGCTCTGCACGATGACTACTGGTCCGGGCGGCGAAAGCCAGCCGGGACAGCACGTCGTCGCCACCATCAGCAAAGACCAGGGAAAATCGTGGTCGCCGCTCATTGACATCGAGGCGTCGGGCAAGATCGAAAGCTCGTGGGTCGTGCCGTTGACCGTGCCGAGCGGACGCGTGTACGCGTTCTACAATTACAACGGCGACAACATCCGCAAGATGGGCGACAAGAAAATCGAGCGGCCAACGCTCCTCGGCTGGTATGTCTTCAAGTTCTCCGACGACAATGGTCGCACGTGGAGCGTGGAACGGCATCGGCTGCCGATGCCGGTGGCCGCGGTTGATCGGCAAAACGACTGGCAGGGCGCGGTGCAACTCTTCTGGGGCATTGACAAGCCGACGGTCGTCGGTGGTGATGTGATGTTCGCGTTCACGCGGATGGGCAAGTTCATTCACGATCTCGGCGAAGGTTGGTTCTACCGCTCGGACAACATCCTCACGGAGACGGACCCCACGAAGATTTGCTGGCGGCTGTTGCCGGAGACGGAGCGCGGCGTGCGCAACGACGACATGGGTTCCGTGCAGGAGGAACACAACGTCGTCCCGCTCGCAACCGGCGATCTCTACTGCGTTTATCGCACGACGCAAGGCTACGCAGCCGAAGCGACCAGCCGCGACGGCGGACGGACGTGGTCGAAGCCGCAGCCAGTGAAGTATGCGGATGGTCGCGCCATCAAGACGCCGCGCGGCTGCGCGATGGTTTGGCGGACCGCGAACGGCAAATACCTCCTCTGGATTCACAACACCGCACTGCAACTGCACAGCAAAATCTGGCCGATGACCGGCCGTGACCAAGCGTGGCTTACCGGCGGAGTTGAGCGCAACGGACGAATCGAGTGGTCGCAACCGGAACTCGTTTGCTACGTGACGCCGCGCCGCGGAGTGAGCTATCCGGATTTGATCGAGGCGGACGGGAAGTATTTCATCTCGGCGACGAACAAGCGCGAAGCGCGGCTCATTGAGATTGACAGCAAGTTGATCGGGGGACTTTGGCAACAGGGCGAGCGCAAGTCCGTCGCCCCTGACGGCATCTTGTGGGAGCATCTCGGCCCGATCAAACCGGCAGAGTCCGTGACGATTCCTCGCTTGCCGAATGGCGGCTTCGCTTTCGATTTCTGGCTGAAGCTCGACGACCTCCAGCCGGAACAAATCGTCTTCGAGTCAGGCGGCGTGAAGTTGACCACCGTTGCCGGTGGAGTGCTGCGCCTCACGATGCACGACAGCGCCAAATCGTTCGAGTGGGACACCGATGCCGGCGTCATCACGCCGGGGAAGCTTCACCACGTCACGGTCAACGTTGACGGCGGCCCGAAGATGCTGACCTTCGTGATTGACGGCCGGCTCTGCGACGGCGGCGACGACCCGAAGCGACCGTTCGGCACCGGCCGGTTTGCGTTGGGCGACGTCACCGTTGGGCCGTCACTGAAGCTTGCACCGTCATTGCGCGGCGAACTGCGGACCATACGCCTCTACGGGCGTTACCTGCGAACTTCCGAGGCCATCGCCAACTTCCGGGCCGGCCCCTAGCCCCGGACATTTGGCTTTTCTGGAAACAGTGGACAGCGTATTCTCACGTGCGTTGCGCGTGCACTGCACCGTGCCAAACAATATGACTGTTTCCGGAATCAGAATCATGATTCTGCTCGCGGTTGTCGGGCTGCGTGCTGTCGCAGCGGAGCCGGCTGCCGGTGTTTGGTTTGAATCGCATCTCACTCATCGGGCTTCTTCGTTCCCTTGGTCGTTCAACTACGACGGTCGGTCGTCGGCTGAACTGCCTTGGCTGCGGCAAGCGCGAAGTTCGTCGCGATTGCTGGACGCAAACCGGACAGAACACACGCTGACCGCCACGGACCCGAAAACGGGTTTGGAAGTCCGGTGCGTGTCAGTTGTGTATCACGACTTTCCCACCGTCGAATGGACGCTTTACTTCAAGAACAGGGGCACAGGCGACACGCCGATTCTCGCGGACATTCTCGCGATTGACGCGCGATTCGAGCGCGAGCTTTCGGGTGAGTTCCTCTTGCACCACAACGTCGGCAGCCCGTGCAAACAGAATGATTTCGAGCCGCTCGAAACGAAACTCGGCCCAAAAGCCGAGAAACGAATCAGCGCCGCAGGCGGCCGTCCCACGAACAGCGACTTGTCGTACTTCAACCTCGAATGGTCGGGGCAAGGCGTCATCTTCGTCGTGGGCTGGCCCGGTCAGTGGTCTGCTCAATTCTCACGCGACGACTCGCGTGGCCTGCGCATCCGCGCCGGTCAGGAGCTGACGCATCTCAAGCTGCATCCCGGTGAAGAAATCCGCAGTCCACTCATCCTACTGCAGTTTTGGAAGGGCGATTGGATTCGCTCGCAGAACATCTGGCGACGCTGGATGCTGGCTCACAACACACCGCGCGTCGGCGGCAAGATCGTGTCCACGCATTTCGCATCCACCAGCGGCGACAACAATCAGATCCAAGCTGCGAAGGAGATAGCGTTGTTTGACGGCTACGTGCGTGAAGGCATCAAGCTCGACTACTGGATCATGGACGCCGGCTGGCATCCGCATCCGGGCAAATGGTTTTACACCGGCACATGGACGCCTGATCCGAAACGGTTTCCGTGCGGGCTGCGCGAGGTCAACGATCGCGTCCACGCCAACGGCGCGAAGACTGTCGTGTGGTTCGAGCCGGAGCGGGTCACGCCCGGCTCGTGGCTGTATGAAAACCATCCGGAATGGTTGCTGAGTTGTTCCAAGGAATCCGAGCAGACGCCGCAGTTGGGGAAACTGGCGAACAGACTTCTCAATCTCGGCAATCCCGACGCGCGCCGCTGGGTGACCGACCACGTCAGCCAGATGCTGACCGACGAAGGCGTTGATGTGTACCGGCAGGATTTCAACATTGACCCGCTCGCCTTCTGGCGCGCCAATGATGCCCCGGACCGGCAGGGCATCACCGAGAACGCCTACGTCACCGGCTACCTCGCATACTGGGACGAGTTGCTGCGCCGGTACCCAAACCTCTGGATAGACACCTGCGCCAGCGGCGGCCGTCGCAACGATCTGGAGACGATGCGCCGGTCGGTGCCGTTGCTGCGGAGCGATTATTTCAGCGAACCCATCGGCCAACAATGCCAGACCCTCGGTCTCTCGTTGTGGATGCCGGTTTACGGATCGGGCACCGGTTCACACGACGTTTACATGATCCGCAGTTCCATCTGCCCGATGTTCCGCATCGCGTGGGACACGCGCAAGCGCGAGTTGAACTACGAGTTTCTGCGGCGGATGGTCAGTGACTTCCGTCGAACCGAACCGTATCTGACTGGCGACTTCTATCCGCTGACGCCATACAGCCGGGCCAACAACGTTTGGGTGGCGTGGCAATATGATCAGCCGGAACTCGGCGGCGGCGTGGTGCAAGCGTTTCGCCGCGCCGAGAATCCCGACGACTCGTTCCACCTGAAACTGCGCGGCCTCGATCCGCGCGCCAAGTATCGCGTGAACGATCTGGACACCAAAACGCCCTCCGTCCTAAGCGGCGCCGAACTGATGGAGGCTGGATTGCCGGTGCAATTGACGGCCCGTTCCGGCGCGGCGTTGATCGTGTATCAGAAACAACAGCCGTGACCGGACATTGGGCTTCTCTTGACGCGGTGAGCGGCGTATTCTTGCGCACATGACACAATTCTCTCGCCGGGATTTTCTGAAAGTTGCCGCCAGTCTCGCGGCAGTCGGTTTCTCACCGCGGCGCTCGCCTGCCGTCATTGTCGGCGCACACCCGTGGGTGTACGCCGCGACGCAACCGAAATACGACATCACGCCGGTGCTGCCGCAGATCTTCGCCGACATGAGCTACGCCGGCATGGACGGCATCGAGTTGATGTCGAGCGCGCTGCTGCCCGATGACGCCGTCGAACGCATCGGCGACTTGTCACGGAAACACAAGCTTCCGGTCCTCGGCGCATCGTTCGGGGGCGCGATGTGGGACCGCGCGAAACACGAAACGATCCTCAATGAAGCTGCGAAAGCAATCCCGCGACTGGCGAAGCTTGGCGGGCGCACCCTCGGCACCTCCGTCGGCGCGGTGAAATGGGGACAGAAAACCCTCAAGACGCCGGAACAACTCGACGCGCAGGCGGAGTTGCTCCGGAAGATCATCGCGATCTGCGAGAAGAACGGCGTCGTGCTGAACCTTCACAACCACACCTACGAGGTCGAGAACGAGTTGCACGACCTCAAAGGCACACTCGCGCGGATTCCCGATGTCAAACTCGGTCCCGACCTCAACTGGCTCGTTCGCGGCGGCGTGGATCCCGTCGCGTTCATCCGGCGCTACGGCAAGCAGATTGTTTTCCTGCACCTGCGCGACCAGAAGAAGGACGGCAAGTGGTCCGAGGCGTTGGGCGAGGGGGACATGGATTACGTTGCCATCGCCGGGGCGTTGCGCGAGATCAACTTCACCGGCCACGCCGTCATCGAACTGGCCCACGAGCGCGGCTTCCAACTGACGCGCCCGTTGCGCGAGAGCCTGAAGATGAGCCGCGAGTTCGTGCGAAAAGTGTTGGGGTACTAACGTGAGAGCATGAGTGGATTGGTCAGATGTTGAGACTCAACCTCAATTCAATCGCTGTTTGTCTGCTGCTGTTGGCCATCCCGTCATCGGGGTTTGCACGTGCGATGCGAGGTATGTCGAAATATAAAATGCTTGATGAAGCCGATTGCAACCAAGAATACGGAGGAAAGGTGCCAGTTGCCGGAGAAGTTCCAAGTGGCGGGTGTGGAGACCGAATTTGAGGTCGTATCCGTCACCAAGGGCGACGAGACCTTGAAGAAGTTTGTGCTGCACCACTATCGCCTCGTTAGAGGTGCCATTAATGGTCCCTTCCTTGTGTCTTTTGATCCGCAACGACGCCAGGAATACGTACTCCACTTGCGCAAGGAGCCGGACGGCCGCTACGCGGCCGTGAACGGCCAGACCGACCCAGGACTCGCCATCTACAAGAAACCTGCCGATACACCCAAACTGAAAGCGGGCGATTTCAAATCTCTGCACTGGATTGTTGAGAGTACGTATCAAAACATCGAGACCAAGAAGCTCAACTACCGGACTACAGAAGAACGTTGGTACAAGAAGCCGGATTTGTTTTTCTCAATCCGCAAGAGCAGCCGCCGCGGGTTTGAAACAGAATACCGTTATCGGAGAAAAGAAACCTCCTACAGCTTCTACCAAGGATGGGGTAACAGCCACATTAACACACACAACTTCTACCCCGCCGAAGATTTCACAAATGGGAATTTCGGGATGGACGACGGGCATCGCGATTCGTTTTACAAGAAGGTCGGCACCGACACCATCTGCGGTCATCTCTGCGACATCTGTGAGAACATCAGATGCCCGGAGACAGATAAAGTGTGGCTCTGGAGGGAGAACGGTTTGGTCATGCGGCGCGAATGTGTGTATGCTAGCCCCACGCAGTATGGCCATGGGAGTTTGATTGTCCATGCTGTCACCAAAGTCGAAGTGGACATTCCACTGGAAGATTCCCTCTTCGAGTTGCCGTCCCGGTTCAAGACCAAAAACACCAACGACGAACCAATCAATCGCTAGGAATAACTCCGCCTGCCTTTGATTCTCGACAGGTACGACAAGGAATCGCTGGAAATCGAACCGCAAATGCTGTAGTGGTAGCACTTGCCATGACTCAACAACTGACACGCTGCTGGCCCGGTGAATCTCTCGCGGCTGTTTCCCTCACGTTCGACGACGGCGCGCCGTCG
>CAZNOK010000212.1:0-9156 GCA_964574605.1 uncultured Verrucomicrobiota bacterium
TTCCCGCAGCCTCATTCAAAACTTACAAGCGAATTCTTGGACAGACTCCTAGGCGCAACCGCCGCCAGAACCCGCGCAGACACTCCCCGCCGCGTCCGTGTGGCACCCACACGATCCGGCCGGTTTCCCAGTCAATGACCAGCGTGTAGAACTTCCTGAGGTACCCCACGTAGATTTCGTCCATGGTTAGACAACGCAGCGAGCGGTCGGACAAGTGTGCCAGTTCCTTGGCCCGATAGGGGCGCATGATCTCTTTGACGCTGTCCCACGCCAAGCCGGTGACGGCGGCCACATCGGCCAGCGTCATCCCTTGGCTCAGGCCGAAGACGTACTGGCGGAGCCGTTGCGTGTAGTGGACGTAAGCCGGGGCAAAAGGGGGGCGACCTCGAAGTTCTTGTGGCAATCTTGGCAGTTGGCGCTGGGCACCTCGGTCTTCAGCCAGACGGTCTTGAAGCCGATGGGGACGGTGCGAATGCGACGCCAGCGGGGTTCCTTGTGGATGAGCCGTGTACTGTGGCAGGTGGGGCAGACAAACAACTCGGGTTTGACTTTCAAGGTGAACTGCACGGCCCCCGACGGGTAATCGGTGCGGACATACTGGTAGCCTTCCCGCACCCCAAAGGCATGATAAAGGAGGCTTTGGTTCATGCCCCTGTTATAGCCGATACACCCTCTCAGGCGGATACTTCCGGGTTGAACCGTTTGGGCGGGCGATGCAAACACTGGGCGTGCGGGTGCAGTGTGCGCATTCACCACAAGCCAAAGGGCGGGTCGAACGCCGCCATCAAGTGTTTCAAGATCGGCTGGTCAAAGAATTGCGTTTAGCCGGCATCCAGAGCATCAAGGCGGCCAATCGTTTCCTGGACGCTACCTTCCTGCCCGAACTGAACGCGCGCTTCACCGTGCCTGCGGTGCTCTCGTTGGTGACTGTTCGGTGTCGGCGGCGGATCACCCGTGGCAGTGTAGGGGGATCGCGGCGGGTCCGGCCACGCGCCGCGCCGGTCCGTCCGCGCCCGCCACCGACCGCGTTTCGCTCAAGGAAGGCTCGCCTCCGGACGCGGTGGGTGAAAGCGGGCGACTGGGAGATCGGCTCGCCATCAGGACGCGCCACAAAAAGCTGGGGCGAAACGCGGTCAACGTGTGTGGCTGTGGCGGGTGCGGACGGAGGCGCGGCTAAAGATGAGGGGACATTCTCATCGAGGTTTGACACCCGTTTGATTCCGTTCCACGACTAAGGAGTTGCGACTCTCGTTCCCAAAAAGATTGTTGACAGTATGCACTTTATGTAATAAAGTGGATGCAATGAAAGCAAACTCTGCCGAAGAAAATCTCTCACTGATCCGCACTTTGATGGAGCGCGCCACGATCTACCGACGCGCTCTCGCGCCGATCATGCTCACCGTCGGCATCGTCGGCACGACCGTGTCGGTTGTCGGAATGCTCGGCAAGCTTGATGCGCCGATCCCGTTCGTCGTCTGCTGGGTGATTGCAGCGGCTTTCGCGCTCCTTGCGGCTTTCGCGCTGGCGCGACGCGAGGCAATCCGTGAGCACGAAGCGTTCTGGTCGCCGCCGACAAGGCGCGTGGCATTGGCACTGCTGCCGTCGGGTATGATGGGTGTCATCGTGGTGTGCGTCGAAGCCGACCCGACACGACTGGCGGGTTGGTGGCTGCTGATCTATGCTCTTGGACTGCATGGCGCGGGTTTTTTTATGCCGAGTGGCGTGCGGCGGTTGAGCTGGCTATTCCTGCTGGCCGGTGGCACAGTTCTTGGTTGCAGAATTTGCTGTTCGCCGCACGTGGTGATGGGACTCGGTTTTGGCGGGCTGCATCTGGTTTACGGAATCTATCTTTACATTACCCGATCAAGGCCGACTTCACTGTGAACCCCGACGCGTTCCAGAAGCTCGACAAGGTCATCCACGAAAAGACGCGGCTTGCCATTGTGTCGTTGCTCGCGGCGACGCCTGAGCTTTCGTTCACTGAACTTCGCGATAGCCTGAACCTGACCGATGGCAATCTTTGCATTCAGCTTCGCACCCTTCAACAGGCCGGGTACATCGCCGTCACCAAAACATTTGAGAACCGTCGGCCGCGCTCGACCTGCACTTTGACCGCCAAGGGACGCAAGATGTTCTCCGACTACATCGGCATCCTCGAAGAAATCGTCAAACAGAGCCGGCAGAACTGACGCCCGATGAATGATTGCAATCACCTCCATTATGGCCATCCACTTTATGATATAAAGCCATGAGAATCCTTCGTGCTGCACATCTCGGCTGGTGCTTCGGCGTCCGCGATGCCGTCGCGCTGGTCGCCAACGAAGCCCGGTACGGTCGTGTCGCCGTGCTGGGCGAGTTGGTTCACAACGACACTGTCAACGCCGCTTTGCGCGCGCAAGGTGTGCAGTTGATCCACAACCTCGACGAGGTTCGTGCCGACACTGTCGTTATAACCGCGCACGGGCTTTCGGACACCGCGTTGGCACGCATTCGCGAGCGCGTGCCGCGTGTGCTCGACGCAACCTGTCCGCTCGTGCGACGCGCCCACCGCGCGCTGCGCGAACTTGTTGCCGATGGATTTCATCCCGTCGTGATCGGGAAACGCGAGCATGTTGAGGTTCGCGGACTCACGGACGATTTCGTGGAGTTTGACGTCGTGTTGTCCGAGGAAGATGTGCGCATGCTCCCGCCGCGTTGGCGGTACGGCATCGTCGCACAAACAACCCAGCCGGTTGAGCGTGTCGAACGGTTGGTCGCGGCGATCCGTCAACGGTTTTTCGAATCAGAAGTGCGATTTGTGGACACGGTTTGCCAAGCGACGAAGCAACGTCAGGCGGCGGCCATTGCATTGGCACAACAGTGCGACGCAGTGGTGGTGATCGGCAGCCGGCATAGCAACAACACGCGCGAACTAGCGGAAACGTGTGCGCGGTTTTGTCGGCGTGTGTTCCGCGTCGAGAACGCGGAGGAACTGGAGCCGTCGTGGTTCGCCAACGCCGAGACGGTTGGCATCACAGCGGGAACCTCGACGCCGGACGAGGTAATCGAGGCGGTAGAACAGCGGTTGTGGATACTGGCAGCCCAGTGCCTTCATGGGGTGGCGGCGTGAACTAAAGAACTCAACAACAGGAGACAAACATGAAAGAACTATGGAAACTAGTGGATATGTTGTTGCGGGAACGCGAGGCCGTTTCGAGCGAGGAGGCGCTCAGCCGGATGCGAGTGCTGCGCTTGGCGGTGATTGTGTTGTTGTTGGCGGCGGCGTATGGAGTGTTTATGGGTGTGTACGCGTTGACGTCGCGCGCGACACCCGAGTACCGGCAAGTCGTGTCGTGCATGTGGAAGGTGCCGGTGCTGTTCTTGGTGACGCTCTTGATCTGTTTCCCGTCGTTGTATGTGTTCAGTACATTGCTCGGGTCGCGGCTGTCGTTTCTGGCGACGCTGAAGGCGCTGCTGGGGATCGTGGCGATCACCGTGACGGTGCTGGCGTCATTTGGCCCGATCGTGGCATTCTTCTCGGTCAGCACGGAAAACTACGCGTTCATGAAACTGTTGAACGTGGCATTTTTCGCCGTGGCCGGCTTGCTCGGCGTGGGGGCGTTGTTGAAGGCGTTGCGGTTTCTCCTCAGTTCGCCGCCGGTTCCGGCAGCCGACGATAGGCCGCCGGTCATCTGGCTGAAGACTGCCGGTGAGGAACGGCAGATCAGGCGGGTCTTTCGCATTTGGATTCTGATCTACGCACTGGTGGGCGCGCAGATGGGCTGGGTACTGCGCCCGTTTCTCGGAGACCCGCACTCGCCGTTTGCCTGGTTCCGCGCGCGGCAGGCGAATTTCTTTTTGGATGTCTGGCAATCGTTTCTGAAACTGTTTTCTTGAACTCATGCGCCGCTTCCTGCTGAACATTGATCGTTTCTTGCGCATCGAAGGCGCCGCCGGTGTTCGGGAGCAACTGCCGATGATCGTGGCCTGCGGCGCGTTGTACGGCGCAATCATGGGAAGCTATCGCGGACTGGACGGCGACGGCTGGAAGCAGATGTTGTTGTCGGCATCAAAGGTGCCAATGTTGTTCTTCGTGACGTTCTTGCTTTGCCTGCCGTCGTACTTCGTGCTGAACGTGCTCGCCGGGTTGCGCGGTGATTTTCCGCAGGTGCTGCGCGCGTTGTTGTCGTTCCAATCGCTGGCTGCGGTCGTGTTGGCGGCGTTGGGGCCGATCACGTGGCTGATGAATGTCTCGACACCCAACTACGGCTTCATCGTGGTGTGGAATGGCATCATGTTCGCCATCGCCAGCCTGTTCGGACAGTGGCGGATGCGTCGGCTTTATCAGCCGCTGATTGCTGTCAATCCGCGCCACTGCGTGTTGTTACGGACGTGGATGATTTTGTATTGGTTCGTGGCAATCCAGATGGCGTGGGTGCTGCGCCCATTTGTGGGCGACCCCACGAAACCGTTTCAGCTTTTGCGACCGCAAGCTTGGGGCAACGCCTATGTCGAGATCGTCTCACTGCTTTGTCGGGTCTGGTCGATGTGAGAAATGAAGTGGAAGATGTTCCGGTTTTGTTCCGGCGAGTGAAGTTTGGCTTGATTTGGCGCGAGAACCGGCGAGAATGCAGCACATGCAAGCGGGTGTAGCATAGTGGTAATGCACCGGCTTCCCAAGCCGGTAAGGAGGGTTCGATTCCCTTCACCCGCTCCAACTTTTTTCTGTCAGTTGCGGACGCTGACGGCCAGCACGATCCAGTCGTTGCCGACTTCGGGGCCTTTCACGAGGAGATGGCCATTCTCGACAACCCTGACGACGCTCCGCACCAACAGGGTCTTGCCGGAATACCATTCGAGTTCGAGTTCCTGCTGGCGTTTGTTCGACGGCCGAGGGGTGACGAACACTTGGAAATTCTGGCCGAGGTTAAGTTGAAGTTTCGCGCCGGTTTTCAGCGGCTGCTGCTGGGCGCCAAGCTGCTGGTAGAACTTGTAGCCAAACTTCTCCTTGAGCTTGCCGGAAATATCGGCAAGGACAGGGTCGGTCTTGCCGTGTTCGTTGGAGGCGCGAATCAGGCGGGCTTGGACGCTCGCGGCATGCGCCGGCCATGCGAACAGAAGCGACAACACGACTGTCGCAATCCAGCGCATGATCAGGTCTCGAGGTTGTCGAAGCACTCTTTCATCTGGTCAAGGTCGGGTGTCCATTCAAGACCCGAGACCCAGATGACGGCCACGTCGGCGTCAGCGCCTTTCAACGGCGTGGCCACGGTGTTCGGAATGACGGTGTCCACGCGCTCGACCATGACGGCACCGGGACCGGCGAGACGCGGTTGCTGGAGCATGACGCCGGTAGCCAGCAGAAGCATCAGGCCGGAGGTGACGGTGGCGAGCGCTCCACGATGAACCATGAGCCAGTCACTCAACGACAGGCGCGGCATGGGGATGGAAATGGTTTCGTTCTCGTGCATCTCGATCTCGCGACGGATCTTGGACCAGAAGAAATCAGCGGAATCGCTCATCTCCACGACGGGCGGGCAGGCCGCGAGCGTTTCGCGGACGCGTTCGACGCGATGGTATTCCGCGGCGCATTGCGGGCAATGCCGCACGTGCCGCTGGGTCAACCATCGGGACAATCCTTTCAGCTCGCCGTCGGCCAGCGCGCTGATTTTTTCTGTGTTGTGACTTTTCATAGCACCTTTCGTAACAACTTCTGCAAATGTTTGCGGGCATAGTGAAGTCTCGACATCACCGTGCCCATCGAGCATCCAACCGCTTTCGCGATCGCCGCGTAGTCCAGCCCCTCGAACTCCCGTAGCTGGACCACGATGCGGTGTTCGGGCGAGAGCCGTTCCATTGCCGCCTCGATCAACTCGCGCAATTCCCGCCGCCGCACTTCATCGGTCGGCAACGGCTGGTTCGAGGGCGGCACCTCGACGCCGGCATCGGCGTCGGGATCCACCGCTTCCTGGAACTCCACCGTCGGCCTGCGGTCGCGCCGGCGGACGTAGTCAATGCACAGGTTGGTGGTGATGCGGTACAGCCACGTGTAAAACGAGGCGTTCTTCTTGAACCCGCGAATCGCCTGCCAACCCTTCACGAATGTTTCCTGACAAAGATCAGTTGCGTCTTGTTCATTCCTCACCATGCCGAGTGCCAGCGCGTACACGCGGTTTCGGTATCGGTTGACCAGCTCGCCGTAAGCTTCCAATCGGCCCCGCTGGCATCGCTCGACCAAATCCCGATCACTGAGCGCGGTGAGAACTTCTTGGTTCGCCCGTTTGGACGCGGCGCGCGCCGGATTATTCAAGACCTCTGTCCGACGCGCGCTCATCAACCTTTGATCACTCCGAGTGGTCGCAACCGCGCCACCTTTCGTGCGAGACCGGCCTGATGACAAACTTCCACGACCTCTGACACATCTTTGTACGCCCACGGCGCTTCTTCGAGTGCCGTTCCTTTTCCATGCGCCATGAACGTCACGCCGGCCTCGTCGAGCGCGCGACGCAAGTCCGCCATCGAACCGTGTTTCATCGCCGCCGCGCGGCTCATCGTCCGGCCCGCGCCGTGACAAACCGTGCCGAACGTTTGTTCCATCGCCGTCTGCGTGCCGACCAACACGAACGAACAACGCCCCATGTCGCCCGGCACCAAGACCGGCTGTCCGATGTCGCGATACCGCGCCGGCAACGACTCGTGTCCCGGCGGAAACGCCCGCGTCGCGCCCTTGCGATGCACGCACAACGTCCGCCCACCGTGCCGTTCCATCTTCGCGATGTTGTGCGGCACGTCATAGATCAGTTCCATGCCGAGTTCCCGCGGCGAAATCCGCAGCGCGTGTTGAAACGCGCGCTCTGCTTTCACCATCAACACCTGCCGGTTCGCGAACGCATAGTTCGCCGCGCACCGCATCGCCGCCAGATATTCCTGTCCCTCCGGCGACTCGACCGGCGCGCACGCCAGTTGACGATCCGGCAAAGCGATGCTGTATTTCTGCGGCGCATTTCGCATCGTCTTCAAATAATCATCGCAGACTTGGTAGCCGAACCCGCGCGAGCCGCAGTGAATCATCGCCGTCACTTGACCGGCTGCCAAGCCCATCACCTCCGCTGCGCGTTCGTCGAAGATTTCGTCCACCACCTGCACTTCGAGAAAATGATTTCCGCTGCCAAGCGATCCGACTTGGCCTGCACCGCGCTCCAGCGCCCGGTTCGTGATCCCCGACGGCTCCGCGCCTTGCAGACAACCGCGTTCCTCGATGAAGTCGAGATCTTCCGGTTTGCCGAACCCGCGATTCACCGCCCACGCGGCGCCCTCGCGCACGCACGCCTTCTCGTCGGCATGTGACAAATCCAGATCGCTGCCTTCGCCCAACCCGCACGGCACATCGCGGAACAGTTGCGCCACCAACTCCTTCATCCGCGCCGCGACGTCGGCCTGTCGCAGGTTTATCCGCATCAGTCGCACGCCGCAATTGATGTCGTAGCCGACGCCGCCCGGCGAAATCACGCCGCCTTCGTCCGGGTCCGTTGCCGCACAACCGCCAATAGGAAAACCGTAGCCCCAGTGAATGTCGGGCAACGCCAACGAGAATTTCTGGATGCCCGGCAACGTGGCGACGTTCGCCACTTGTTCGAGCGCGTTGTCGTCCAGCGCGCTTCGCAGCATCGCTTCCGACGCATACACGCGACCCGGCACCCGCATCCCGCTTTTGTGCGAGACGGGCAATTCCCAAAGCCAGTCGCTGATTTTCTGCAACTCTCTCACACCGGCAGTCTAGCCGGTGGCGGCGCGTCATTCAACCTTCCGTTCGTTCGGTCTTACGACTGCCAGAGTTTCCGCAACTGTATCGCTGCAACGGCAACCATCTCCTCGCCGGTGAACGGGGCCGCATACGCGCTGCGCGCCAGCCACGTCTCATAACCGCCGAGATCGTAGTCCACCCGCGTCGGCGTGTAGCAACTGTAGCCGTTGGCCAGCTCGATGAACGCCGTGACCGGAAACGACGACGCGTGCTTCAGGTCGAGGCCGTGGCGGCAGAACATTTCACCCGGAAAAGTGGATGCGGCAAACTCGCCGACGCGCAGCGATTGAATCACCATCGGGACTTCGTCCGGCCATTTCAACAACTCCAGTCGTTCCTTCCCGTAGAGACGGTCCACCAGTGGCAGCTTCATGTTCTCCGATTGCGCGTGCGCTTCTTCGATCTCCGCGCCTTTCAACTTCCGCACGCGCTGCATGTACGTGCTTTGCGTCGCGGCGATCACCGGTTGTTCCTCGAACTTCGCCTTGGCCCAGCAACCGTCCACCTGATCGGCAATCCAGCCCGCCACTTCGCGGCTGCGCTCGCCCGGCTGGCGCGGCGTGGGTTTCTTGCTCACGTCAACGTTGTTCACATCGCCGGAAGCGCCGTGTGTCAGCAACGCCACAAATTCTTTTCCCTTGCGCGCGCGCATCACATTTTCAAACGCGCCGTAGTAGTCGGACGAGATCACGTCTCCGGGGCGGTCGCCGATGTAGTGCAACGAAAAATTCGCCACCACCGCCAACGGCGCGCCCTTCGCCGACTCGATCATCAACATCGGGATTTGCGGGTCGGTCGGCCCGGCGGGACGGAGCACGTTCGGGTTGGCGTAGCCGGGGTTCGTTTTCACCGTGCCGTCTTTCATGTGATAACGACGGTTGAAACCGGCGCGCGGCTCCCATCCGTTCGCCCAAGCGATGCGGGCCGGTTGCAATCGCTCTGCCGCTTTCCGCGCAGCCTCGCCGACGCGCGAAATTACCGTTTTCTCGATGTAAGCCGCCTCGCGTTCGGACTGGAAGAACGTGAGCGTGCATGGTGCGCTGTGCGTGTGAGTGCAGGAGACGCAGATGTTCTCGACGGGAATGTTGGCGGCCTTGCTCGCCGCCGTGCGCGCCCGCGCGGTGTCGTCGTTGTTCAAGGCGATGAGGTCGAGCAACACAAACGCAATGCGCGTGCCGCCCGATTCCAGCACGACGGCGCGTGCGTGAAGCGGATCAAGGATGGATTTAGCCGAACGCGCCGTGAGCGAGCCGGCCAGCGAGATGCCGACCGACGGCGTGATGTCTGCGATGGCCGCGCCGGCGCGGAATGGATGTGTGTTTGCATTCGCCGCGCGGGGGAGGGCAACGCTGCCCGCGAGCAACGCCATGTTG
>CAZNOK010000213.1:0-9138 GCA_964574605.1 uncultured Verrucomicrobiota bacterium
AGTATGGATAGAGCGTGTCCATCATCTCGGTGGCGTCACCGATGGGCATCAGGACTTTGCATTTCTTTGTTTCGGCGGCGTATCCCGTTGCCAAAGTCAGCGCGATGGCGATACAGAGAATTCGGTTCATTTTCATTTCAAGCCTCCTCGATTAGTTTCAGTTCAAGTCTTCGGCAGAGTTCTTCGACGTGCGGACGCAGGTCACCATAAAAGGTGACGCGATGCCAGCCAAAACCCCAGTTCTCGGTCAGTTTCTCCAGCGAACCCTTGACGACTGCTTCGACTTTTGTGCGGCAGGCCATGTCGCTAAAGTTGTTGCCGATGGTCTTGGCTTGGTGGAACAACACTTGGCGCGTTTGCGGATTGATCTCGAGCGTCGTGGTCATGTAGCCGACCGGCAACAACGAGCGGACGACCGCGCCTTGCCGGTCCTCGGAATGCGTCAGGATCTGGTAGGGATTCGTTGCGCCATTGGGGCCAAACGGTTTCGTCTCACCCACACAGTGAGCATAGACGATAGCGTTCTTTGCCGTGTCAATCACCGGGTCGGAAATGTAGCCGGGACGACCCGTCAACACGCCCATGATCGCCATCGTCAACGCCGACATCTGGTCGGCCTCGCAACCACCGACGAGACCGTCGTTGTTTAGCTGGCTGAAGCCGAGGCACGGATACGCCTTCAGGTGACCGCCGTAGAAACCGCCGAGACAGTTGATGCTGATGCCGCGAGCGTTGTGTTTCTCGATCAACTGTTTCATCGCCACATACATCACGCCGCATTTCTCCATCGTCTCCGGCGAGACGGCCTCGATCTTCTGCGCTTTGCTCGCCCAGCGTTCTGCAAACTTCTTTCCTTCTTTCGCGTCGGCCTTTTCGTAAGCAGCCGACATCTCCTCAAATTTGATCGGGACAATCTCGACGCCCGTGACATCCTTGCTTGCCTTGCGGAATGCGTCGCCGCCCCAGCCGCCGCCGACTACCAGCAGGCGCGTCTGCTCCAACTGTTTCAGCGCCGCGTCCATGTCGGGCATCTTCACGGCGTCGGCCTTGCATTTCCAATTTCTCATCGCCGGCGTGTTCTTCCGGCGCGTCTCACGAAATGCCGCGGCGCTCTTGTCTTTCACGGCGGCGACAAATTGCCGCGCCGAGGCCGCGATGTCCGCGTCCTTCGACGAGCTGACCCAATCCACTGGCTTGCCTGACTGCATGATCTTGGGAAGCCGCGTCAGGAACAGGCCTGATCCACCAAACAAATTATCCACGATCAACGTGGGCTTGCCCGTGGCGCTGAGCTTCACAATGTCGTTCGCCCAGCCGAGACCTTGGACGCACAACAAATAGCCGTCCACTTCCGCGTCGCCTTTCAGAACTTCATCGGCCTGTTTCGGGTCGTTCATCAGCACAACCGGCAGGAACTCGACTGCCCGGCAATGTCGCGCTAAGAGGCTGTTGATTTGTTTGCGGCGCGCCTCGAAATCGTAGCCGATGTTCGGCCAGATCGGTTTGTCATTTGGCGTCTCGCAGAACACGAGCCGCACCTTCGGTTTCCGTGATTCGTCCTTTGCCCAGAGTGCTCCGCACATTCCGCTCGCTGCGCAGGCCGCGCAGGCTGACACAAACTGGCGACGATTCATTTGATTCATGGCTCGTTCTCCTGTGGAGGCACTTCTACCCGATACCAACGCGAATTTCAAGTTGCACTCAAGCTTGGGCGCATCTTGACACTGCCACTGTCACCACAACGTTCCACAGGCTGGTGTCCCGCGTTTACGCGGTCCGGACCGACTAAAGTCGGTACACCAACAACGACACCGTGGCACTATGGTGGCAGTGCCGAGATGCGCCCCTCAGGCTTCTTCAACCAGTTTCAAGTCGAGTCGCCGGCAGAGTTCTTCGACGTGCGGTTTGAGGTCACCGTAAAAGGTGGCGCGATGCCATCGTGGTCCCCAGTTCTCGGTCAGCTTCTCGATGTCGCCCTTGACGACCGCTTCCAGCTTGGTGCGGCAGGCCAAGTCACTTGGATTATTGCCGATGGTCTTGGCTTGGTGGAACAACACCTTACGAGATTCGGGGTCAATCTTGAGGGTGGTCGTCATGTAGCCAGCAGGCAGCAGCGAGCGGACGGACGCGCCCTTGCGATCTTCGGAGTGGGTCAGGATCTCGTACGGGTTCGACGCGCCGGCAGGTCCGAACGGTTTGGTGGTGGCGGTGCAATGCGCGTAGATGATCGCACGCCTCGATGTGTCAATCACGCTGTCGGAGATGTAGCCGGGCCGTCCCGTCAGCGCACCCATGATGGCCATCGTCAGCGCCATTGGTTGATCGCCCTGACAGGCGCCGACCATGCCGTCGTTGTTCAATTGGCTGAAGCCCAAGCAGGGATAGGCGTTCAAGTATCCGAGGCTGAAACCTTCGAGGCAATTGACGGTGATGCCGCGCGCGTGGTGCTTGTCCATCAACTGTTTCATCGCCACGTACATCGCGCCGGATTTCTCGATGGTCGCGGGTGCGACGCCTTCGATCTTCTGCGCCTCGTTCATCCAACGCTCCGCAATCTCTTTGGCCGCCTTCGGATCAGCTTGCAGGCGCGCGTCGCCCATCTCCGGAAACGAAACCGGAATGAACTCCACACCGGTGATTTCCCTGCTCGCCCTCCAAAACGCTTCGCCGCCCCAGCCGCCGCCTACCGCCAGCAGACGCGTCTGTTTCAACTGCTTCAGCGATTCGCCCATGTCCGGCATCTTCACCGGGTCGGCCCGGCAAGACCAGTCCGTGACGACCGGCGTGTTCTTGCGGCGCATTGCGCGAAACGCCGCCGCGCTTTTCTCCTTCAACGCGACGGTAAACTGCCGTGCTGACGCCGCAATATCCGCATCGTTCAACGAACTGACCCAATCCACCGCTTTGCCCGGTCCCATGATTTTGGAAATCCGCGTCATAAACACGCATGAGCCGCCAAATGGGAGATTGACCAGCAACGTCGGTTTGCCCGTCGCGCTCAACTGCACAACGTCGTAGCTCCGGTCCATCCCATGAAGGCAAATCAGATAACCATCCACCTCCGCATCGGCTTTGAGCACTTCCGCGACGCCATTCAGATCGTTTTTGAGAACAACCGTCAGGAACTCGATCCCCGGACACCGGTCCGTCAAGAGATCAACGACCTTCTTGCGACGGGCATCAAAATCGTAGCCGATATGAGGCCAGCCTCCCCGGAAACTCGGTGCCTCACAGAACACCAGCCGCACCTTCGGCTTCCGCGCTTCCGGCTCCTTCGCCCCAAGCGATCCGCAGGCGGCACACGCAGCGCAAGCCGACACAAACCGGCGACGACTCATCTGCAAGCAACAAAAGCTCACGACTTGTTTTTTACCGAGTATCCACACAGAATTCAAGTTGCTATGAATAGAGGTCTCGCTTAGATGTCTGGCATGAACCAGTCCATTTCCCGACGGGCCATGCTCGCGCGCACCGCGGCTGCCGGGATCGCCGCCACCGTGCCGCTCCGCGTCGAATCGTCGCCGGCAAGACCGCCGTTCCGCTTCTGCCTCAACACCTCGACGCTCATGGGACACAAACGTTCGCTACCCGACCTCGTGGACATCGCGGCAAAAGCCGGCTACGACGGCATCGAGCTTTGGAGTCGCGAGATTGACGCTTTCGTCAAAGGCGGCGGCAACCTCGGCGACCTCGCCAAACGCATTCGCGACCGCGGCCTCACCGTCGAAAACGCCATCGGGTTCAACGAATGGATTGTGGACGATGACGACCGCCGGGCCAAAGGTTTCGAGAACATGAAGCGCGACATGGACGTCCTTGCCCGGCTCGGCGGCAAACGCATCGCCGCCGCGCCCGCCGGCGCGACGAAACAGACTGACCTCAGACTCGTCAAGGCTGCTGAACGTTACCGCGCGTTGCTCGAACTCGGCGCGACGATGGGAGTCATTCCACAACTTGAAATCTGGGGCGGCTCGAAGACACTCAGCCGCATCAGTGAAGCGGCATTTGTCGCCATCGAGAGCCGCCACGCCGATGCGTGTCTATTGCTGGACGCGTTCCAGATCTACAAAGGCGGCTCCGATTTTCACAGCCTCACGCTGCTCAACGGCGTTCGTATGCACGTCTTCCACGTCAACGATTATCCCGCCGACCCGCCGCGCGAGACCATCACCGACGCCGCGCGTGTCTATCCCGGCGACGGTGTTGCGCCGCTCGCAAGCATCTTCCGTGACCTGCGCGCCATCGGTTTCCGCGGTGCGCTGTCGGTCGAACTTTTCAATCGTGCTTACTGGCAGCAAGACGCGCTCACCGTCGCTCGCACCGCACTGGAGAAAACTCGCGCCATTGTCAGAACAGTATGAAACCCTTCATCGGCATCACTCCGTCGGCGGTCAAGATGAGCCAGTCGGGCAAGCACGGCGGGTTCTGCGACGTGGTGTACTCGCGCGCGATCGAACAAGCGGGCGGCGTGCCGGTCGTGTTGCCATTGACGCGTGAACGCAAAACGCTGAACCATTTCCTGTCCTTGTGCGACGGCTTCCTGTTGTCAGGCGGCGGCGACCCCTGCGAGGCGTCGGGCGCATACGGGCGGCGGTTGACGGCCGCGGAGCGCAAGACGTTGTTCGGCGTGGACGCGACGCGCGATGAAATGGAGATGCATCTGGTGCGGGGGATTGTGAAACGGGACATCCCGGTGCTGGGGATTTGCCGGGGACTTCAGATGATGAACGTGGCGCTGGGCGGGACGTTGTTACCGGATATCGCCGGGCACCGGGACGGGACGCACGGCATCAAGTGGTCACAACCGTTGTTCGATTGCCGGAAGGTGAACTCGTCGCATCATCAGGCGCTGGGCAAAGTGGCGCCGGTTCTGACAGTGGTGGCGCGTTCCGACGATGGTGTTGTCGAGGCGGCGGTGTTGCCGTCGGCGCGGTTCTGCGTCGGCGTCCAGTTTCACCCGGAACGGATGAAGTCGTTTGGCGAGCCGTTCAGGAAGTTGATGGCTGCGGCGCGGGCGCGGGCTGCGGCTCGGTAGGTTCTTCTTCCCGCTCAGGTTGCGCCACGGCCTGAGGACGCGGTTTGCCGAAATTGACCTGTTCTTCCTGCAAGAGTGACTGCACCCAGCTTTCGTAGAGGGCACGGCGGTTGCGGCTGAGGAGCGTCTCGGTGGTGCGTGCCCGGTCGGCCTCGAAAGCGGCGGCTTCGGGCGGACGGCGTTCGCGCAGGAAAAAGAACTGGCCGCCGGTGGCGGTGGTGATGAATTCGCTGACGACACCGGTGGGCATGCCGAGACAGGCTTGTTGGATGCGGGACGCGGCAGGAGCGGCGAAATCCTGATCGTCAGCCGTGAACGGCCCGTAGGTGTCGGCCTTCAATTTGAGTTCGACACAGGCGTTGGAGAACGTCTTGCCGGCGGCGAGCAGGGGTTGGATCTTGGCGAGCGCGTTGCGTCCTTGTTCGATAGTGGCGTCGTAGCGGCGCTCGGTTTTCAGACGATCCACGACTTGTTGTTTGGCTTCGGCAAAACCGGGGATGCGGCTCGGTTTGCTGTCGAGGTATTCGAGAACGTAACAGCCGTCGGGACACTCGATGGCGTCGCTGAACGGCGGGTCCGGCCGGCGCGCGAGCCAGAACGCTGTCTCGTAGAACGAGCGTCCGGTGACGCCGGGCACGGCATCGTCTTGGGCGAAGTAATCGGTCTCCTTGACGATGGCGTTCATGTTGGTGGCGGCGGTGGTGAAATCCGGACGCGGCGTGCCGGGTTCGGGGACGAGTTTGACGGCGAGCGCTTGGGCGAGTTCGGCGGCGCGGCGCTGGGCTTGGAGCGCGGCGAGAGACTCGCGGATGTCGGACTTGACGGTGGCCAGCGCGTTGCTGTTGATGCTGGTGACGAGATTGGTGGCACCGGCGGTGATGTTGGTGGTGAGGTTGACGACTTCAGGGTAACGCGACCGGTTTTCGTCGTAGTACGCGTCCACGTCGGCATCGGACACCTTCATCCCCTTCTTCAGGTCTTTGATGGGGAAGAACGCGTAGCGGACTTTGACGATGGCGGGTTTGCGGAAGGTTTCCTTGTGGGTATTGAAGTAAGCTTCGGCGTCGGCATCGGAAACCGTGATGGGAGTCTTGTTGTCGTCCATGTTGAACTGGACGAGGTCAATGGTGAGTTTCTCGCGCAACGGGCCATAGTTGAGCTGGGCTTCCTGGGGCGTGACTTTCGCGCCGGAGACGATCCAGTCGCGCAATTGACCGAGGATGAAATCCTCCTGCATGAGTTCGAGGAAACGGGACTCGGAGATGCGGTGGTTGTTGAGCAGGATCATGAAACGGCGATAGCGTTCGGCGTCGAACGCGCCGCGTTCGTTGCGAAAGACAGGGTGTGTGCGAACCCATTGTTCGAAGACTTCGTCGGGAGCGCGGATGCCGAGTTCGCGGGCCTTGCGCAACTGGAGGAAGCGGCGGACGGCCTCGCGTTTGAGTTCGTCCTGCATCTGCGGCGTGGAAGGCAACTCGCGGCCACTGCTGATGTAGTAGAGGTCGCGCACGTTGTAGCGGGCCTGCTCGTAGTCGGCGACGGGGATCGGTTTGCCGCGCAACGTCGGCAGGTCTTCCTCGCGCCGTTCGCGGCCGCTGGTCTGCGTGAACAGCATGATGAAGCCGGGAATCAGCAGGATTAGAATCCCGCCCAGAATCCAGCGTGAATGTTTCCGAACTTTTTCTCCGTGAGCGATAAACATAAAGTGCGGCGGAGAATACCCGCGCTCTTCGGCATCGTCAAATGCCAAAATCACTGTTAAACTGAGCACCATGAAGATCGTCGCAGACCCGAACATTCCGTATATCCGCGAGGCATTCGGCCCGCTGGGCGAGATCGCGCTCGTGCCGGGCCGCCAGATGAACGCCGTGGCGGTGCGCGACGCCGAGCTATTGCTGGTGCGCTCCGTTACGCCCGTCAACGCCGCGCTGCTCGACGGCTCGCGCGTGCGGTTCGTCGCCACCGCCACCATCGGATTCGACCATGTGGACACGCGATACCTAGAACTACGAGGTATCAGCTTCGCCACCGCCGCCGGCAGCAACGCCAACTCCGTCGCCGAATACGTCGTCGCAGCCCTGCTCGAACTGGCAAAACGGAAACGGTTCCGCCTCCGCGACAAAACACTCGGCGTCGTCGGCGTCGGCAACGTCGGCAGCAAAGTTGTCCGTTACGCCGAGGCGCTGGGGATGCGCGTCCTGCAAAACGATCCGCCACGCCAACGGGCGGAAGATCTGACGTGTTTCGTCCCACTCGACCGCATTGTCGCGGAGGCCGACATCATCACGTTTCACGTGCCGCTGACGAAATCGGGGACGGACGCGACGTTTCACATGCTGGAACCGCGACGCGGCATCATCATCAACTCGTCCCGGGGCGCGGTGCTCGACAACAAGGCGTTGCTCGCGGCGAAGCTTGACGCTCTGGTGCTCGATGTCTGGGAAGGCGAGCCAAATTTGTTGCCGGGGCTGTTGGAAAAAGTGGACATCGCAACACCACACATCGCCGGATACAGTTTCGACGGCAAGGTCAACGGTACGCGAATGATTTACGAAGCCGCCTGCAAATGTTCCGGTATTGTTCCGGCTTGGCAGCCTCAGCTTCCGCCGGCACCGGTATCGCACATGGAGGCGCGTGTGGAGGGGATGGACGACGAGGATGCGTTGCGTGGAATCATCCGCAAAGTGTATGACATCACCGCCGACGACGCGGCGTTGCGGGCGAACCCGAAACAGTTCGACAAACTCCGAGCCGATTATCCGGTGCGTCGGGAGTTCTTCAACACGACGCTGCTTTTGCACGGCGCCAGCGATTCGTTGCGACGGAAGCTCGGCGCGCTTGGGTTCCGTCTGCTGTGACAGCGTGGCGCGTCTGGCACAGTTTGTGGGGCGAACCGTGACAAACGGCGGGGTATGGCGCAATGAGCAGCTTTTCCCCAAGACCTTCTACTGGTGTTCCTTACATGAAATGTCAGCCTGCTGGCACGGGCATAGCTAAATTCTATTGCGGCAATCTGTGCACAGAGAGGAGCCAACAACATCATGTCAAAAGTTTTAGGTATTGATCTCGGAACGACCAACTCCTGCATGGCGGTGGTTGAAGGCGGTGAACCGGTTGTCATCGCCAATGCCGAAGGCGGTCGCACAACACCGTCAGTCGTCGGCTTCACGAAGTCCGGCGAGCGCGTCGTCGGCCAAGCCGCCAAACGCCAGGCGGTCGTCAACCCGAAGAACACCGTCTATTCCATCAAGCGATTCATGGGACGCAAGTACGAAGAAGTCGAACTGGAACGCAAACGTGTCCCCTACGACGTCGTCCGCGCCGCCAACGGCGACGCCCACATCCGCGTTCAAGTCGGCGGCGAAACAAAAACGTATTCGCCGCCCGAAATCTCCGCGATGATTCTCGCAAAGATGAAGGCCGACGCCGAAGCGTATCTTGGCGAGACCATCACGCAGGCCGTCATCACCGTGCCCGCTTACTTCAACGACTCGCAACGCCAAGCCACCAAGGATGCCGGCAAGATCGCGGGCCTCGAAGTGCTCCGCATCATCAACGAGCCGACCGCCTCCTCGCTTGCCTACGGCCTCGACAAGAAGAAAGACGAACACATTGCCGTCTATGACCTCGGCGGCGGCACGTTCGACATCTCGTTGTTGTCCATCGGTGACGGCGTGTTCGAAGTGCTCGCCACCAATGGCGACACTCACCTCGGCGGCGACGATTTTGACGAAACCGTGATGAACTGGATCATTGACGATTTCAAGAAGGAGAACGGCATTGACCTGAAGAAACAGGCCGACGCCCTCCAACGCATCAAGGAAGAATCCGAGAAAGGCAAGATCGCGCTTTCGAGCGCGATGGAGTACGAAATCAATCTGCCGTTCATCACCGCCGACGCGACCGGGCCCAAGCACATCGTCAAGAAACTCACGCGCGCCAAGCTCGAACAGCTTTGCGACGTCCTGATCGAGCGCAGCATTAAACCGGTCCAGAGCTGTCTGCGCGACGGCAAGCTCACGATGGACAAGGTGGACGAACTCGTTCTCGTCGGCGGCATGACCCGCATGCCGAAGGTGATTGAAGTCGCCCGCAAACTCATC
>CAZNOK010000214.1:0-9030 GCA_964574605.1 uncultured Verrucomicrobiota bacterium
GAACCACATCCTTCAAGACCCCACATTCCAACCCACATGAAAAGACAGTTGCTACGTTCTTCATCTCGTGCAATGTCGCCTTCGCGCCCGCCGCGACGGCTGACGTGTAGATTTCTGTCGCTCGTTTCTTCGACTTGTCGCTGCCGTATAACATGAGGAACGGTTTGCCTTTCAGCAGCTCGTAATGCTCCAGTCGTCCGCCGCCTTCGCCAAAGAAGAACGCCGAGAATCGCCGTGCGATTTCGCCATCCGATTGATCAATCAGCCCCGCCGTCGCGTGCGCGCCGTTGGAGAAGCCGCCAAGGACCCGATGCGCCGGATCAATGTTCGGCACTGTTGCCTCCAACTTCGCCAGCATGACTTTGTGGAACGACCACATGTATTTGCAGTCGTTTGCCTGAAGAATCAGCCGCGACGTGCCGTTGCCGGACGCGGGCGGGTCGAGCTTCTCCTTGAACAGCGGCATGTCCACGCAAATGAAGTCCGTCTCCTCCGTCAGCTTGCGCGCCACGGTCGGGTTCTGACCGCGACTGCCGCCACCGCCGCCGAGGAAGATCAACAACGGATGTTTGCGTTGCCGGTCGTAGTTGCGCGGCAGAAACACCGTCATCATGGGCGGGATGCCTTTCTTGTCGAGCAGCTCCGCAAACGTCGCCGGCATCTCTGGAAATCGGATTGTGAGAGTCTTTCCCGGCACAAGGTCTTGGGCGCGCAATGTGGCGGCGCACAGCAGAAGAAGTGTGATTATGGCGCGGAGGTTCATTTCTGTGAGGCCCTCTCGACGGCAACACAAAAATCAAAAATTTTTGTCGGATAGCAACAGTGACTTGGGTTGAGCTTTTCGGGGTTGCCTTTCTTGATGACTTCCATCTGTATCTTGGACGCGGGATGCCCGTAACGGAGCAGCTTGGCTTTCGTCTCCTGCGAGTTCTCCGAATACCATTCGTAACCGCGATCGTTTTCACCAACGATGTATTTGATTTCGATCTTGGCGCGTTCCGGCGAGTTCAGGAAAGGAATGTGATCCTCATCCACTCCGCGTCCTGCATAGCCCCCGGAATTGATGATGACACCCTTGAGTAATTCGGGGTGGTTGAAGAGAAACAGGTGGGCGACATGCGTCGAGGAGGAAAAGCCGGTGATATAGACCTTGTCCTCACCGTGGTAAAGTTTCTGAACATCCTTCAGGATCGCGCGGATTCCCTCCGAATCGAATTTGGCGCGCGCGGTTTCGTCGCGGCCGTCGGTCGCGGCGTCCGCCGCGCTGATGGCGTCGGCGACTGCTCCGCGGTATTCCGTCATGGCGGCCACGCGGTCGGCATTGATCACGAAGGGCGCCACGATAATGAAGCTGGCCTTGCGCTTGTCACGTTCCGCCGCAAACATGGCGAGGTTCTTTCCCTTGTCGCCGTAGTGCGCGCTGGGGGCCACGAGCACCGGCCACTTCCGGTTCGCCGACCAGTTCTTGGGCAGGGAAATGTAGTATTTCATCGGGTGCGTCGTGGCGGTCTGGAGCGGCGGGGCGACGTTGACTTGGGGAGAGTCGCCGCCGGCAGCGTGCAGAACGGCCAGCGGCATCATGAGAGCGAATGGTACGGCGAGCCAGTGTGTCATGGTTTCTTTCTCCTGTAGTTTCTGCTCACTCCATAACCGGGCCGCGCAGCCACGTTCGCACGGCCGGATATGCTGACTCAGGAAAGCAATGCTTGCCGACATCCTCGCAGAGAAAAGTGGTCTTTGCCCCGGCGGCCTTGGCTGCGTTGCATATTTCCAGCGCGCGCGGCTTCGACTTGGATTGGCTCGAAACCATCATGTAGTGTTTCCCTTTCAAGTACTCAAAATGCTTCATCTTGCCGCCGCCTTCGACGAACACGAACGCAGAGAACCGCCGTGCCACCTCGCCGTCCGACTCGTCCAAGAGTGCCGCGGTGGCGTGGGCGCCGTTGGAGGAACCGCCCAGCACCCGATGCTCCGGGGCGAGGTTGGGCACCATTTCCTCCAGCTTCACCAACATGGCCTTGAAGAACGGCCACATGTATTTGCCGTCCGCGTCAACCATGATGAGGCCCTTTTTCGGGTCGCCCGTTTTGAAAAGCGGCACGGAGACACAAACAAAATCCCGTTCCCCGGAGATTGCACGAGCAACGCCGGGATTTCCCCCCACGCCGCCGTCGCCGCCTTCCAGCAGGATCAAGAGGGGATGTTTCCTGCCCGGATCGTAATTCGTCGGCAGGAAGACCGTCATCGCCGCCTTCAAGTTCTTCTTCTGCGACACCGCGTGGAACGTGGGCGGCATGTCAGGGAAGATGACAGTCACAGTGCTGCCGGGCACCAGTTTGCGCGTGGGCGCGGCAGCGTGCGCAACACCCGCGGCCATCACCAGCACGATCTTCTTGGCCGTGCGGGTCTCGCCGTCCTTTACGTATTCCACGTCCACGGTGGCGCCCACCTTGATATCGAAGAGTTTGATCGGTTTGCCGTGCTGCTGAATCTGGGTGCTGTCCGTGATCGTGAACGTCAACTCGCGCGCTGCCATGACGACGAGCTGCTTCGCGTTCACATCCACCTTCTTTACCACGCCGGTCTTGGTCTGTGCGGTCTCTTTGTCTTCCTTCGCAGCGATGGTCGCCCTTGCCACTGTCGGCGCCCATGGCTCACCGCGCAGCCATGCACGCAGCGCCGGATATTCCTTGACGGGGAAATCGTGTCCGACGTTGTTCATGATATAGAAACTGGCCTTGGCGCCGGCCTTCAGGGCATCGTCGCAGTTCTGCTGCGCCCGGGAACGGGACCGCTCGTTGCCCCACACCATGAGAATCGCCTTTCCTTTTATTGACTCAAGGTGTTGCAGCCGGCCGCCGCCCTCGACAAGCAAGAATCCAGAGAAGCGTTGAGTCAGGTCGCAGTTCGGATCGCTAATCATCGCCGCGATGGTGTGGGCACCGTTGGAGAACCCACCGATTATCTGATGTTTCGGGTCAAGATTGGGAATGACCTTGTCCAGTCTCGCCAGCATTTTCTTGAAGATGGGCCACATGTAAGGCGCCTCCTCTGGATGCATGAGAATGCGGGGGATGTTCTTGCCGCCGCCCGCAGGCTCTTTGGGAAGCAGCTTCTCTTTGAAAAGAGGGAGAATCACACAGACAAAGTCCTTCTCTTCGGAGAGTGCCCGGGCCACCTTTGGGTTCGTAGCGCCGCCGCCATTGCCGCCGTCGAGGAAGATGAGAAGAGGGTGCTTGCGGTTACGATCATAGTTGGCAGGCAGGAAGACGGTCATCTGCGTGGGGATCTTCTCCCCCGTGTCCAGACGGTAGAACGTGGGCGGCAGTTCAGGGAATACGACGGTGAACTTGATGCTGGGCGCCAGTTTGGGTGCCGGCCCGGCGGCCAAGGCGCTGACCGCGACATAACAAACCAACAAAGCAAATGCGCATCGTGCAGCGGCACAATATCTCATGGTAGTGTTTGTTGGTTGCTTCCGGTTGCTGGCAGGCTGACGCTATTTGTCCTTTAGCAAGACGATCTTCTTGGCCGTGCGAGTGTCGCCGTCTTTGACGTACTCGACGAGCACGTTGGCATCCGCCTTGATGTCGGAGAGCTTCACCGGTTTGCCGTGCTGCTGAAACTTGGTGCTGTCCGTGATCGTGAATGTCAACTCGCGCGTCGCCATGATCACGATCTGCTTGGCGTCCGCGTTCACTTTCTTCACGACGCCGGTCTTGGTCTGTGCTGCGCCTTTTTCTTCCGCCGCACTCACAACTGCCGCCGATAACCCCACCACCAGCGCACTCAACATCGTCCAGTGTACGAATCTCTTCATGCTCATTGTCTGCTCCTTTCGCAAGGGCACCACTTTTAATCGGTTCGCGTGTTGAACACAACGAGATTCGACTCTGAAGGGGAGGCTGCAGAATTCCGCGGCCTAGTTGCGGCTTCCGTTCATTTAGGCAACGGCAGCACTTGCGCCTTTACGCCAGGCTTGAGAAACCAACGGCTGGTTCCTTCATCGGTCTTGAAGAAGTTCAAGAGTAACGCGGTGGTCTTCTTGCAGCCGTTTTCGTTGGGATGCAGTTGGTCGGGGCGCACGTCGTTCTGTGTCCACGTCACGCCATCGGCTTTGCGCGGCGAGTTGCCGCACGCCCAGAGATACGGCCCCCAGATTACCACCGGCGTTTTCAGTTCACCGCGCATCCAGCTTTGCACGACCCAGCGTGTGCCGAAACCGGATTCGTAGGCATACGGCTCCGGACTGCCGCTGTCGCGTCCGGACCAACCGCCAAACGTCCGGCTGGAAAGAAGAACGACGCGCAGGTTCGGATAATGATGCCGTGCGATGTTGAGAATGGCGGTGATGTCGGTCTGCAACGCGCGGGCGTGCGCCGGGAATTCACCGAGCGGTTTCGGGTTCGCCTCGACGTGCTTGAGCCAGCAGGCTTGAACTTGTTTTGGCGAAAGACTCGCTTCCTGAATCCGCTTTGCCAGCGTCGGCCACGTGTCCTTGGCGGTGCCGGTGCTCTTGCGAGCGCCCTTCGGCATACCGACGACGTCCATCTCCTTGTCGAGCCGGTCCTGTTCGGCCTTTGGCAAGACCGCTGCGCCGTCCCACGCCCACATGACGGCAGAGCGGCCGCCGATGCAGCCGTTGACGATGACGACGCGTGGTGATTTCTGTGGATCGGCGTCGGCGGTGCGCTTGAAGTCCTCCGATTCGATGGACGAGTTCGAGAACCCGATGGTGATCAGACCAATCTTGCCGTTGTCCGATGGACGGCCTTCGGCGTCGAGTGGCCGGATTTTTTCAGACTCCTTCAAGTATGTGATGTGATGTGCTTCGGGCGGCGTGTTCTTGCCGCCACCGTAGAGGCCGCCGTCTTCGCCTTTATACGGCGCGGTCATGTCGGTGATTGGCACGAGCGCGCTCCAGTCGTTCGTGTTCACCACGAACGTTCGCGGCGTGGCAGCCGACTGCTTGCCGGCGGCACGTTTACGAATCTCCTGTTTCACGCGATCGAGGTAGGCTTGTTCTTCCGGTGTGAGCGTCTCGCCGGCCTGTGATTTTCGCATCAATGCTTTGCCGCGCTGGACATCAATCGGCGGTGCAGCGCCGATCACCAATAGCAGGCCGAGCGCGCAAAGGAGTTTCATGATCGTTGGTAGAGCGTCAACGGCGAACGACATCCCGCCACAGCCAGCGCATCGCGTCGGGAAAAATCGCGGTGCCGTGCTTGGCGCTGTGAACACCTTCGCCAAAGACAAACTTGTGATCGTAGCCTTTTTCACGGAGCGCGGCGGCCATCGCCTTGTTCGCCTCTGGCCACGAGCCGAACTGGTTGACGATGTCATTCGCGCCGTCCTGCTGGAAGATGCGGATCGGTTTCTTCGGCGAGTTGCGGACGATCTCCGGATACTTGTTGCCGCCGCGGATGTTGGTGAAGCTGCCAACGGTGGTGAAACATTTCCGAAACACATCGGGCCGCTCCCAACAAACCGTGAACGCACAGATGCCGCCGCTGCTGCTGCCGGCGATGCAACGCTCGTCGGGATTTCTGGTGAGGTTGTATTTCTTGCCGACCTCCGGCAGGATCTCCTCGATCAGGAAGCGCGCATAAACGTTGCTGAGCGTGTCGTATTCGACGCTCCGGTTGGCGCGCGGCGCGGGCCGGCCGTCGGGGCGTTTGGGTGGTTTTTCGCCGGGCTTGAGCAGCTTGCCGCCGGGCTGGATGAAGATGCCGATGATGACCGGCAACTCCCGCTTGTAGATGAGGTTGTCGAACACGGTCGGCGCGTTGTAGAGGATGTTGTCCTGACAGACGAACACCGCCGCCGGGCTGCTGGGTTTGTATTGCGCCGGGACATAGACCCAATAGTCGCGCACGGTGCCGGGGTAAATCTTGCTGTCGTTCCACGAGTATTTCGTGATGGTTCCCTTCGGCACGCCTTTCTGTTCCAGCGAATCGCGGCCGGGGACGTATTGGTCGTCGGGCGAGGTTTTCTTTTCTGCCGCGTGAAGCAACGTGGCCGACGCAACGATAATCAAAAAAACAAGGTAAGCAGAATTTTTCATTGATTTGTTGCGGATAATACGCTTCAACTCTGCCCACTTCAAACATGATAACTGTAAATAATCTGGTCAAACTGTTCGGCACCAAACACGCCGTGGACGGGGTGTCGTTCACCGTCGAGCGCGGCGAGGTGCTGGGATTCCTCGGCCCGAACGGGGCAGGCAAGTCCACCACGATGCGCCTGATCACCGGCTTCCTGCCGCCCTCGGCGGGAACGGTCAGCGTCGGCGGCCACGACATCGTCGAGCAACCGATCGCCGCGAAGAAACTCATCGGCTACCTGCCGGAGAACGCGCCCGCGTACACCGACATGACCGTTCTTGGGTTTCTGAACTTCGCGGCGGAACTGCGCGGGCTGCGCGGCGAGGCGAAGGCGAAAGCCGTCAATCGCGTCGTCGAGATGTGTTTTCTCGGTGGCGTGTTGCACCAGAGCGTTGAGACACTCTCGAAAGGCTACCGGCACCGAACCTGTTTCGCGCAATCCATCATCCACGATCCCGATGTGCTCGTGCTCGATGAGCCGACCGACGGCCTCGATCCGAACCAGAAACACGAAGTCCGCCAGATCATCAAGCGAATGGGCGAAAAGAAAGCCATCATTTTCTCGACGCATATTTTGGAGGAAGTCGAGGCGGCTTGTTCGCGGGCGATCATCATTGACCGCGGCAAGATCGTCGCCAACGGCACGCCGGGCGAATTGAAAGCGATGTCGGAATGGGCTGGCGCGGTGTCGTTGCGGGTGCGCGGCGCGTCGCCGGCCACGGTGAAGTCGAAGTTGGCGGACGTGAGCGGCACGAAGAAGGCGTCGGCGGACGACGAAGGCTCGGCGGTGCGGGCGCGGGTTTACCCAACGAAGCCGGGCAACCGCGACCTGGCGCGCACGGTGGCGGAGTTGGCCGCAAAAGAGAATTGGAAAGTGGAGGAATTGCACGTGGAAGAAGGACGACTGGATGACGTATTCCGCAGGATCACGCTGCCGGACACCGTGAAGGAGGCCAAGGCATGAGTTTTTCCGAAACATGGCGTCATATCTGGACGGTGGCCAAACGCGAGTTAACCGGCTATTTCGCTTCACCGGTCGCGTATGTGTTCATCGTGATCTTCCTGTTGATGAACGGATTCTTCACGTTCATGCTCGGCGGGTTCTTCGAGCGCGGCGAAGCGTCGCTGGCGTCGTTCTTCACGTGGCATCCGTGGCTTTACCTGTTCCTCGTGCCCGCGGCGGGAATGCGACTGTGGTCGGAGGAACGCCGGCTTGGCACGATGGAACTGTTGCTGACGATGCCGATTACGCCGTGGCAGGCCATCGTTGGGAAATTTGCCGCGTGCTGGCTGTTCCTGCTGCTATCGCTGGTGCTGACGTGCCCGCTGATGTTCACCGTGATGTATCTCGGTAGTCCGGACAAGGGCGCGATTCTCACCGGCTACTTCGGCAGCTTCTTGCTGGCGGGCGGTTATCTTGCCATCGCCAGCATGACCTCGGCGATGACACGCAACCAAGTCATCAGCTTCATCCTGTCGGTGGTGATCTGTTTCTTCCTCGTGTTGTGTGGTTGGGAGCCGGTGACGCGGTTGCTGGTGAACTGGGCGCCGGAATGGCTTGTACGGTCGGTGGCGTCGTTCAGTGTGATGACGCATTACCTCTCGATGCAACGCGGCGTGATTGATTCGCGCGACCTGATTTACTTCGGGTCGCTGATTGGGTTCCCGTTGTTCTGTACCGGAGTGATTTTGCGCGGGCTGCGCAGTTGAGGGACTGACCTATGAAACACAAAAAACTCGAAGCGGTACTTTACTCGACCATCGGCATCGTCGTGGTGCTCGTGGTTGTCGTCGCAATCAACATCATTGCCGGCGCATTCAAGGCGCGCGTGGACATGACAGCCGACAAGCTGTTCACGCTCTCGTCCGGCACGAAGACGATCCTCAAAAAACTCGATTCCCCCGTCGAGGTCCGGTTCTATTTCTCGCGCAGCGACAAGAACCTGCCGTCGTGGGTGCCGGGCTTCGCCCAAAACGTCGAAGACCTCCTCGCCGAGTTCGAGCAGAACGCCGGCGGGAAGATCACCGTCAAGAAATTCGACCCACAACCCGATTCCGACGCCGAGGAGTTGGCGGTGAACGACGGCGTCGAGCGCCAGATGACCAGCAACGGCGAGGAGTTCTTTCTCGGTTTGGCCGTCAGCCTCGACCCGTTGCGAGCTGCTCTCCCGTCGCTCGCGCCGGCGCGGGAGCGACTGCTGGAATACGACCTCGCACGCGCCATTTCACGCGTGCTCAGCACCAACAAACCGGTCGTCGGCGTGATGACGCAGTTGCCGATGTTCGGCCAGCAGATGAACCCGATGATGATGCAGATGGGACGCCAGCCGCAACGCCCGTGGGTCGCGATCACGGAGTTGCAGAACGATTTCGACGTCCGCCAGATTCAAATGGACGCCGAGAAGATTGATGACGACGTGCAGGTGTTGGTCGTCGCGCAGCCGCGCGAGATTTCCGAGAAGGCGATGTTCGCGATTGACCAGTTCGTGTTGCGCGGCGGCAAGCTGCTGGCGTTGCTCGACGCGATGTCGTTGATTGACCGCCCGCAAGGCGGCAATCCGATGCAACAGATGATGCCCGGCGGCGGCTCGACGATGGAGCCGTTGTTGAAGGCGTGGGGCGTCAGCTTCGAAAACAGCAAAGTCGTCGCGGACATGGCGTTCGCGCGCGAGCTTTCCTTCCAGGAAGGCGGACGCCAGCAACTGATGCCGACATGGCTGTTCGTGAACCCAAAAGGCATCAACCATGACGACATCGCGACCAGCCAAATTGATAACCTTCTGTTGCCCGCGGCTGGCACGTTTGTTGGCACGCCAATGAGCGGACTGAAGAAGACGGTGTTGATCAAGTCCACCCGGCAATCGCAACTTGTGGACGGCATGAGCGCGCAGTTTGGCGGTCAGGACATCGCCGACAAGTTCAAACC
>CAZNOK010000215.1:0-8904 GCA_964574605.1 uncultured Verrucomicrobiota bacterium
TGCCCATGAGCGCCCGCGTCGCGATCAATTGCTCGAACGTCTTCGCGTGGGCAGTCAACCACGTGACGACCGACCAGACGAACAAGCTCCCGATGATGACTTTGCTCCGACTGAACCGGTCCGCCAGAAACCCGGCGAACGGACTTAGCACAGCATACACGATGAGGAACACCGACGTGAGCAACCCAAACTGCGCCTCGGTCATCGGAACCGCATCCATCAACGACCGTCGCATCGTCGTGATCATGACGCGGTCGAGGTAATTCAGTGCCGCCACGACCCAGAGCAACGCAACAACAAGCCACGCGCGCGAAGGAAGTTTGAGGTTATCGGTCATCTTGCCGCCGCATTGTAGGCTATCGCCGTCGTCGAACAAGCTTGAAGTTCCACGAGCCGGCATTTGACCAACAGGAAACCTTTCGACTAAAGTCAGCACCGTGAAACGTTTCCTCTGGCGCTACTGCCTGCCGCTTGTGTGTGTCGTTGCCGTACTGGGTGCGGATGACGACGACATCGCCCGGCGTAAAGCCATGGTAATCCGGTTCGCGCAGACGGACCCGTATTTCTCTCCGAAGCGCAAGGACGCCAAGCACCAGAACCCCATCATCGCCTGCCGACTCGCCTTGAACCCCAACGACACGGCGGCACTCGACTACATTCGTTATTCGCTCGGTTACCGTGGTCAGGACGACAGGTTCGCTCACTGCTCCCTCGCCGGGTTGTTCTGCCGTTATGGTGAAAGTTGGCCGCGCGATCTCGTTGCGGCGGTGCGACAGGAAGCCACGACTTATCCCCGCTTCCTGGCCGGCGGCACCGAGAACCACATTGCGATGCAGCGCGTGGCAGGTTTTCTCTTCGGCGAACGATTCCCCCACGAGCGGTTTCATCACGGAATCACCGGCGCACAACTGGCAGCGATCTGTCGCGATTACTTTCGCGACTATGGACGCGCCATCTATGCGTCCTCGATGGTGGAATACCTGTCTCCCGCCTACCACGGCGTCCACACCGCGGCATGGCAATACATCGCCGAACTCGCCTGCGACGATTCCGCGCGGTTGATGGGTCGGGCCATCTTGGACTGGATGATCGCCGACCTCGCCATCAACTATCAGGCCGGCATCATCCTCCCGCCGTTGCAACGCGAGAAAGGGTTCTTCACGGACGGTTATCAACTCAGCCACGCCCGCTCGCAGGCGCAATGGACCGCGTGGCTCTATTGGGGCGGCGGCAACACACCGCAAACTGAAAACGCGTTCGAGCAGGCGAAATATCAACCATCCTTCCCCCACAACCTCTGCGTGGACCAGTTTGCTGTTTCCAAGTGGAACCCGCACCCGGTGCTGCGTCGGATCGGCGCCAAGTCGGTGACGCTTCCCTACACGTTGCGTCAAGCCCGCGGCAACTGGTCGTGCATCGAACCCGCCTCGATCAACGCCTACGGCAAGACCCAACGCAGCTCCGCCACGCATCACCAAGGCGAGTGCAATCCCCGGTATCAGTTGCGCAGCGTCTATGTGGCCCGGCACTACGCGGTTGGCTGCGGCTACTTCAACGAGGACATGAACGATCCATTGTTGCGCACGGCCATTCCCTTCACCATCGCATGGCAGTCCCCGCGCGAACGCAATTACCTGCTTGCCGCTCATCCGTTCTGGTTCACCGCGCGCAAGGCCGACGATGGCAACGGGACACTTGGCGATGATGACCCAACGGGCATCAGCCCGTTCTGTCGGGCAGTGCACTCGGAAAACTGTGCGGTGTTGCTCTACGACATCCCGCCACGAGATCCTTACGGCGGCAAAGCCGGCAAAGGCTCCCCGAAGTTCCTCTCCGAACGCACCAAGAAGAATATCCAGTCCGCGTTCGTGTATGTCCCCGACACCGTGCAGGAACGAAAAGAGCGGCAAGGCAGTTTCTTCTTCCGCGACGGCAACGTCTTTGTCGGCATCCGTCCACTCTCCACCGGCGCAGCATGGACCACCACGCGCCTGCCGGGTTACGTGCGGCTGGTCTTGCCGGGCGCGTTGACCGGTTTCGCGGTCGAAGTGGGCGACGCAGACGAATTCAGTTCCTACGAACAGTTCCAGCAACGCATTCTCGGCGCCAAACTGGACACCGCAAAACTCCAGACCGAGAAGCTGGCGCGTTACATCAGCACGCGCGGCCACACACTCAGCGTCAGTCCCCGCAAGCAAGGCTGGCTGCCCGACGCCACGGTAAACGGCGCGCCCCTCGACTTCGACAGATGGCCGACCTGCGAAAGCCCCTACCTCACATGTCGCGACCGCGTCCTCGACGTGAACGATGGCCGCACCGGTTTCACCATTGACTGGCGTGCGCAACTACCGGTCTATTCCTATTACGATCTCTCCGGCAAAGAACGCCGACGGACAAGAACAGAACGCATCGTGGACGGAAAACTTGTCGTCGAGTAGTCACTCAATACGCAAGGTCATGGCGGGGTTGAGTGGTTTCTTCAGCGTCTCGTCACAAGCGGCGGGAGTTTTCGGTGAGGTGGGCTTGACGGTATTCTGGCGCAGCAGAAGCCATTTGGCGGAGCCACGGACGAAGAAACCGCTTTGGACGCAAACGAGAGCGTGAACTGGTGCTGGGTTGGGTCGCGGACGTAATTGGTCGTCTCAACGAGAAAACGCCGCTTGACCTCGTATGTGAGCACATGGACTTTGTTCTCCGCCGTCACGAAACGGTACAAGCGCAGCACGGGCTGGCTCATATAGTCGGAGAGCAGGAAGTGAATGGTGTTGCCTTTGTCGCCGGTGCGACTCTCGCGCATTGCCGTCACACGGCTTTGATCACCGGAGAACACCATCGCCAGCGTCGCGTGCTTTCGGTAACACTTCTCCCACATCTGTTCCGCGGAGTTGCCAAGTGTCCCGTGACACTTCGCCCATCGCATCCGACCTTTCGGGTCCTTGATATACCCCTCCGTCGTTTTGGGTTTGTCGCGAATACCGAGATCCATATGCGTGGTGATCAGCGCCCGACGTTGCGGATGTTTCGCGATCAGGTCGTTTGCCCAAGCAAGAACATCGTCGGGCGCATTGCATTCCAGATTAAGGTGGATGAAGTCGAGGCCGCCACCACGGAACACCTGCGCACTGTTCGCGTTGTTCGCGGAGACGGTCTTGTCCTCGCGGGTGTGCTCATAGCAGCCGAGACACCACGAATACTGACGGAAACTCGCTGCCGGAAAATGCTGCTGGAAGAGTCGCGCATCGCCCGACCTCTTCATGTCGTGATTCCCCACGCTGAGACCGAACGGCACCACGCCGCGCAACGTGTCGAGATGTTGCCTCGCCACCGCCCATTCCTCAGGACGGTTGTAATCCACAATATCGCCCACGTGGCTGACGAAAACGATGTTCTGATCCTTTTGGTGTTCCCGAATCCACTTCACCTGCGCTTCCAAGTGCGGGTTCGTGACTGGCTCCGTGGATGTCCGTGTGCGCTTGCAACCCGCGCCGATGTAGTGCTGTGTGTCCGGGATGACAACGACCGTAAACGCGCCCGCCGGTAAAGCCGGCAGCGGTTGACTGCCTGTGAAACGTGCCGACGGTTCGGCCGCGTCTTCATTCGCCGTGGTGGCTGACCGGCATTGCAGGGCAACAGTGAACGCAAGGAGCAGGAATAGAATCTTGGATCGTTTGTTCATTTGTTGAACACCCCCACGAGTTCGGTGACAGCAATCCAACCAAACAGCGCCAGCGCGATGACGAGCGCGGCGTTGCGGGCCGGGTTGTTGCGCAACGGGCCAATCCAGTCACGGCGATTGTTCAGATACAACAACACGATGGCAAGGAACGGCATGAAGAACGCCCCGATGACCGTGAACAGCACCACCATCGCCACGGGCTTGTCGGCGAACAGCAACACCAGCGGCGGCCCCGCAAGAAAAAGCAGGTAACCGCGATAGGCGCGCGTGGTTTTCAGATCCACGTCGCCGGTCGTCGTGCTTCGCGAGCGTTGCGCCATGAAGTCGCCAAAAAAATACGGCACACCCTGCCACACCGCGAGCATCGCGCTGAACACCGCGCACCAAAACCCGATCAGAAACGTCCAGCGCCCGACCGGTCCCAGCAACTCGTTCAGCCGCGACGCCACCTCCAGCGCCATGCCGGTGCCTTGGGTGATCTTCGCGCTGCACCCCGACGCAACCACCGTGAGCGCCAGACCGAACACCAGCGTCACCGCATACGCCAGCAATAAATCCCCGCGCACTGCGCGCTGGTAACCGGTGCCGCTCCATGCGTTCTCGCGGATCCAGTAGCCGTAACAGAGCATCGTCATGCTGCCGCCAATCCCGCCCAAGATGCCGAGCACCGACTTGCCCGATCCCGGCGGCAACGCCGGCCACGCCAGATGCCGCGCCAACTCCATCAGGTGCGGTTTCACCAACACCGCGCAGATCAACACCGACAACACCATCACGCCGACGAGCATCTTCATCGTCTTCACGAAAAACCCAAACCGTCCCACCAACACGAGCGCGACCGCCACGACGGAATGCACAGTCCCCCACACCCACACCGGCCACTGCGGGAACAACGAGTGTCCGGCCAGCCCGCACGCATTCGACAGCGACCCGCCGACAAAGAACGTCCAGAGCAACAAATACAGAAAGAAATACGTGGTCACCCATTTCGGAAGCCGTTGTACGCACGCTTCGATGATCGTGCTGCCCGTGGCAAGCTGCCACCGGGCCACGCCTTCATTGAGGACAAACTTCAGCGCCACGCAGACCAACAACGCCCACGCCAGCCGCGTCCCGAATGTCGCCCCCGTGACCGTCGCCGTGATGACATCGCCCGCGCCGATGCCCGCCGCCGCCACGACCAGCCCCGGCCCGAGGGACTTGAGCGGTGACAGGATGGAAACGCGTGGCATGGGATGCGGGAAAAGATGACGAAACTAGTGTTCCAACGCAAGACGGAAGAAGTTCTCCAGCACTTTGCGGCCGTCCGTGTGCGTTTCGTCGTATTGTTCGGGATGGAATTGGACGCCATACACGAGCCGTTTGCGGTCCTTGATCGCCTGCACCCGGCACTCGGCCGTGGAAGCCAACAGTTCAAACCCCTTCGGAACATCAGGCAACTGGAACGCGTGAGTTTCCTTGACCACAATCTCCTTCCCCAACCCGGCGAACAACGGGTCGCGCTTGACGATTTGCACCTTGAGAAATCCGCGTTCCTTGAAGAACCCCGGATGGTATGTCGGCATCGGGTCCGTTTCGCCCTCCTTGAGCCGCCGCATCCGGACGATGTCGAATCCATACGCTTTCCCGATCAACTGGCCGCCACCGCAGAAACCGATCATCGGAATCTTCGTGTTGCGGATGAGACCGTAGAACGGCTGGTCATCGGGCGGCACATCGGTCGTGTTCCGGCCGCTGATCAGGATGGCCTTGACGTTGGGCCGGTCCAAATCGGCTCCGGTAACTTCGCTGCGATGGACGACCAGACAATCAAGTCCCGACAACGTCTTGAATTGCTCGCGCATCCGGATCTGATTGGCCTGCTTCATCGGGTCAGTCAGTTTCTTCAATCCTCCGCGCACAATATCCTCAAGCTGGATGTCGAGATAAACGATCACAGGCTGTTCCAACGCCGCCAAACGCTCCGGCCGGTCGTAGATCTGTTTCCAAAGTTGGTCTGGCGACTTTGTGTCAGCAAGGGTGACTTGGCTGAATCCCAACACCAAGACCATTGCCAGAATGCCAAACAATAGCCGTTGTCGTATAGCTTTCATGATTGTTACTCGATTGCGCGAAGCCGCCACCATGCGTTCTCCATCGGGAAGAACGACACAAATCGCAACCTGTCGGCGCGGAAATGGGCAAGCGTCGCTAGGATTTCTGTTTTGTGTGACTTCACCACATCGCGGTCGGGACAAAGCGTGACGACCCACGCAGCGAAAATGGCTTCGCGCGCGTAGGTCAACTCGGCGCGGCGACGCGGAGAGAGTTTGTGCAGTGCAGTCAACTGGATGCGCGCCACTTCAGCGGCCTCATCCTCGGTTTGTTGCGGCTTCCAATACTCATTCAGTTTGCGCCAATCGTTTTCATAATGCGCCTTGTCGTCGTTGGAAAACTCGTTGCGATAACTCATGCCTTCGGCGGCGACGGCTGCCGTGGCCCACAAGCCGCGGGCGAACGCGGCGCGAATGGTTGGATCGCGTTCCATTTCCCAGAGTCCGCGCAACGCCACGGCGGCGCAGGAGCCGGTCCAAGTAGCCCGCCCGGGCTTGGCTTTGCCTTTGCGCTCGAACACCATCCCGCGCTCGCACGCTTGGAGGCGCGTCGCGCCGCTTTTTGACGGTGTTTCGCGGAGCGCCTCCAAGTATCGCTTCTCCCATGCGCTGTCACCGGTGATGCCGTGCATCGCCTTGCACACGAAGAGATGACGCGGCGCGCCGCCCCATGTGAAGCCGTTGAACGAGCCGCGAAAGTTGAACGGCGGCTCGGCCGGCATCCGCCAGCCGGTTTGCACGAGCACGTTGGCGACTTCGGTGAACTTCGACACAATCCGCTGCCGCAACGCGGCATCGGCTAGACCGCTTTCGAGGTAGCGCCACAAGCCGTAGAACCACGGCCCGGTCTGGTCGTTGGACCCCATCGGCCATGTGGTCTTGCCGTCGCTGGCGAAACCGCGTCCGACAAATCCTTTCACCTTGCTGCACGAAGCAAGCCGCAACAGCCCTTCCACAAGACGACGTGCCTTGAGTTTGTCGGAATCAACCTTTGTTTGCAGCGCGCGATTCACAATGCCGTCGAGGTAAAGGCCGTTGAACATCGCGCCGTTCTCGATGGGCGTCCACCAGCCCAGCGCGTTCGGTTTGCTCGCGCGACATTCTTCGGGCGTCGGCAGGCTCACCGAGCCATCCAGTTCGCAGAAATCGAGCAGTACATCATGTTTGTCCACAAACCGCCGCCAGATTTCTGCGTGCGCCAGTTGAACAGTCTCGGTTGAGGATGCCGCGCGAAGGACGCGAACAACCGGCGCTGTCATGATGATCGCAGCAGCGTTTCGGATGAATGATCGGCGTGTCAGGTTCATGCGCCTAGTTTACGGGTAACCGATGAAACTCAAAAGCTCTTTCCAAAACTTGTCGCCACTCGCGCTGTTGGCCATGATGATGAGACCGTGGCCTCTCAACGGATCGAACTCCACGTAACTGCGAAAGCCGGTGCCATTCGAGCCGCTGTGACGGATTCGATTGCCGGAAGCGGTCGGCTCGATGGACCAGCCAAGACCGTAACGCACCTCCCCCACTCCCACGCTGCCGCGACGTGGTAACAACTCCCGTCCCGCGGGCGGACTGGAAGGCGTCAGCATGACCTGAACAGATTTCGCGCTGATCGAGTGCGCCCCGTTGCGATTGGGGTTCATCATCTCCAACACAAACGCCGCATAGTCTTGTGGTGTGCAATAAAGCGAATAGGCCGCGTTCGGCTTCGTGTAGAGCCGGCGATTCTCTTTGACCTTGCCGCGATCATCGTGCCCAGCGGCGGCACAGTTCTCAAAGGATTTCTGCCACACATGACTGCTGTTGTTCATGCCGAGCGGTTGCAGCAACATTCGCTGGATCATGCGTTCGTAATCTTCACCGGTGATTTGTTCCATCACGCGCTGGAGAAACTCAATTCCTTCGCCGGAATAGCGGAAGGTCGTGCCGGGTTCGTGAAGCACTTTGAGCGGCTTGCCTTTGGGCCGCCAGTTGGGGAAACCGCCGGTGTGGGTGAGCACCATCCGAGCGGTGATTTTTCGATGCAACGGTTCATCCTTCAAATACGGCTCGCGAAGATATGAGGCGAGCGGACGATCCAAATCGAGCCGTCCCTGTTCCACCAGTTTCACCGCCGCATACGCGGCCAGCGGTTTGGTCATCGAAGCCGCTTCAAACAATGTGCTCCCATCCACCAACGCGCTCTTGCCGGCTTGTCGAACGCCCAGATATTTCTCGTAGGCGACTCGCCGGTTCTCAATTCCGACCACCGCCCCGCCGGGCACCTGATGTTTCGACATCAACAGCGGCAGCATCACGTCAAGCGCCTGCGGAACACTCCCGCGAACCGGCGGCGGCTGATACGCGAGTAAAATGCGCCGCGTCAGTTCTCCAAACTCTGACGTCCCGACCTGTCGGTCTTTGATGTCGGTGTTGACGCGATGCACGATCACCAGATCGAGCGCGGGTATGATGAGAATGTAATGGCCGCCCGCTCCGCGTGCCGAGTAGCTTCCTTCCGGCAACGTCACGTTCGGCAGATGCCGGCCGCTCTTGGAAATCCACCACAGGTAACCGTAGCCGCCGCTGGTTCCGGCATCGGAATACGATGTCACGCTTTCTTTCACCCACGCCGACGGCACGACCTGTTTCCCCTTCCACTGGCCGTCGCGCAGAAACAGCAAACCAAACCGCGCCATGTCCCGCGCCGTCATCCGAAACGGGTACGCGCGATGGATCGAGTCGTCGCCGGTGACATATTTGCCGTCGGCCACCTTGTAATCTTCCATCCCGATCGGCTCTGCGATGAGTCGCTTGAAATCTTCATAGATACCGGCGTTTGCCTTCTGCTCGTAAATGGTTCCCAGCGCATTGAAGTCCCAGTTGTTGTAATACCAAAACGTGCCCGGCGCGTGGCTGTGACGCTGTGGCCGGCGCGCCTTCATGCCGGGGGTCTCATACAACGCGGGATGATAGACGCCGGAGCGCGCCTTCAATAGATCCGCCACGGTGGCCTGTTTCTCGGCCGGCGTTAGCTTCGGCTCGTTGTCGTCCACTCCGAGCTGCTCCAGTGTGTTGGTCAGCCGGATGGAGCCGGATGCGACCGACAGGCCGATGAGCGCGCTGAGGAAGCTCTTGCGAATGGAATGCACGTTGAAG
>CAZNOK010000216.1:0-8876 GCA_964574605.1 uncultured Verrucomicrobiota bacterium
TTCCCGCAGCCTCATTCAAAACTTACAAGCGAATTCTTGGACAGACTCCTAGAGCCGACACTCATGCTCCGTTAGACAATGTGAGAGTGAGAGTTAATCTTGCGTCGCAATCCACATCCGGTGATGGCATTGACACAGTCACAAGGAACGGGACTTATTCGACGTCACTGCTTCCACCAAATTCGCTCTATGACATTCTCATCGGGGCTGCCGGATTTGTCTGGCAGAGGTTGACGGGCATTTCTCTTACTCCCGGCCAAGCAACACCGGTCAACGTCGAATTGGCGCCGTGCAACACCCCGCTAGAGCCGACGCCTAAGAATACACCGGTTGTCCTCGTGCGTGGAATTGGTCCGGATGTAGATTGGAATGCTGACGGCGGTAGCAGCTACTGGGCTTATTTGCGCAACTCGCTCCGTGCGCAGGGGTTTACCAGTGTGTGGGACTGCAATGAACCGGATGCCGACTCTGGTCATACCCCCAGTTTTCCTGTAAACAACGGTCAGGGGCATGTGATCAATGGGCAATTAGGGTTTGAGGCCAACGCGCAGTCCCTCAAGTACTACATCAAGCAGAAGGCACAGCAATTCAATCGGGATAACGGTTATTATCCCCCCACGATCAACGTTGTTGCTCACAGTATGGGGGGATTGATTACCCGCTGCGCAATGGTTGCTGGCGAATTCGTTTTTCATGATGCCTATGACAAGCCAGTCACTATTAAAGTAGGCAGAGTTGTCATGGTGGCGACTCCAAATGCAGGAACCAAGTTGGCGGATCTGTCTATGGGTTTCGGCATCGGTAGTCCATTTACCACCGGACTTATTGCTGCCCCGGTGTTTTGGCCATGTTCTTGGGGATCCACATCAAACCTGACTACCGATAATGTGCGAAATAAGGTTAACCCCAGCTATAAGTGGCCCCGCGGAGTGAAACTGTTCCTGCTCGGTGGTAATGGAGGTCTGTCTTCTGGCGACCCGCGCCTGTGGCAAGGCGCTCACTCACTGGCATGCAAGTATGAGTTGGGTGTATGGGTTCCACTTGTAATAGAAAATTTCCTTCTCTGGCGTGAACAGGAAAACGATGGTGCGGTCACATGGCCAAGCGTACAAGGACTGTATTACGAACTGCCGCTTCCATATATCGAGCCGTTTGTAGTCAACAGCGCAGGACTTTCCCCAACGGTTCCTGCAACCTGTTTCAACTTCGACCACAATCAACTTCTGAATGAATCCGCTGTCAAAGATTGGATTGTGGATGCCCTTACCAACGCGGCGAGTGGCGCTGCCCAAAGGACCGAGCCGGACAGCATGACGATTCACAGTCTCACCGCAGTCGGTCAAGCAGCAGCGCAGACAGTCAACGAGACGAATGCTTTGCCGTTGCAGCAGATCCAGCAAGTATCTTGCTTGGTTACATCCGGTGCGGTGATCCAGGTGCCCGCGGTTTGCGATGCAGTGACCACGTTGGCATTCCACTTGTTTGCCGGTGGAACGGATATAGTGTTCCGAGTTAAAGACCCGTCGGGCGTGGTGATTGATTCCACTACGCCGGCCTCGAACAGCAATGTGCAGTACTCGGTGATGATTGCTGACAGCAACTCACTAATGATAGCCTGCACAATCAGTAATGTTGCTACCGGCACATGGCACGCCATCTTGGATGGCAGTAGCATGACATCAACACAGGTCGCCTGCACTCTCATGGTCTTCGGTGATTCCGCTGTGGCTTTGGTGCCGCAAACGAGGCCAGTATTCCATCAGGGACAAGACGTGTTACTGTCCTGCACACTGGCGAACTTGAGTACCAATCCGGCAATGCCGATGACGAATGCATCCATCACGGCGACAATCCAGTTACCGAATGGCACGACGAATAGCCTATCGTTGTTTGACGACGGTTGGCACAATGATGGCGCACCGAATGATGCTGTTTATGCATCGGTACTGACAAACTCGCTGCAGGAGGGGGTGTATTCGGTTGCCTATCGAGCAATTCGCACAAATGCCCAAGGGCAGGCGTTGCAGCGCGTAGCAATGGGAACATTTAGCATATCTTCCGTAAATGGTAGCGTGCTGGGCGGTCCGACCAATGAGTATCTCGACACCAGTGGGGACGGGTATGCGGACTTCCTCCAAGTGAAATGCTGGGTGAACCCGGCAACAAACGGAAACTACATTCTGGCTGGCGACTTGGTGGACGCCAGCGGCACGAACCGGTTCTCTCAGTCAGCGATCTTCGCTGCGGATGGCACCGGGGCGATGCAAGTCACCCTGCTTTTTGAGCTCGCAGTGATTCGTGCGACAAGCGGTCCGGGTGTTTACCACATCGAGAACCTGCAACTGTTCGAACAAACGCACAGCGGGACGGCGTGGCTTGACGCTTATCAAGGCTCTTCAACCGCTACGGTCTCAGCCGTGCCGCCAGTAGCTGCGTTCACAGCGACGCCCACGAACGGTGTAGCTCCGCTTGCGGTGACGTTCACCGATGTCTCGACGGGCACAATCACGAATCGGTTCTGGGATTTTGGCGACGGAGCCACGACCAACATTCTGACGACGACCGTACTGCACACGTACAATTTGGTGGGTACGAACTCAGTCATGCTTGTGGTGAGTGGTCCAGAAGGTGTGAGTACTAATGCGCAGGCAAATCTTATCGTAGTTAGGCCATCAGACAGCGTCGGCGACGGTATTCCTGATTGGTGGCGTGCGCTATACTTTGGCGGCGATGGTTCAACAACCAACTCTCAGTCCTGTGCCACCGCCGACCCCGATGGCGATGGCCAATACAATCTCTACGAATACCTTGCTGGTACGATCCCGACCGATCCAAGTAGCACCCTGCACGTCTCCTCAGCCACGAAGACAGATGGCGGCTTCATCGTTTCGTGGCAATCCGTGCCGGGCAAGACCTACAAAGTGCTCTATGCCGATGCGCCGGGTGGTCCGTGGCAGGAAGATTTGCCGAACTCGCAGATCGCAGCCGGCGCAGGTGAAACTTCGCTGTCATACACCGATACCACTGTCGGTAGTGCGACCAAGCGGTTCTACCGGATCAAGCTCATCATAGAATGAAGTCCTGAGTCTTCTGTCTTGGCGTCTTTGCGTCTTCGCTGTGGATCGGTCCGCCCTGATGTTTTCCGTGTCTTCCGCGTGTTCCGTGGTTCCAAATGCCGGGTTTGTTTCGGCGCCGGGTGTCATTTGTTAACAGATGTGACCGGTTCAGATTGTTTGCTTCTCAAGGATCAGCTTGGATTGGCAACGCCGACTTCTCCGCAATCAGCACCGGCGAATCATACACGGGAACCTGCTTGAAGGACGATGGAAGCGCGTACACTTTGCCGGTCAACAAGTCCGCGTACACAGGGTTCTTGAAGCGCAACGACGGAAATTGGATGTCAACCATTGTCTTGGCATTCGAATCGGTCGGCGGCGCGCCATTCAGCCAGACCGTGACGACCGTGGCGCCGGTGTCCTTCTTGCGGCACGCGAAGACGGCGAGCGATTCGGTCGTATTGGCGGTGAACTGAAAATCGCGAATACGCTCCAGCGTGTCATCGAAGATCGAAAACACACGCTGCGCGGCAAAGTAGGCGAGCTTTGGCCCAGCGACCGTTTGATCATCGTTGCAGCGCAACAAGCCTTTCCGGTTGAAGCCAGTCATTCGCGCCTGCGCGTATTTGAGTTCGCAGAGTGTGAACAAATTAAACGGAACATCCTTGCCATGATGCGCCAGCATCCGGCGCAGGTCCCACTTCGCCTGTTTCACCTCGGTCCACTGAAACTGACGGAGAGCACCGACCGTCTCGCCACTCGGCGCGCCGGTTTCGCCCTGTCGGATTGTGATGTGCGGCGCGTATTGCGCGACCAGTTCGCGGAAGTTATCCACCGTCTTCGTGTGATCGGGATTAGGCGGATAGCCGTGAATGACGATTGCGTCAATCAGGTTGAGTTGCCCGCGTTGCTTGGCAATGTCCAACACTGTCTTGGCGAAGTCTGTTTTTCCGCTCGCCAGCGCCAGCGCGTAGATGCGGGACTTCGGTTGCTCGGCGCGAATGATGGCCGCAGTGCGCAGGTGAAACTCTGCGAACGCTTCCGCCGTGATGCCGTGGCCGCCGTCGGGTTCGTTCCAGATTTCCCATTCGTGAACCCGGTCTTTGTACCGGCGGACCAACGCGCGCACCCAGTTGTCCCACGCCGCAAGCGCCTCCGGCGATTTCGGCAAACCAGCGCCCAGCCCCGTGCCGCCGCCGTCAGGATAGATCGGGTTGCCGTACGAGGTCTCAACCCACGGCTGGACGCCTTGCGCCAGCGCGTCATTGATGCACTCGTCGAGCCACGCCCAATCATACACGCCGGGTTGCTTCTCGCACTTGGCCCAACCAGCTTGGAAGCGAATGCCTTTCGCGCCAATCGGGCCGAGGTACTGTTTGTAGTTCGCATAGATGGCGAAATCGCGGTCGAGTGTTTCGCCGCCGACCGACCACGTGGACGACTTGATGTCGCGCGCGTGACGCGTCGTCAGTTTGCCGATGCAGGGAAACTTGTCCAACACCGTTTTGCGCGGCTTCAAGTTCCCGCCCGCGGCTTCCAACTTTGCAGTCAACTCATGCAACTGCGCGCAATTCATCTTGCGGTCGCCGCGATACCAGTCCTTGAACTCGCCCCGGCTCGCGAGCGCCTTGCCTGCTTCAATCAGCGCCGTCGCTTCCTTCGTCGCCTGAATGTGGCGTTTCACATCCTCCACTTCGCCGGCGTCCAACGCCAGGTCTGCTTCCAAGACCGACTCCGCGTAGCGCAACAAGCCGAGCATGATCTTGTGTTGTGCCACGAGGTTGACCTCGAAAAACTCCCGCGCTTCGCCTTTCAGCTTGGCGACGAGTTCTTTCGCGCCCGCGCCAACTGATTCCTGCGTTTGGAGTTGAGGACGCAATTTGGTCAGCATGTCTTTTGTTTTGCCGCCGGACTTGCCGCCTTTTTCCATTCGCGTGACGAGCGATGTCGCCAGCCTCGCACCCATGTGTTTCCACTCGCCATCGAGCATTCTACGCTGGCCGGTTGTCGAGTCGGCGAGGAAGGACGAGAAATGTTTCCGATACACTGCCTCTGCCGCCTTCGCTTCCTTGCCGAAATGCTGTTCGCACCATGCCGTCAGAAACTTCGCGGGATCGAATGACTTGAAATCGCGCAACATGCGCGCTGTGGCATCAACGCCCAGCACGAACTCGCGGACGTTGGAGACGTTGAGCATCGCGTAGTGCGTCGAGCCGCGACGGACAGCCTCCTTGAAAATCTTGTGCGTCCGATACGGCGACACGCCCTGCACCAGATGCGGGCCGCTGCCCCAAAGCTGGTGATGATAATAGATGCCGTAAGGCCGACCGGGTTCACGCTTCACTTCGTAGAAATCCTGCTGCAATTCCCAACCGGGACTGTTGTCGGAGAAAATCACTGATACGCCCGCTGGAAACTTCAGATGCCCGGCAGCGTGCAGCGCCGCGCCTTCCATCCAAAGCGTAGTCGTGGCGAGCGGTTGCGGACGTTTATCCACACTGCGGATGATCTCCCACTGTTTGGCCATCGCATCAGAAATGAGCTTGCCACGGCCTTCATCCGATTGCGGGACATTCGGGTCGGCAGTCCACACGGGCCGGTCGGCGATGCCGCGCAAACCGAGTTGCCAGATGACTTGCGATCCGAACTTGGCCCAGCGTTCCGCGTAGTAACGCCAGATTTCGTGGAACTTGTCCACGTGTTGTGTGATCTGAAATGGTACCGTCATTCCACGATCCTTCCAGAGGTTGTCGAACCCAAACGCACTCACGCCCATCGGCTCGACGTGGTGCATCGTCACGAACAACCCTCGTCGTGCCGCGTCCTCAATCAACCGCGCCTCGGCGGGATTGCGAATGTCCACAAACGACGCTGGGATGATGGTGTTGTATTGAAGGCGCAACGCCGCCTCAAACACGCGCGCCGACACACTTGGCGCAACGACCTGATGGTAGTAGCGATAGTTGATCCGCCGTTCGCCGCCGCCGTCTTTCCACTCGGTGAGCAGGTCTTCATCGTTGATGAACCAGCCACGGAACTTGAAGGTCGGTTCGCCGGAACTGATCTTGACACCATCCCATGCCAGCTTTGCCCGTTTTTGCGGCGGACGCGACTTCCAATAATACAAAGGGTCAACGCCGACATATTTTTCGATGAACGCATACAGCCCGAACATCGTCCCGCGCTCGTCACTCCCGGCAATGATGAGACGATTGCCGACCGTCTCAACCCGGTACGCTTCCCATTTGCCTTTGAGTCCGTCACCGAACCCCGGCGCAAGTTTCTCCAGCAACGCCGCCGACTCGGACCGGTTCACTGACGCCATCACGACCGTGCCATCGCCATCGCCAACGCGCAGCGTTTTCCCGGTAATCTTCTGCACGTCGCTGACGAGGTCAGCCACCGCCAGCCGCACACATTCCGGCTCGCCGGCCGGTACCTGTACCGGTCCCGTCAACTCAAACGCAGTGGCTCGCACGGCAGACAATGAGATAAGTAGTAGTAGTGTTGGTTTCATGGTGTTTCCGGGAGCGAGTGTCCTCATTTGAGTCGCGAGAGTCAATGCTGCGATGATGATTGAAAAGCCCCCGGTGAGATTGTAAGCTGTGCCACCGATACCAGATGCCATGAACAGCATGACTTCCAACACGTTCCTAGAGCGACTCGAGGCGCACTTTGACGAACTGCACGCTTTCGGAGTGCAGCGGATCGGCTTGTTTGGATCCTGTTTGCGCGGTGAGCAACGCAACGATAGCGATGTGGACGTACTCGTCGAGTTTGAGCCGGCCGAGCGCACTCTAGCCAATTTGGTGCGCTTGGGCGACTACTTGGAAAACCTGTTTGGCCGGCGTGTGGAACTGCTGACTCCTGAAAGCCTCAGCCCGTACATTGGCCCCCACATTCTGCGCGAGGTTCGCTATGTCCAAAGAGCCGCTTGAGCGGTTGCGGCACATTCGCGACGAGTGCGCTTACTTGGCGGGACGGACGGCTCAAGTCGAACGCGAAGATTTCATGGCCAACGACGATCTGAAACGCGCCTTCGTCCGCAGTTTGGAAATCATTGGCGAAGCCACGAAGCGGATTCCGCCGAACTTCCGCCAGCAACATCCCGAACTGCCGTGGCGGCTGATGGCCGGGATGCGCGACCGTCTGATTCACGATTACGGCGGCGTGGACTACGGCATCGTTTGGCAAACCGTGACCGAAGATATTCCGCCGTTGTTGAAGCAAGTGGAACAGATTCTCCACAACGTCAAGTGAGCGGTCTGCCAGACAGGAAGCATGAAAAGGACAAATTTCGACACCTGCTTGGAAGAGCAACTGAAGGACAAGGCGTTCGCCGAACGCTTCCGACAGTCGGGCGAGGCGTTGAACGCGCAAGTCCGCGTTATTCCCGAACCCGCCACACCGCGCAAGCCATCCGTCGTCGCCGAATTCCGCGCGAAGTACGCGGATGATGAACCAACAAGCATTGTCTTTGCTACGAGCGTAAACCTTGTAGTGGATGTGCTGCAACTTCACTTCAGTGTTGCACCGGCAACCGAGGCGGATTCTTCGTCGTTGGTGTGAATCTCACATTCCTTCAGGGCATCTTCGATAGCCTTCGGTGATGGTACAGTGAGTTCGACGATCCCGAGAGCGGTCTTAAGCCGTGCATTCCATAAGGGAAGGTAACTCGCGGGATTCCCATTCAGTTCTCTCTCAAGAGTCATCCTAGCTTCCTGCGCGATCCGCAAGGCTGCGTACATGTGGCCCGCTACGTTGTGTTTGACCAGTTGGGATCGAAGCAGCGGCATGTCCGCCATGTAGTTCTCGGCGAGCGCGATAAAGTAGCCTTCCGGTTGTTCTTGGCCTTCGCTGGCTTCCACGAAGAAAACTCTTAGCCAATCGCAAATACGACCGATCAACTGTTCACGTGGGACCACATTGCGTCGGTAGTAAGTAAACAATAATCCCATCATCGCGCGAAAGACATCAAGATAATTGGCCAGCCCGTTAACATTCCCTTTGCGGGCGTGTCTCCAAAGGACACGTTTTTCGTGCCGCTCTAAGAATTCGTACAGAGCTTCCTCCAGCGATGATTTGCCGTGCACTTGAATGATCCATTCCGGAATGGAATCCGATCGAAAGGGATTATGAGCTTTGACACGAAAGCCGATTCGGGGCAGTCGTCCACCTTCCTCGCCCGATGAGTAGTGGATGGAAAGGTTCCGTAGGTATTCGATCACTTCTTGTACTCCACCCCGCGCACCCAATTCATCAATATGTTCGATCAAGCCACGCCCGTTTTCCTGTATGATTCGCTCAATATCGGCTGCGCCACCGACATTTTGAGGCTCATGGGTTAGGTGGGCTTCCTGAATAATCCAGGTTTCCGGACTCGTGATTGCTTCTCCGTGTACCACTGCCGCCAGCGAGCAGCTTGCGGCATCACGAATCTGCGCGAACACTCCTTCAGGCAGTTTGAGTGATACTTGCTTCGTCCCGTGGTGTAACCTCGCCGTCCAAGCTGGCTGCTGCTGCGTACTAAGCCGCACACGCAACACCAAGTGTTCGGGATTCTGTTCGAGATTAACCTTGTAGCTGACATTTAGCGTACCGTGGACAGTCAGGTGTGCCTCGTTCACAGATATGGGCAAACCGTCTGGTGCGCCTTGCTGTTCCGGCGGGCGTTCCGTTCCAGTTACGAAATCCTTTGCTTTGATCGAAACGCAGCGAACTTCCCGATCGAACAGCGGTCCTACAGCGTCGTTGTCCTGCTCCCATGCTAGGAGTCTGTCCAAGTATTTATGTTGGGTGGTGAGTGAGGTGGGCGAGGCG
>CAZNOK010000217.1:0-8836 GCA_964574605.1 uncultured Verrucomicrobiota bacterium
GTCCTTGCCTTCGTGGTCGCGGAAGTATTCGGCTTGCGTGAGCGCGGAGAGCGCGACGCGCAGGCGCGCGCCGGGCGGCTCGTTCATCTGGCCGAACACCATCACGGTGTTGGCGATGACGCCGGACTCGGTCATTTCGAGGTAGAGGTCGTTGCCTTCACGGGTGCGTTCGCCGACGCCGCCAAACGTGGAATAGCCGCTGTGTTCCTTGGCGATGTTGCGGATCAATTCCATGATGAGCACGGTCTTGCCGACACCAGCGCCGCCAAAAAATCCGATCTTGCCGCCCTTGGCGAACGGCGCGAGCAGGTCAACGGACTTCAACCCAGTCTCGAACTGCGCCGTCGCCGGCACCTGCTCTTCAAACGGCGGCGCGAGCCGATGAATCGGCAGCCGCAGCTTCGCGTTCACCGGGCCTTTGCCGTCAATCGGATTGCCGAGCAGATCGAAAATGCGCCCGAGCGAGGTCGGTCCGACGGGCACGGTGATCGGCGCGCCGGTGTCAATGGCTTCCATGCCGCGCACGAGACCTTGCGTGGCGCTCATGGCGACGGTGCGGACGGTGTTCTCGCCGAGATGGCCGGCGACTTCGACGGTGAGGTGGATGCCCTTCGCGGCGTCATCAATGGTGAGGGCGGTGTTGATCGGCGGGAGTTCCTCGGTGAAGAACTCGATGTCCACCACCGGGCCGATGACCTGCGCGACCTTGCCTTTGCGTTGTCCGTTGTTGCTCATAAAATGCTCCTCATTGTTTCAGCGCCTCCGCGCCGGAGACGACTTCCAAAATCTGCGTGGTGATGGCGGTTTGGCGGACGCGATTGTATTGGCGCGTCAGCGTGTCAATCATGTCGGTGGCGCTGTCGGTGGCCGACTTCATCGCGACCATGCGGGCGGCCTGTTCGCTGGCGAGCGACTCGACCAGCGCGCGATACGCCAGCACCTCGACGTATTGCGGCAACAGCGCGCCGAGCAATGCCTCCGCCACCGGCTCAAATTGGTACGCGACCGCGCCGCCGTCGGATTCCGGTTTCGGAATCGGCAACAGTTGCGCCACAACCGGCTCGCTTTTCAGGACACTGATGAAACGCGCGTAGGCAAGGTGAACTTGGTCGTATGTGCCCGCGGTGTACTCGCTGATGATCTGCTGGCTGATGGCGCCGACTTCCTCCAGCCGCACATCGCGCGACGGCTGCGGGAACGACTGGTCAATCTCAATGCCCATCCGCCGGAAAAACTCGCGCGCTTTCTTCCCGACGGTGATGAGGCCGACATCGGCAGTCTGCGCCTCGACGAACCGGCCCGCCTCGCGGAGGATGCCGGCGTTGAACGCGCCGCACAGGCCGCGGTCGGAACTGATGACGACGAGGCCAACCCGCTTGAGCGGCCGCTGGGCGAGCAATGGATGCCGCGCGCTGGCGCCGCTGGCGAAGACATCCTGCAGGATTGCGCTGAGACGGTCGGCGTAAGGACGCGCGGCTTCCGCCTTGGTCTGCGCACGACGCAGCCGGGCGGCGGCGATCATGTTCATCGCCTTGGTGACTTGGCGGATGTTTCTCACGCCGCGGATACGGCGGCGGATGTCGCGGGTGGAAGGCATGGCTAGGACAAAAATCCGAAATCCGAAATCCGAAATCCGAAACAAATCCGAAATTCAAATCGGCAATGTTCAAAACAATTTTGTTTGGGGATTTTGGTCATTCGGATTTCGTGCTTGTTTCGGATTTCGAGATTCGGATTTCGGATTTACTTCACTGAGAACATCGCCTTGAACTCCTCGGTGGCTTTCTTCAGTTGGCTGACGACGGCCTCGGTGAGTTCCTTGCGTTCGCGGATTTCCTTGCCGACTTGCGGATACTTGCTGTGCATGAACCCGTAGAAATCGGTCTCGAACTGGCGAATCGCCGCCACGGGCAGATCGTCAAGGTATCCGTTGGCGCCGACCCAGATGATCATCGTCTGGTCCTCCACGGGCAACGGCTGGTATTGCGGCTGCTTGAGCAACTCAACCATCCGCTGGCCGCGGTCGAGTTGTTGTTTCGTCGCCTTGTCGAGGTCGCTGGACAGTTGCGCGAACGCCGCCATCTCGCGGTATTGCGCGAGACTGAGCCGGAGCGTGCCGGCGATTTTCTTCATTGCCTTGGTTTGCGCGTTGCCGCCGACGCGGCTCACGGAGAGGCCAACCGACACGGCCGGCCGAATGCCGGCGTAAAAGAGGTCGGACTCCAGATAAATCTGGCCGTCGGTAATCGAGATGACGTTGGTCGGGATGTAGGCGGCGTAGTCGCCTTCCTGCGTCTCGATGATCGGCAACGCGGTGAGCGAGCCGCCGCCCTTCGGATAAACGGAATTCAACCGCGGCGCGTCGTTGTGCAGCTTCGCGGCGCGTTCGAGCAACCGGCTGTGCAAATTGAAGATGTCGCCCGGAAACGCCTCGCGACCCGGCGGACGCCGGAGCAGCAGCGACACTTGCCGGTAGGCAACGGCGTGTTTGGAAAGATCGTCGTAGATGACGAGCGCGTGTTTGCCGTTGTCGCGGAAGTATTCGCCCATCGCGCAGCCGGCGTAGGGCGCGATGAATTGCATCGGCGCCGGGTCGCTGGCAGTCGCGCTGACAACGATGGTGTAGTCCATCGCGCCGTATTTTTCGAGAGTCTCGACGACGCTGACCACGGTGGACTTCTTCTGGCCGACGGCGACATAGATACAAAGCACATCGCCGCCTTTCTGGTTGATGATGGTGTCAACACAGATGGCGGTCTTGCCGGTCTGGCGGTCGCCGATGATCAACTCGCGCTGGCCGCGTCCAATCGGAATCATCGAGTCAATCGCTTTCAAGCCGGTTTGCAGCGGCTCTTTCACCGGCTGGCGTTCGATGACGTTCGGCGCGCGGCCTTCGATGGTTCGCATCCGTGTCGTGTTGATCGGGCCTTTGCCGTCAATCGGCTGGCCGAGCGCGTTCACGACGCGTCCGAGCAATGCCTCGCCGACGGGCACGCTGAGGACGCGGCCGGTGCGTTTCACGAGGTCGCCTTCGCTGATCTCGGTGAACTCGCCGAGAATCATGACGCCGACTTCCTCCTTTTCGAGGTTGAGCGCCATGCCGAAGATGCCGTGCGGAAATTCCAACATCTCCTCGGCCATGCAGTTCGGCAGGCCCTTGACGCGGGCGATGCCGTCGCCACAGGTGATGACTTCGCCGACTTCCTCCACGCCGACTCCGGCCTTGTAGGAGGAGACGGCGCGTTGAAGGGCATCGCTGATTTGTTTGGAATCGAGTGTGAGTGTGTCTGCCATGATGTTCCTCTAAATTCGAAATCCGAATATCGAAATCCGAAACAAATCCGAATGACTGAAATACAAAATGATTTGCCGGTTCGAATTTCGAACTTGTTTCGGATTTCGGATTTCGAGATTCGGATTTTGCGGCTTCATTGGACGAGCTTTGCGTGAATCTGATCCAGTTTGCGGCGCAAGCTGGCGTCAATGATCTGTTCGCCCACCTTGATGACGGCGCCGCCGAGAATGGTGGGATCAATTTTCTGGAAAAGCTGGACGTTCTTGCCGGTGAGCCGGCTCAATTCGGCAGCCAGCCGTGCCAGCGTGGCGTCGTCGAGCCGGATCGCGGTCGTGACTTCGCCGGTGACTTTCTGGCGCGCGGCGGAGGCAACGGCGTCGAACTCTTCGATGATTGGCAGGAACCGGCCAGCGCGGTCCTGATCGCTGAGCGCCAGGAGCGTGTTGAGCGGGATCGGATGGATGCGGCCTTGAAGCAGTTCGGAGAGCGCGTGACGCTTGCCCTCGTGTTTGACGTTCGGGTCTTTGAGGAACTCCAGCAAGGTGGGATTGGCCTTGAGCAGTTCGCGCAGGCGGAAGAGTTCGCCCTGCACACGGTCAACGACCCCTTCGGCGTGTGACATCTCGAAGAGGGCGCGCGCGTAACCGACATTGATCGGGTCGTGTGCCATGATGCTCAGGCCTTGCGGATGTTGGCGAGGTCTTTGATGAGGCCGTCAACGAGCTGCCGGTGCGTCGCTTCGTTGACTTCGCGCTCGATGACGCGCGAGGCGATCTGCACCGAGAGGCTGGCGACGGTGTCCTTCAACTCCTGCACGCCTTTCTCCTTCTGGCGGACGATCTCCTCCTGCGCGCGCTGGATCATCGCGGCGGACTCGGCGTTGGCTTTGTCCACGAGTTCCTTGCGGACCTTCTCGCTGAGCACGCGGGCTTCGTCAATGATCTTGCCGGCTTCGCTGCGGGCCTGGGCGAGTTGCTGTTGGTAATCTTCCATCAGCTTCTTTGCGTCGGCGCGGGATTTCTCCGCTTCGTCGAGCTGGGCTTTGATCGTCGAGCCGCGTTTTTCGAGCGCCTCGGCGATCGGCTTGAACGCGAGCTTCGCGAGCAGGCCCATCATCACCACGAAGGTGAGCACGACCCAGACTTGCAGACCGAGGTCAATCTGCAACGGGCCGCCGTCGCCGTGTTCGGCTTCCGCGGCAAAGGCCATCAGCGGGAACAGCATCAGGCCGAGACTGGCAAATGACAGTTTCTTCACAGCCGTCTCCTGTTACTTTTTGCCGATGAGAATGAACGTGATCAACAGCGCGTACAGCACCTGCGCCTCGACCAGCGCGAAGCCGATGAACATCAGCCGCTGCACCAACGGCACGGCTTCGGGCTGCCGGGCCGCCGACTCGATGGCTTTGCCGAAGATGTTGCCGATGCCGATGGCGCCGCCGAGCGCGCCGATGCCGATGGCCAGGCCGCCGCCGAGCCACGCCAACGCGGCGGGGCTGATGAGTTGGGTTGTTGCTTCTGCGAGCATGGGGGTCTCCTTTGGTTCGTTCTAATGATGTTCTTCCAACGATTCACTGAGGTACAACGCGGACAACAACGTAAAAATGAAAGCCTGAATGAAAGCCACGAACAACTCAAACGCCAGCAGCACCACCGTCAACACAAACGGCAGCACCGCCACCGCAGTCCACAAACCGCCCTGCCGGCACAGCCAGACGCCGCCCACCAGTTCCGCGACGGCAAACGTCACGATGACCTTGTGGCCTGCGGTCATGTTGGCGAACAAACGGACGGCGAGCGAGAACGGCTCGGCCAGCAACACGATTGGCATGATGATCATTGCCAGCGGTTGCACCCACAACGGCGCGCCGGGCAACAGGAACTTCTTCTTGAAATAACCCACCGGTCCCAGCTTGATGATGCCGGTAATCTGCGCCACCAGAAACACGAAGATCGCCATGCCCGCGGTCACATTGATGTTGCCCGTCGGCGACTCCAGCCAGAAATGCGGTTCCTCCGCGCCCTGATACACCGGCCCCGGCAGTTTGCCGATGAGATTGGCGACCAAGAGAAAGAAAAACAGCGCCGCGAAAAATCCGAACCACGCCTTGCCGTGGTGGCCGAGGAACTCCTCGACGATGTTGGTTCGCACGAAATCAACGAGCGCTTCCATCAGGTTGGCGAACTTGCCGGTGGTCGCCAGTTGCGCCGTGATCAGGCGCGCGCCGACGATCATCACCACCAGCGTCACGGCGGCGGCGATCCAGACCAGAACGACTTCATGGGAAATTGCCAAATTCATTGTGTGCTTACTCTTTCTTGGCGGACATGCGCTTCAACTGCCAAATGAGGGGCAGACTATAGGCAACAGCCAAAGTGCCCGTCAACCAGTATTTGTCCGCCTCGGTGAATTGAAACGCCAACCACCAAGCCACCACCAGAAATGCCAGCCGCGCCATCGCCCCCGGCACCAGCGACAAGACTCCTCGTGGCTGAATCGTCGCTTCCTTCCGTCGCAGCTCCGCCCGTTGCAGCGCGACGTACGCGCCGCCGATCACCGCGCCCAACACCAGACCGAGCACCGCCGGCTTGTTCATTTCGGCGGCTCCTTCCAATTCTGCATTCCCCGGTAGACCATGAAGAAACCCGCCGCCGATCCAAGAAGGAAGAACGTAATCAGCAACCACGGCGACCAGCCGGTGCGTTTGTCCAGCCACCAACCGATGGCCGCGCCGACGGCTGTTGCCGCCACCATCTCCGAGCCGATGCCGACGGCGCGGTCAAGCCCTTGAAGTTTTCCGACAGGTTTCATGAACTCGCGGACGCGCACCCTACCAAACGCCTTCGTCGTGCGCAACTCTGACCCCGCGTCATGTTCCGGAAATGTTCCGGCTTGAAGGTAGGGACGAGTCGCCGACTCGTCCGCCGGGATCTCGGATTCGGACGGCTCGGCGAGCCGTCCCTACCACTCAACCGCCGAGGCGCGCGAGCAGCGCGATGGCTTCGTACGAGTCTCCAGCGCCTCTTCCCGAATGAACGAGTTTTAGGTTTCCGTAAGCGCACATCGCATAGAAAAAGGCTCGCTTCCAAACCGGAATAAGGCAAATACTTAGGCTTATGGCCAGACGTTTGACAGTGTTTTATTCATGGCAGAGCGACACACCGCCTGATCTGAATCGGGATTTTATTGAGAAGGCACTTCAGGAGGCTTTGTCCCGATTACATTCCGACGCAAAGCTTGAAAGTGCTTTACGGGATACGAAGGTGGAACTCGACAAAGATACGAAGGGAGTTTCCGGATCGCCTCCAATTACCGAAACAATTCTACGGAAGATTCAGGACTGCGCAGTATTTGTCGCCGACCTCACGTTCGTTGGTGAATCCAAAACCAGTTTGACGGATCTTCTCGGTGAACCTCGGCAGTTTCCGAATCCGAACGTTCTTATTGAATACGGATATGCACTTCGATGCCACACGCACAAGAGCATCGTGGGGATTATGAATACCGCTTATGGAAAACCGGATACGAAATCTCTTCCGTTTGATCTGCGACATCTACGATGGCCGATCCAATACCAACTGGAAGGCATTCGATTTCTGGAGAATAAAGAAGAAGAATTTGAAGCGCTTGTTAAGAAACTGGTCGAGGCTATCGGTCTAGTTCTATCAAAATCGATCGCGCCACAGATTGAAGTCGAGAAATTCATTCCGCGAAAGGCAACGAAGAACGCTGCAATCTTCTTTGAGGATGGAGGGACTCACATTCCTGAAAGTTGGCACGGCCCAAAGGAGTCCTTTATGGTGCCCGACGGAGCCGCGGCGTACTTGCGGCTATATCCGACAGTTGCCGTGCCGCCGCTTGAAACAGAACTTGAAGCAAGAAGTTTGATCGTGACTGGTAATCTTCAGCCCTTGGGGAGAACAAGCGGATGTAGCATCGGTCGAAATCTTCTCGGTGCGATTGTTTATGAATCACCTGATAAGAAGTTATTTCATTTCACGCAACTTTTTTTGAGTCGTGAAATCTGGGGTGCCGATGCACGTTTTCTGAATACGGAGCATCAGGTCGCTTTGTGTGAATCGGTGGGAGCACCTGTGGTTATCAATTACATAGCGGGCAGTTATCTCGAACAGTATTTTGCCAAAGGGCTTCACAATTACCTATCCTTCGCCCAAAAACATCTACAGCTTCCGCACCCTCTACGAATCGAGGCCGGCCTAGTTGGAATCCAAAATTATTCAATCGCTTCCTATGACAATTACAATAGAGGACGATCCCTCCGCGATGTTATCGAATGGCAATGCGACGTGGAATATGGAAAGCCAATCTGGGAAATCCTTGAACCATTCTTCAAAAAAGTTTGGGCGAATTGTGATGTTTTAAGAAAACCTGATGATCAAGCGAGACTCGCTTCTGAATGTAAGCGAGCGGGCTTGGTGTAGCCGATTCGGTTGATCCGTCCAGCCGGAACATTTCCGGAACATGACGCTGAAATTGTGGCCGCGAGATTTTCTCGCAAATGCGCGACTGTATATGTTCCGGAAATGTTCCGGTCACGCGGCTCAGGGCTTGAGTCGCGGTAGAATGATGCAGGACGCGCGAGTGGCGTCGCAATAAAGCCGGTTGGCCTGGCGGACGCGTTCGCCGTCGTCGCTCCACACTTTGCCGGTGCCGGGATTCACGTCGAAACGCGGAAAATTGCTCGATGTGACGGTGACGCGAATGCGGTGGCCTTTGTTGAAGATGATGCTCGTGGACCAGCAGTCCACAGTGACTTGCTCGACTTTGCCGCGCGTGAGCGGCTCATTCTTCTCGAACGAGTTCCGATGCCGCAACCGCAACATTCCTTCGGCCATCATGTAGCTCTTGCCGTCGGGATGAACATCACACAATCGCACCGACAAGTCGGTGTCGGCAGCCGATGATTCGACGAAGATGTTCGCCTTCACGCGGCCGGTGACTTCGATTGGTTTGCTCAGAGGCTCGGTGGTGAACAGCACAACGTCCTTGCGCGACTCGATTGGATTCTGGTTGAACGCGCCGCGCGGAATGGTGAGGTTGCCGCCGCCGAGCGTCGGGCACGGATCGGCAGGATCAAATGTGTACGTGACGCTGGTGGATTCTGTCGTCGGTTTCGCCGTCGAGAGTTTGCCGTCGCGCTGGAAGTAAAACGATGTGTCGGTTGCCGGCACCGGCCAGTCGTTGGCGAAGCGCCATTCATTGCCCGGCGCGCCGGTGGTCGAGGTGTCGCCCATGACGTAGTAGGCGACGGCGGGTTCCTTTTCGACGCCGTTGTCTTTGCCGCGCAGGTAATGATCAAACCAGCGGCTGGAACTGTATTTCTCCGGCACTTTGTCCGCGTTCGGGAAGGTCAACTCGCCGACGGGCATCTTGCCGATGCCGTGCGTCCACGGCCCCATGATGAGTTTCTGCGCGCCGCGCGCGCCGGCCGCGCCGTCGCGTTGGCGACCGACAAATTCGTCAATCGTTCCCTGCGCGAACATGTCGAACCAGCCGCCGATGTGAACGGCGGGAATGGTC
>CAZNOK010000218.1:0-8746 GCA_964574605.1 uncultured Verrucomicrobiota bacterium
GCGCGTGCGGCGGGCCGCGTCAAGACGCGCGAGGCGTTGCTCGAAGAAATCCGCGAGCGCAGCTATGAGGTGTTCGATCGCTCCATTGACGTTCACATCTCCTGCCTGCGCAAGAAACTCGGCGACGATCCGAAAGAGCCGCGGTTCATCCGCACGGTGCGCGCCGCCGGCTACATGTTGATCAACCCGGACGCCGAATGAACCTTCGTTTCCCGCTGACCGCCAAGATTCTGCTCTGGTTCTTCCTGAACCTGACGTTGCTGGCTGTCGGGGTGTACGTGTTCTTTCACACGCAAATCCGGCTTGGCCTGAATTCGTTGATGATGGGCCGTGCGGGCGACCGCATCCAAGCCGTCAGCGAAATCATCACCACCGAGTTGAACAACGCCAGCGGACGATCCTCGTGGGACGACATCCTGAAACGGTTCAGCAATTCCTATCGTGTCCGGTTCTATCTGTTCCATCAGGACGGCCACCAACTCGCGGGCGAACCGGTCGAGTTGCCGCGCAAAGTGGCCAACGTCGTCGCCGAGCGACGGCCACCGCGCGGTGAGGAACGCTATCCGAAATTCATGGAGCGCATGAGCAATCCAGTCCGTTACTGGGTCGGCGTCCGCGTGCCGGTGTTGGACGGAAGCAAAACGCGCACGCTGCCGGTGACGTTGCTGGCGGTGTCGGACTCGATCAGCGGCAGCGGCTTGTTTCTGGACTTCAGGCCGTGGATCATGGTTGCTCTCGGCGCGCTGGTATTCTCCGTCCTGTTTTGGCTGCCGCTGGTGCGCGGCATCACTCGCTCCGTTGCACAGATGACCAATGCCACGGAACAGGTCGCCGAAGGACATTTCCATGTGCGCGTCAACGAAACCCGCCGCGATGAACTCGGACGGCTCGGCGCGGCCATCAACCGGATGAGTGGCCGTTTGGCCGGCTTCGTCACCGGCCAGAAACGGTTCCTTGGTGACGTGGCGCACGAGCTTTGTTCGCCGATTGCCCGCATTCAGGTGGCGCTCGGCATTCTGGAACAACGAGCCGACGTTGAAGACATTCGCGAGGAAATCCAGCAGATGTCGCAACTGGTGAACGAACTGCTCTCGTTCTCCAAGGCCGGTCTGCGCGAGAAGGAAATCGTCCTGCAACCCGTCCGCCTTGCCGATTTGGTTCGCAGCGTCGTGGCGCGCGAAGGGAGCGAACGCGTGCGACTCGAAATCGCCGAAGACCTGACCGCCGCAGCCGAACCCGGCTTGCTGTCGCGCGCGCTGGCCAACCTTGTCCGCAACGCGCTACGCTACGGCGGCGAGAGCCCGATTGTCATCCGAGCCGAGCCGCAAAACGGCCACATCATCCTCACCGTCGCCGATTCCGGTCCCGGTGTGCCGGAAGAGAACTTGCAACAAATCTTCGATCCGTTCTTCCGCGTCGAAACATCACGTAGCCGAGAAACCGGCGGCGTCGGTTTGGGTTTGGCGATTGTGAAGACCTGCGTCGAAGCCTGCCAAGGAACCGTGACCGCGCGGAACTGCCAGCCTACCGGGTTGCAGGTTGAGATTCGGCTGTCCGAACACATCTGACGTAGTTGTAGATGCGGATGACATCACCTTGCGGGCCGCGACCGTACGGGTAATCGCGTGGGTCGCCGGTTTTCGGGTCGCTGCGTTGGGCGCCGGCACCGTGAACGTCCATCAGGCGCGGTTGGCCGACGCCGGGCGGGAACGACATCCAGCCTAGCGCACGACCGAAACAGACATAAACGGCGGCGACACCTTGGCGGTCGCGCGGGCCGTCGAGATGAGTGGTGCTCGACCAGTAGAACGGATGCTCGCCGTCGGGCAGCGTGGACGATTGGAAGATGAGATGGATGGCGGGAACGCGCGTGTAGTCCACGATGCTTTGGAGTTCTTTTGCGTTCGGCAAACGCCAGCCGCCTTTGAGGCTTGCCGCGTAAGCGAGTGCTTGTTCCCAATTCATGCCTTTGCCGGAATCGTTCTTCTGCCACACAAGGCCGGTAGCGCGATCGGTGATGGTGCCGTCGGCGTTGTCGTGGAAGTCATTCTGGCCATACCGCGGGTTGCCGCGGACGTAACGGACGTAGAGCAGTTTCGTGCCGCCACGAGTCGTTTTCGGATAACCTTTGATCCGGCCATCGGCGAAATTGACGCCGAACACGGTCGGGTTGTTGTTCATCGTGGTGCGGATGTATTCCGTCGCGCTCCAGTCCTGACAATCAATCTCGCGTTCGCCTTTCGATTCGTCGCCGTATTTGAAGCCGAAGAATTTCGTGTCGAGGTAGGGCGTCGAGCGCGCCGCGCCGCCGTGGAAATCGAAGCCGCCCATGAAATTGATGAGCGAATATAATTCCTTGATCGTCGGCATCCGCCAGTCGGTGTGTCCGCCGGCCCGGCACGTTTTCGCCCCGGCGACGGCGGCTTCCCACGCGATCTTCGAGCCGCGTTCCCGCACCCAAGTCAAACCGGTGTTGAGGTCGGTGACGGTGCCGTTGCCGTTGTCCTTGTAGCTTGGCGCGGGGCCGGGATGCTGGGCATCTTGGCCGTAGAATGGTTGGCCGGGTTTGGGAGGATCAATTTCCCGACGATTGTCGTAGCACTTGCTCTGGCCGGTGCCGACGACCAAGTACGCGGCTGCCAAGAGAGTCAGGATCATGGGTCAACTGTTTGTCGTTAAAACCATGCCATTATATGACCACTTGGGCAGTACGTGTAGTGTTATTGAGCCTTCGGTTTGTGAAACTCGACCCAGATTCCGTAGTTTACGCTGCTATCGCCGGGAGCGTTGGGCTGGTGCAAACGGTAGTCGCGGATGTTCAACTCGGTCATGATACGTTGCAGCAGCGTCGCGTGCTCAGAGCGGTCGTACTTGATCCGGTCGCCCTGTTGCTTGCGGATCGAGCGGGCGACATCCAACGGCAGATCACGCGAGAACCCGCGCCCGATGTATGCCACACCGCCCGGTTTCAGCACGCGCCAGACTTCGGCGAACCCCTGTTTCTTGTCCGCCCAGAACGGATACGATCCGCGCGACACAATCACGTCGGCTACGCCGTCGCGAAACGGCAACGCCTGCACGTCGGCGCCGAGAAATGCGACGCGGTCTAAGACGCCGGCCTCTTTCGCCCGTTCGGCCACAGGCGTCAGGTTGTTGCGGTTGATGTCCACATCCACCCAGTACAGGCGGCTGCGCTTGGCCAGTTCGACGACGAGCGTACCGGGGCCGCCGCCGATGTCGAGAGCCAGTCCCTCGCGGTTGGCGAGTTGGAAGTCGCGGACGATCTGCTCCGCCAACGGCGCGTACACCGGCGCCAACGCATTTCCCATCGGCGCGTTCGTGGACTGGCAGCCACCAACGAACAGTAATAACAACAACCCGATAGCGGGAATCGAGTTCAGTTTCATGATTGGTTGTCCTTTCATCAGAACACGAGCGACACGCCACCGTTCACGAACAAGCCATCGTTGGGATATCCATTCACGGTGGAATAGCGCTGGTCGAGCATGTTGTCGGCACCGAAATAGACCTTGCTGCGATGGTCTTTCCCGAACCAGTACGAGAGACGGGCGCTGAGGTTCACAAAGTCGGCCAGATCCATCGGAGCCGAGCCGGTCGGCAGGAACCGGTCGTTCTCGTAACTTCCCACATGCTTGGCGAGGAACGTCAGCTCAAAGTTGCGCCACAAATGCGAGAAGCCACCACCTAGGATGATCTCCGGCACTTCACGGTCGCGCCCCCAAGCGCCGGCGTCGTGCAGTTCGGTCTGCATGGCGACGATGTTGAAAAACAACTGCGTGCCCCAATCGAATCGCCGGGTGCGCGTGTCCAGTTCGAGGCCGTAACTGCGTTGGAGACCATTGCGAACGAGCGCCATCGGCTGGCCGGTCGGGTCTTTCACGGTGGCGTTGGCGTAAATGGACGCCTCGTCTTGATAGACGCCGAATGCGGTGAGCGTCACCTCGCCGTAGGCGGGCCACGCGGCGCGAACGCCGAGGTCGAGTTTGTAGCGCGTCTCGATGTTGGGGCGCGTGAGGTTGGTGGTCAACGCCGACAACGGCGGGGCGACGTGTCCCCACGTGAAGTTGCCGAGCAACGACCAGTTCTTGTTCAGCGCGTAGTTCGCGCCGGCGCTGATGGTGTGGAGCGGGTCTTCCCATTGATTGGTGGTGCCGACCGTGCTCAACTTCCCGGCAGCGGCTTCGATGTTGTAGCCGCCGAATATATCGTAGTACGTTTGGCTCAGACGATAACCGGCATTGAGTGTCCAAGGGCCGATGACCTGTTCGTCCACGACGGAGACCATGTAGGTCCAAAGATCGGCCTCGCGCGGGTAATAAAAGCGTTTGCCCGTGGGACATTCCCAGTGGTTGAACAGGCCGCTGGCGCGCAGCGTGTTGCCCTCGAACAGTTCGAGGTTCTGCGTCACCCGCAACCCGTATTCCCAGTCGCGCTCCATGTGGCGGTCGGTCGGTAACGGCGCGGCTTGCTCGAAGGTGTATTCGCGATGGGCGAAGTTGGCGATGATTTCGGTGACCGCCCAGTCGGTCGGTTCGAGTCGCAGTTTGCCGATGACAATGTGGTTGCTGAACGGATCGTATGCCTGGACCTGGTCGCGCGTGCTTTTGCTGGCGGGCAGAAGCGCGGTTTCCAGTTCGCGGTTGCCATACAACGCAAACGCCGTCAGGCTGAGCGTGATGTTGTCGGTCGGTTTGCCCTGCACGCGGGCGAACCAATCCCCGACGTTCTCCTCGGAGTTGCGATTCTCGGGGCCATCGGTGTGGTAATAGCCCGCGCCGAGTGAATAGCCGAACCGCTCGCCGCCGTCGCCGTAGTTGACGTGGTCGCGCGTGTACAGGTGCGTGCCGAGCGAGGCGTCAAGCTGCAATTCGGGCGCGGTGTACGTGCGCGGCTGCAGATTGACTGTCCCGGCCAGCCCCTCGGGCGTCAACAACATCCCGGCGCTCGACCGCAACAACTGGATTTGGCCGAGGTTGGCGGAACTGAAATGATACGCCGTCTCCGTGAACGCGCGAAACCACGCGCCATCAATCAGAAAATCCGGATACGGATACCGCTGGCCGCGTAGCGAGAAGAGTTGTTTTTCCTTGCGACCACGAGTTTCGAGCCACGCGCCGGGCACGTATTGCATGGTCTCGGTCAATGCCGGTGAATTGTACCAGCGGATTTCGTTTTGGCCGATGACGCTGGTGGCCGTGTCCAGTCCCGGCGACTCGGTCAATGGACGCGCTTGCAGGTCGCGGGGCGGCAATGCGGTGAACACTGGTTTCTCGCCGAGTTCAACGGGTTGATAGTTGCCGGTGACCACAACTTCCGGCAGCCGGGTGGTTTGGTTGGTCGGCGGCGAAGCGGCCCCGGCGAAAAGAGGCGCCAACAGCGCTGCCAGACAAATGGTGCGACTTGATTGTGACAAACGACGATTCATAAAATCTCCTCAAAATGGTTATGGGTTTAGAGTGGCATGGGAGCGCAGTTACGAGACTGCGTCCCGCATGGAATTGGAGGAGATTACGCGCGCGGAGGCGGCGTGGGCGGGCTGTGTTCGAGCGCGTGCCAGACAGGCGATGCTGCGACGAACTCACTGTTGTTATCCAGAGACGGGAGCACAAACAAATCGCCGGGCAACAATGCCGGCGAGAATCCGGGCAAACCGCATCCTGCTTGCGTCGCCACGTGCTGTTGTCGGGTTTGCTGCGCTCTGGCGAGGCGGACTTTCTTGCACATCGCGCAGTTGCCTTTGCCCTTCGGGATTCGCTTGAGCGCGATGGCGAGGCCGCTTTGCTCGACGTTCCGATACGTCTGACGCGCCTTGGAAATGGCGAGCAGTCCCAGCCACGAGATTCCCGTAAGCTGCGCAGCCAGCAGGACGACCAAGAGATGTTGGACCAACCTCACAGCGTGTGATTATCAAATTCCGTCGCTGCCAGTCAATGCAATTAGACGGACCCAACACCGCGCGCAGTGGAACTGCGTGCTGGATGTTGTCACCGGCAACTTCAAACCGATTACTTCTTCGGCGCGGCCCAGAGGACAGCGTTGGCCATGATCGTGCGGACGTTGGCGTCGTAGAAAACCGGGTTGGTCTCGTGGCCGGCCTGGAAGTAGAACATCTTGCCCTTGCCGATTTGCCAAGATAACCCGACCTGTGAGTGGTCAATGGAGTCGTCCTTCAGCTTGGCGTCGCCTTCAAACACAACCGATTGCGGCGTCGGCACGGCGTACGGATCGCTGTAGCGTTCGGTGTGGGCGATGGTGAAATCTCTGACGCCCTTGGCCATGGGATGCTTCGGGTCCTTGACGAAAATCTTCAAGGTGACGGAGTCGCCCTTGTAACCGCCCCATGCGGCGACGCGGCCTTGGGGACGAACTTTGTCGAGGAGTTCTTTCTTGGTTTCCGACAGGCTCATCAACGCGATGTTGGGCTTGGCAAAGTGGGCGGAGTGAAGGCTGATGAATCCCATGCCACCGTCCTTGACGCGCTTGACGATCTTGTCCACGAGCGCGTCCTCGACAAATTTGTGTTTCTTGTGTCCCCACCAGACGAGCACATCGCAACGGTTTAACAGCGCGTCGCTAATCCCTTGGCTCGGATCGTCAATGCCGGCCTTCACGACCTCCCAGCCCTTGAGGCAGGCGAGACCTTCGGCGACGGCCCCGTTGATGTCGTTGGGATAAACGTCTTTCGGCGCGGTGCCCTCCGACCAGACCACGACAACACGTTTGCCGGCATTGGCGCAGAAAGCAGTGGCTGCGGACAACGCGATGACGGCGAGAACAAGTAAACGTTTCATATTGGTTCCTATTGTCGGCGCGGAGTGTAGTGAGTGACCATCACGGCGTCAAGGTTGTGGCAGACGCAACCGCGAATCCGACAGGTCGAGACGGTACATGATTTGGTTGTAGTCGTAGCGCGGTGTCGGCGACGGGTTGCCGGAGAATGTTTCGGCGTAGGTGCCTTCAAAATAGATGATGCGCCCGCCATCGTGATCGAAGAAGGCGTGATGCGCTGGGTTGTAGAAGGTGTAGCGGTCGTGTGTGAGAATTTTCTTTGCCCAACGCCACGGGCCGGTGACGTTGTCGGACTCGGAATACCAGACTTCGCCGAGGAACGACGATTTGCCGCCTTGCTCGACGGCGATGAGGACCCATTTCTTGCGATAGGCGTTCCAGTTGATTGAACCAGCGTGGAGTTTGACTGGCTTCTTGGTGTCAACGTCCTTCGGCGACGCCGGCGTGGGAAGTTCTTCGTAGCTGGCTTGGTTCTTGAGGGCAGCGAGTGTGGCTTTCACGCGCACCAAGGCGTATGGCTCGCAGAAATAGAAGTCGTCCTTGACGCGGATCGGGTGGCCGAGCGGGTTGTGACGTTTGAGTTTCAGGTCAAACTGCATGACCTTGTCGAATTGTTGGGTCTCGTCGTTGAAGATGACAAGGCCGTGTTCGAGCACGGTGCCGAGGTCTTTCATCCGCGAGTAGTGCCCGACGAGCCGTTCCCGTCCTGTTTCGTCCGGTACCGTCAGGATGCCATCAATCCAGAGCGGCCCCGGCTCTTTGAACGGCGCCATCTTCTTGCTGAAGCCATCGGCGTTCGCGAAATACGTCAGGTCCACGCCGATACTCGGGTCGAGGCCAGGCAGTTCGGAGGTCGCGCCGGACATTTGGAATTGGCCGAGCGGATAGTTGGGGCGGTTGGTGTCGCCCCAGAACCAGTAGAGTTTGCCGCGATACGGCGCGACCTGCACGGAGTCTTGTCCGAGCACTTGCCCGTTCAACAACGGCTCGCGCAGCGGCGGTTTCTGGCCGAGCAGGACGGTGTCGCGGTAAATGCCTCCGCCAGTGACGCGGTACAGGCGTTCGGCGATGTTGAGGCGTTTGAGTTTGATTTCGGCGCTGCCGCCGTGTTTGACTTGAAGACGCGCGCCCGCGTAGCCGAAACCGTCCTTGCGGTATGCGTAGCCGTGGCTGCGGACGTAGAAGAAGACTTCTTGATTCATCAAGCCCGGCTCGTCGAAGGCGATGAGGCCATTGCTGTCGGTGAAAAATAAAATGTTGTTGATGGTTTTCAGTTCGACGAGCGGGACGCCGCGTCCCGTCTGGTCGTCCACAACCTTGATGGCAAAGCACGGCGCGCCGGCAAAGGCGGTTGCCGTGAAAACCAGCGTGCCGGCGCAGATGCAGGCGAGGAAGTTCATTCGCCGAGCAGGTGCACGGCAAGATGGATGGCATATTGAAGAGTGTTCGCCGACATCTCGTTCTTGTTCAGGTAAACGGCGGCGTGCTCCTCAATGTTTTCCTTGATCTTGTCGCGGTCAAGGCCCGAAGTGATGACGACGGCGATTCGCGCGTCGCTCCTGCGGATGTGGCGCAGGACTTCGGCGCCGCCCATGCGCGGCATTTCCCAATCAAGAATCAGCGCGCTGAAGTTTCCCTCGCGCAGTTTGTGGATCGCTTCGAGGCCGTCGGCGGCGCGCTCGACTGGCCAGCGCGTATCGAGGTGCGCGGCGGCCAATTCGCGATCGCTTTCGCTGTCGTCAGCGATCAACACTCGAAAATCGCGCGTCGTGGCGGGCTTTTTCAGTGTGGTGGTCATGCCGTCTCCAGTTTCTGATACGCTTTGTCTGTCGCTGTTATTCAACTCGAGCCCGGCAAAAAAGTTCCGCGATTTCAGGGATGGACAGGTAGATCGTGACCCCTCGGGTAGCGGGGGAAGTATTGACCGTGGAGGGCG
>CAZNOK010000219.1:0-8708 GCA_964574605.1 uncultured Verrucomicrobiota bacterium
GCGCGACCAGGTTCTCCTGACGCTAGAAGAGATCGGCGCGCCGGCGTTGCCGGCGTTGTTCCGCGGTGAATGTCTGGGAACGGAAATAGATGAAGCGCGCGACGGGCATGTAGAACGTCGGCCACGTCGACGCATCGTATTCGTAACCGCGACGGACAAGGAGTTCGAGCGCCCCGTTCGTCAACGCATGTCCTGCCCCACGGAACCCAACAGGTTTTCGTCCTGTTGCCTGTTGGATGGCTTCTTCTGTTCGGATGATCTCGCCTTCAAGCTCGTTGCGCCGCCACGGCTCGTGCGAAAAAGAGTGGTTGCCCAATTCGTGTCCGGCATCGGCAATCGCCGCCAACAGCGGACGGTTCGATGGCTGCGCGGCGTCCTGTCCGACGACAAAAAACGTGGCCGGCTCGCGAAGAACTTGTAGCGCGCGCGGGATGACCACGTCGAGAAACGACGGCAGCGATCCCCAGCCCGGATCGGCGTGAGTCTTCATGTACGCCCACAAGTTGTCGAGGTCCACTGACAACGTGGCGGAGTTCACGCGACACCTCCCAACACGGTGCTGTTGGCCAACCGGACGGTTTCGTTGACGTTTGCTGTCCCATTGAGGATGTGAGCGGAGTTGAGGACGTGCAGACCGGGAACCGACGTGCTCACGGAAGGAAGTCGCACGGAATACCCAAGAGTGGGAATCGCCATCACGTGACGGTCTCGGACGACATTGGCCGCTTGCACGTGTTCCGGACGGAATGACGGGTGGACTCTGCCGAGCGCCTCGACGAACGTGTGGCGAATCTGCTCGTCGCTCTGCACCCACAACGGATCGTCGGTGGACACATACTTGGGCAGATACACGAGATTGTGACCAGCCAACTCCGACATTTCAATCACTCCCGTGAAAGGAAGCCCGTCATCGGCGATGTTCGTCACGTAAAAACCGGCGAGCGGTTCCGATAACAACAACGTGACGCAAACAATTCCCTGATACCTCAGGCCGAGAAGACGTTCTCGCTCATCTGCCGCCAAGTTCCGGCAAAGTTCCGGCACCACCGGGGGCGGGGCGGTGATGACAACACGATCGGCTTGGCACGATTGTCCGCCTTCAAAACGCACCGTGAGCGTTCGGTCAACAGAAACAGCGCGATGTTTCGTGCACACCGTCACGCCTTCGCCTTCCAGCACCTCGGCAAATCGCGCCAGCAATTGTCCGCAGCCGCCGGGCAAACGACCGAACACTTCCGTTTTCTCGCCGGTCCGTCGAGCGGCGTACATGCGGGCAATGCTCGCCCAGATGAACGCTGCCGATGTGTCGCGCCAGTTCTCGCCGAGTTTCGCACGGAGCAGCGGCAGCCAGATTCGTTGCGTCGCTTCGCGTCCGGACCATTTCGAGAGCCACTCCAACACGGGCACTTGCTCCAAGTCGCGTCCGTCGCGGATGCGCGAGGCACGGAAGATCGTTGCGGCAAGTCGGAGCTTCGACAGCAGCGACAACGGCGGGAATCGGAGGAACTCCGCCGTGTTCGATAGCGAGTGGAGTTGACCGTCCACGAAAAAGCCGGTGCGCGTCGTTTTCCACTGGATTTGCTCTTCGAGTCCCATCTCGCGCAACAGCGCACGGAGCGCGGTGTCGGATTGCAGGATAACGTGATAATAGCGGTCGCACGTCACCGGCCCGACATTGGAAGGCCGCGCCAGTCCGCCGAGTTGGTCATTGGCCTCGAACAACGTCACGCGCTGCCCCGCCCGCGCGAGCCGGTGCGCCAGTGTCATGCCGAGGATGCCGCCGCCAATGATTCCCCAGTTTTGGGACTTGCTCATGGCGAAGTTGCATCCGTGAGCAGGACTGTGAAACGACTTCGGAAGTGTGTCAGGTTGTGGGGAGCAAGAACTGCCCGCAACCCGGCAGCTTCAGCCATCCGCGTGATTTGCCGGGGAGTCACACGAAGAAGCGGCTGGCTGCGCCGAGTGCGAAAGTATTGAAAGGGATACCGGACCACGTAGCAAAGAAGACGGAGGAAGAGATGTTCGCGAATGGCCAATCGCGCCAAATCCCACACATCCTTGAGGAAGGGGTTAGACGGGGGAATCAAGTCTGACAACACGACGCGCCCCCCTGCCGCAAGGTGCCTCCGCCAATGATCCAACCGGGCGCGCAGTTCATCCGGTTGAAAATACTGGACCACGCTGTTCACCAAAATCAGGTCGAACCGGCGGTCGCCGAGATCGCTTCCCTCCAGCATCTCGGCATTGGGACATGCCGACACGGCGCGTTGGCGCATCACAGGCGATGGATCCCAGAGTGTGATGCGGGCGACATGCGGCGACAACTCTTGCGCGACATAGCCGTGCCCACAACCGAAATCGAGGACGCGAGTCGAAGCGGGCGGCGACAACCAACGCAGAAGATTCAGCGCGCAGAGTCGGGACTGAACACGCACAAGCTGTTCCGGGCCTGTCAATCCTTCCCAATCCTGCTGCCACACGCTCTCTCTCCTCTTCTTCCATTCCTGTTTCAGTCGCCACGCGATCCAAGGCGGCATCAAAAAATATTGGTCGCCGTCAGCGCGATTCTGCGGCGTGCGCGGTTGCGCCTCATCGCCGGCGATGCGGGCCACGCATTCTGCCAGCATGTTCAACGACAACTCCTCGACCCGTTTCTCGACAGCCTCGATTGTGTCATCCGCATGAACTGGCACTTGTTGCGAGCGGATGATGTCGCCGGTGTCAATGCCTTCGTCCACGAAATGCAGCGTCGCGCCCACGGGCTGGCGTTTCCAGAGCGACCACCGCACCACATCCACGCCACGAAACGCCGGCAGCAACCCCGGATGCGCGTTGAGTGTTCCGATTCTTGGCAGCTTCAGCAGCGGACGGCGGATGATTCCGGATTGTCCCAAGACCAACAAATCCAAGTCGAGACCGGCAAGAAACCGTTCCATCTCCGGCCCGTTCCTGTCGGCGGTGGTCAGAACCTGCGGCGCCCACTTTCCATACGGAGGCGTCGGCTGTCGCCGCAAGAGACCGGACCATATCCGGACGTTGTGCCAGATGGCATTTCCCCAACTGGTCTTGCGCGCCAACAGCCGCGCCATCCGCCAACGGGCACGCCATGTGACGCGCTCGACTCCGATCGCGACAGGTGCAAGACCACGTTCCCTGAGTTTTCGGAGCAACTCCAATCCGAACCGGCTGTTCTGGCGCGTGAGGACCGCAAAACGCATGGTGTTACCGTGGTGGATTCAGTTCGATGACCTTGCCGGCGCGCACGGCGTAGCGGAGACCGCACGCGCGGCAGGCGACGTTCCCGGCATCAGAGATACCGCGCATCACCAAGTCGCCGCAACGGCAAACGACGCCGGCAGGACGCGCGGGGGCTCCGGTGACTAAATGAAAATCCTCGACCGAATGCGTCACAACCGATCCCATCCCGATCATCGCCCAGCGTCCGATGGTGATGCCGCCGCGCAGGGTCGCGTTGCCGCCGATGGTGGCGCCTTCCCGCACGCGCGTTGAAAGCGTCCGGTCGGTGGGAGACGAAGGACGCAATTGTTTCAGGTCCACCGTCGTGGCGCGCGGGAAAAGTTCGTTGGTGAACGCAACGCTCATGGCGACCATGACGCCGTCCTCGATGACAACACCGGGACAGATGTTCACGAACGCGCCGATCTTGACGCGGTTGCCGATCTGGACTTCGTAGGCGATGTGGGTTTTGTCGCCGATGATGCACTGCTCGCCGATGCGCGCGTTGCGTCGGATGTGGACGTTGTCCCAAATCTGGCTGTCTTTCCCGATCTGTACACCACCTTCGATCAACGCAGTCGGGTGCACGAAGTAGTTCATCGGTCGCCTTTCTTTTCGCCGGGGATGGCCGTCCATTTCCCGTGCCGCATCGCACGGTAGGCAGTCTCGATGACCGTCACGGAAGCCAAAGCATCCTCCGGCGTCACCAGCAACTCCTCCTCGCCGCGAATCGCGCGCGCGAAGTTGTCAATCTGGTTGCCGAACGCCCGCGCCTTGTCGTAGCCGCTGCCAAAGACTTCCCATGACTTGTCCGTGGCGCGGCGATAACAGGATTGTTTCCAGCCGATCTTCAGCGTTCCCTCCAATCCATAGACGCTGATGTAGGTGTCCTGCTCCTTATTGAGGCTCCACGACAGATCAATGCTGCCAAGCACCCCGCGCTGGTTGCGGACGTGGACGAGAACCGTCTCCTCCACGCGCAAGCCATGCACGCCCGGCGCCTCGACCACCGACACTTCGCTCAACGGTCCCAGAAAATACCGCGCGATGTCCACCGAGTGTGTCCCGTTGTCAATGAGCACGCCGCCACCACTGATGCGCCGGTCGCTGTTCCAGCGGCGCGACATGTCCACCTTCGCCGTAAACGCATTCTCGAACAGTAACACCTCGCCGACGACTCCTGACGCAACCAAGCTCCGTGCGTGCGCCACTTCCGGCACGAAACGGAACTTCGACGCCATCGTAATCAACACGCCCGCTTTGCGCGCCGCACCGATCATCGTGCGCGCCTGTTCGCGACGGATACTGAACGGTTTCTCGCAGAGCACGTGCAATCCCTGCTTGGCAAGGTCGGCGCATATTTCCGGATGCGTTGCTGGCGGCGTGCAGACAACAACCGCCTCGACACCGCCTTCCCGCGCCAGAGCCAGATGCGAATCAAACGCCCGGCACCGGAAACTCTCCCCAATCGCATTGGCCGCTTCCCGTCGCACATCGGCGACGGCGTGCAGGCAGGCGGTTGCACTTCGTTGGAGAGCCTCGGCGTAAGTCTGCGCGATGCGGCCCGCGCCGACCAGACCGATCTTCATTTTCCTTGTGCGCACCGGGCGGCCTCCCGAATGGCTTGCGCGATGTGCGCGACGTGTTCCGCGGTGTATCGCTCGTTCCACGGCAACACCAACGCAGCATCGAGCGCCGCGAATGTGCCGGGGAAACAGGCGGGATCGTAGTCCACCGCTTCCGGCCGCGCCAACGTGAACGGAAACTGGCTTTTGCCAAACGTCCGCCGCGACGCGAACACCGCGCACTGGAACGCCGGCTTGCGGATGTAGCGCGGCGCAGAAGCAATGCCCATCGGTTCCAGTGCCTTGGCCAAACCAACCGCATTGCCATCAGCGACGCGCAGACAATATCGCCAATACGAGTGCACCGCGTCCGCCGCGCACAACGGCGGCAAGATTCCCGGCACATCGCGAACCTGTTCCGTCAACAACGCCGCCATCTCAATCCGCCGGCAGACGATGTCGTTGAGCTTCGGCAGTTGCGCGGCGGCCACCGCGCCCTGCAACTCGCTCATCCGGCAGTTCAACGCGAGGAAATAATGGTCCGGCGTCTTGTCGCCGTAACCCCACGCTTTATTCACGAAGAGGAACATCCGTCGGGCGAGTTGGTCATCGTTGGTCACGACGATGCCGCCCTCGCCGGTGGTGATGTGTTTGCCTTGCTGAAAACTGAAACAGCCGATGGCGCCGATGCTGCCCGCGCGATGGTTTCGCCAACGCGCGCCAAGCGCCTGCGCCGCGTCCTCGATGACCGGCAAGTTGCGCTCGGCGGCCAGCGCGAGAATCGGCCCCATGTCGCACGGGTTGCCGAACAGGTGCGTGACGACAATCGCTCGGGTGCGTTCGCTCAGGCATGGACGAATCGTGTCCGCCGTCACATTACACGTTCGGGGATCAACGTCGGCAAACACTGGGATCGCGCCTTGATAAAGAACCGGCGTCAACGCCCCCATGTCCGTGATGGCTGTCGTGACAATCTCCTCGCCCGGTTCCGGGTCAATGGCGCAGATGGCCGCGTGGATCGCCGCGGAACCGGACGAACAGGCGATGGCGTGTTTGACGCCCAGCCACGACGCGAAGCCGCGCTCGAAGGTTTTGACGGTCTGTCCCTTGACGCTGAACAACGTGCCGCTGCGAATGACTGCCGCGAGCGCGTCGAGTTCCTCCTGTCCGAGCGTTCGGCCCGATGCGTCCTGGTCTGAGGGAAGTTTAGGCATGGGAGAGTTGCTTTCCGAATCGCAAGACTTCGCCGATTCTGTGTCCGATTCGCGCCGGCGAAGTCCGCCGCGACCGGCTCCGCCAGTGAAGGTGCGCGGGAACCTCCACGATCTTGGCCCCGCGGCGCAACGCTTCGGCCAACACCTGAAAGTTGACGTCACCGGAAACCGGCAACGTCAGCGCATCGCGACGGTATACCCGCGCCACGGCGGTGAACGTGTGCAACCGGCCGCCCAGTCTGCCCGCCAGATACACATTGGCAAGACGACTCAGCGCATGCCGCGCCAACGGCACGTTGGAGACTCTTCCGCCGGGCATGTACGGCGACGCCAGCACGATCTCAGCGCCGGTTTGTTCGGCGGCTGTCAGCATCCGCTCGATGTGCGACGGGGCGTAACTCAGGTCCGCATCGAGCGTGATGACGAAGTCATCGTTCAGCGCGGTAAACGCGGTCCGCAACGCCTCGCTCAGCCCGCGATTCGCGTCGTGGTGAATGACGCGGACATCGGGTTTGCCAGCGGCGAAGTTCTCCGCGAGCGCGCCGGTGGAGTCGGTGCTGCCGTCGTTCACAACCACCAGATTCCACCGATAGCGTTCCGTCAGCCGCGACAAGTACTCCCAGAGTTCCGACAGGTTGGCTTCCAAAGCCGCCGCCTCATTGTACGCCGGCAACACGATGCCGACCGTGGGGCAGGCACAATGAGAGGCTTCTGATCGCTTGTGTCCTTGTGACGAAGCCGGCGATTGTTTTGAGCTTAGTCCAACAGTAATTGAATGCACACCACACCCTTGCTCTGTTCAGCGACTCAAGTCAGCCCCATGTATACACGACGCAAAACCAGCGTCAAGAAAACGCGTGGATGCGGGCGCATGTGGTAGGGCGCGCTCGCCGAGCGCGCCGCACGTTCACGGGAGTTGCCACATACGACGGCGGCGTATCAGTTGCGCCCGGAACATCACGGGCACGTCTCGCGGACTCGGCTTGGCGCACACGGCAGCGTCGTTTGCCGAAAACGACATCGGCGTCCCGTCTGACTCGGCTCCCACTTCGTTTCGGTTCCGTCGGACTCGGCTTTCACGCTGCGCCCAACCCTCGTCGTACAACACCAAGCCGCTGGGGGTCATCGTATCTCGGTTCCATTGCCGCCATAGCAGGCAACGAAAGCGCCGGCTATGCCAGCCACAAGTGGGGTCCGGCTGGGTGATTAGAAATCCGATTGGGCTGCAATCTCCCCCGATTTGACTGTCAACAATTGCAAAACGTGTGCACAAAAATGTCCTTTGAGAACCCACAATTCGCCGAACTGGGGAAGGAAATAGGGCATCAGTGATTACAAAAAAGAAAGGCGGGAAACATGTTCCCGCCTTTCGGAATTAGAAATGCTTTTGAACAGGTGTATCCGCGTGGCGGATAGGGAACCAGTCTGCGTTATCTAACTCTTTCTTGATTCCGACGCGGAAAGTAGCAGACTCCCGCTCCCGGAGGCAAGTAGGAATATGAAAGCTAAATCGTTACATCGAGACCCACTGAAGGCAGCGGGTTACAACCTCGAGCATCGCAGGATTCTCCAGCAATGGAGGACTGATCTCGAAGGTCACGCCGGGATGATTCCGTACTGCATCCTCAAACTGACGCGGGATGTCGTCGCGCAAGTGTGAACCCGGAACAAGAAACAGCGCGAAACCGTAGATGTAGTTGCAGCCGCGTGTCACCAGCCGCCCGACGGCGTCCGGGATGGACGGTTCGCCCCGTTCCATGAACGCCGGCTCGATCCGTTCGTGGCCAAACCGTTCGCGCAACTTGGCGACAAACCGCAACATCGTCTCGTTTCCTTCCGCGCGCCGCGAGCCGTGCGCGAACACCACAATGCCAACTTTGCGTTCCATGCCGCGAAGATAGCACAAGCAGTAAAGTTGTGGTAGCAATCCGTCGTATGCTGATTAGCGTCATCGTCCCGACCTTGAATGATCAGGCCCAACTGCCCGTCACGCTGCGTCAACGGGCCGACCAGCCCGACATCGAATTGATCGTCGCGGATGGCGGCTCCGACGATTTGTCCGCGGACATCGCGCGGCGATTGCGCAACGTCGGACGGCTGACATTCATCCGCGAAGGACTCGTTGCGAGCGCGCATCGCTGGAACACGCACGACCCGTGAAGGCGGCGCTGGTGGACGCGTGGCTAAACGCACTTGCGGCCATCGGTGTGCCGCCGCCCCAATTGCGCCGAGTCTATGACGGCTGGATGCGCGGGGCGGAGGTTCAACGTTCAAAGGTTCCGAGGTTCTTGGTTGGCCGAACCGTCAACCGTGAACCGTGAACCTCTGAACTTTACTCGCCGCAATGGCTGCGGGGTAAAAGGGCGTCAGTGTTGATTGACAACGTCAATCAGGGCGCGGAGACGGCCATAACTGGTGCGGTTGAATGGAAAGACAACGCGAGGAAGCAATGCGGTCTCGGGTTCGTTCTCCTCCTCGGGCAGCGGTCCCAACGCAACGAACGCACCGCCATTGACACAGATGCCGGCGAAACGGTCGTTGAGCGTTTGCAGCAGACTCTCGGTGACGGGATGTTTCACGCGCAAGACGAGTTGGTCTTTGACGTAGCGGCTGGAGTGGTAGTTCCGGTAGAAGTGCGCGATCTCCTCGCATGCCTCTTCAATGTCATCGGTGATCTTGAACAGCGCGAGGT
>CAZNOK010000220.1:0-8584 GCA_964574605.1 uncultured Verrucomicrobiota bacterium
CCCATCGCTCCGCATGGCAATCAGGAGGTGCATGTGCATCTCGTCGCCGCGATCGAACGCGCGCAGGTGGACGGTGAGACGGATGAACTCGGCGCTGGCCCAGTTGTGCGGCATGTCGCCGACTTTCTTGTATTTCTCGCCTTGTAACGATTGTTCTTCGCGCCAGTCGAGCACGGGCGCGGCGTGGTTGGCGTAGGCGTAGAGGATTTGCGCGGCCTTCCGTCCGTTGCCCTGCCAGAGCCAGGCGTGGCCGTAGAACGACGCGAAGTAATTCCAGATGCCGGTCGCGTCCCAGCCGGTGCCATAGACCATGCCTTCGCGTTCGGTCGCTTCGAGCATCGCGAGCGTGCTGGCCACAAGCGGATCGGTCTTCGCGAAAATCTGGCCGGGATAAACCGCGTGGCAGAAGGTCCATTGCGCGCGCTGGGGAAGTTCGTCGCCGGCGTTGGCCATGAAAATCGGGACGTAACGGTTGCCTTTGTCGTCCGTGCGGGTGTCGCGCGCCGCGGCTTTGCGGAAGGTCGCGTAGAGGTCGTCGTATTCCTTTTGCCAACGCGCGGCGACGTCGTTCTTGCCGAGCAAGCGTGCGGCTTGGACGAACGCGCGCAGGCCAAGCAAATTCCAGTGGACGTTCGAGAACTCCGGTTGCTTGAAGCCGGTGCGGTGTCCCGACAGGCCGCCGTCAATCTCGCCGGGCGGATTCAAACCGTCGTCGAGCGGCGTGTCGTTTTCCCGGCTTTGTTGGCGGAGCACCTTGATGAAGCCGGCGGCGGCTTCCAACTTCGGCCAGACCGATTCGAGCCACGCTTTGTCCTGGGTCAGTTGCGCGTGACGGACACACGTCCAAAGAACAATACCGTTCTCCTTGTAAAACTCCGGTCTCAGCACCTCAAATGCGCCGGTCGGTTCTTGTTTCGACAACTCGTATGCGACGCCCGCCCTCGCCTGATCACCTGCACCAAGAATCGCAGCCGATTCGAGAATGAACGCGCCGTCCACAATCCACAGCCCGCGGTAACACGTCGGCCCGACTTGAAACGCCGGCAACCCTTTCTTGATTTCGCGTGCCTGCCAGATGTTGCGGATGGAGGAATCCAACAGCGCTTGAATGCCCGCGTCCGGCACCTGCACGCGTCCGAACGGCAACGGCGCGTTCTCCCAAAACGCCACCGCGCGCTCGCGGCACGCCAGCGCCTGCTCAACGGTGCGCGGCTCCAACACAATCGCTCCGCCACCGCTGTAGAGAACGAAAAACGTCGCGGTCTTTCCCGGTGGCAGAATCAGCCGTTCAAGGGACGCCGTCGTCCCGGCGGTCGAAGTCCCACCCGATGCCGCCGGGACGGCAGCGCTCCGTTCGGTTCCGGTAATTTTCAACGATGGCGTGATTGTCTCATGTTTGTTGATTACAATCCGTTGGTCGTCGAACTGAACGCCCAGCTTCGTGTCCACGATCAACCTCGGCTGGACTGTCCGCGGCGCGGTGTCTTTATTCGTAACATGGACGAGAATCAAGTCGTTGCGTGCCGGGCCGTGGGGCTTGGCGTCACTCAGGCGGGCGAGCGGTTTCAATTTGCCGGTCAACAGCGCCTCGCTGTCCGGTTTCTGGTCAGCGGCGAAAACCCAGAGTCCATTAAGGATGGTGTATTTGTCCGTTCCTTGCGACGCGACTTCGATGCCGATGTTTCCGTCGCCGTTGGCATCCTTCGCGTCGAACCAGAACGCCGCCGCCTTGTTTTTGCCGATGTCGGCCACGGTGTCCACGGTCTTCGGCTCCGCGCCTTCCACCCGGAGCAGTTGAACACGCTTGCCGGTTTCGCTCCACCAACCTTCACACAGCACAAAGGCGACTCGGCGCGACTCGCCCGCCGGTACGGCGAACTCGAATTGGATGCCTTTGCCGATGGCGATGTGCTTGAGCGATGGGTCGAGCTTGGCTGGTGGCTTGGCCCAGTTTCGTTGCACACCGCCGCTGTCGAGACGTCGCAATGTGACAGGCGGCGGCGGTGGTTGACGCAGATCGGTGACAGCGAACGCTTCCTCGACGATCTCCAAGTCGCCTGCCGAGCGGAACGTTCGCACAATGGGCACGCGCGGCGAAACCAATTCCTGTTTCTGCCAGACAGCGTTGCTGGCGACTTCCACTGAGACCCACGTGCCGAATTCACGTCCGCCCGTGCGGTAGTGGTAGAGCAACGCGCCGCTTTTATCCACGAGCGACTTCCAAGGATCATCCGGCAGGCAAATCGCCGCCTGCCACTCTGGCGGCGAATATCGGAAATCCACCGAACTTGCCTCGGCTCCCATCGCCGCGAGGCCAAACAGAAAGAATATGCGTTGCAACATACACACACTCTACCCCGTCGGGCACCGTGTGAGAAGACGGAACATGACACTGCGAAAGAGATTTGCTATTCTTGCGCCTCGGAGGAACCAGCCATGCAACTAGTCACCGTCAAGATCGAAAAACCGGAGAATACCAACTTCATTCTCGGCCAGACTCACTTCATCAAGTCAGTCGAGGACATTCACGAGGCGCTGGTCAACACCGTGCCCGGCATCAAGTTCGGCGTCGCGTTCTGCGAAGCGTCTGGCAAATGTCTCGTGCGCTGGTCTGGCACGGACCCGGTGATGATTGAACTCGCGAAGAAAAACGCCAGTGCCCTGTCCGCCGGACACACCTTCATCGTGTTTCTTGGGGATGGCTTTTATCCGGTGAATGTGTTGAACGCGATCAAGGCGGTGCCGGAGGTTTGCCGCATCTTCTGCGCGACCGCGAATCCGACGGAGGTCGTTCTTGCGGAGACAGAGCAGGGGCGAGGCGTCCTTGGCGTGGTGGACGGGTTGCGCAGCAAAGGGATCGAGGACGAGGTTGAAATTCAGTGGCGGAAAGGTCTGTTGCGTCGGATTGGTTACAAGTTGTAAGTGTTCACTTGCATTTATTGAATACCGGGTTTATTGTCTCGTCGAAGCAACCAGAAGGAGAACATAAAGATGAAGACGATGACAAAGATTTTGGTTGGCGCCGCGCTAGTCGGCGCGATGGCGGTGAGCGCGTCAGCGGGAAGCTATGTGTCGTTCGGGTTCGGTTACGGCGGCGGCCACCGGCATCATGGGGGTTGGGGCATCGGGTACTCGACTTATTACTGTCCGCCACCGGTGTATTACTATGCGCCGCGACCGGTGTACTACGTTCCTCCGCCTCCTCCACCTGCGCCACCGGTGGTTTCCTCGGCGCCGCCAGCAACAGAGAAACGGTTGGGCGTGGCTGACGTGAAAGCGTTGGCGAAAGCAGAAGTCAGCGACGAGGTCATCATCAGCCAGATCAAGAACACCCGGTCGGTGTTCCGGCTGACAACGGCGGAGATCATTGACCTCAAGGACAGCGGCGTCAGTCAGCGGGTGATTGACTTCATGATCAACACGGCCGGCTCGTAACAGCGATCAAGGCTGTCTTGTGCTTTGGTCGAGGTTGCGGCGGTAATCGGGATCGTTCGGATTCAGTCGGACGGCCGCAGCGAAGTGTTCCCGCGCCTCGGCGATCTTGCCTCGTTGGGCTAGTGCGACTCCAAGATTGTTGTGGGCGAGGGCGTTTGTGGGGTCGAGTCGGACGGTTTCGGTGAAATTCGTGATGGCGCCGTCGAGCTGTCCGCGACGGGCGAGGGCAAGGCCGTGGTTGTAGAATGCAGCGACAAGACTAGCGTGCGCAGCAGGGAAATCCGGTTTCAGTTCGAGGGCGCGACGGAATTGCGGGATGGCCTCGCCGAGGCGGTTGAGCGAGACCAATGCGAGGCCGAAATTGTAGTTCAACTCGGCCGTCTTGGGGCGAAGACGGACAACTTCTGTGAAGTGTGCGATGGCTTCGTCGGCTTTACCTTGCTGGGCAAGCGCATTGGCCAGATTGATGCGGGCATCAGTAAACCTCGGGCTGATCCGGGCGGCTTCCGCGAAATGCGTCGTCGCCATGTCGAGCCGGCCCCGTTTGACGAGGACGTTGCCAACTTCTAGGTGTGCCTTGACGGCGTTGGGGTTCTTGGCCAGCGTGTCGCTGAAAAGGCGTTCGTGATTTTCGTAGGTGGCGGCCCGGCTCCAAGTCAGGAAACCGAGAATGGCAACACTGGCGACGGCAAAGCCTTTGACGGCTTCGCGGCGCAAACTCGCCACCGCGGCGGCGACGAGACTGACGACGCCAATCAGTGCTAGGTATTGGAGGTGGTCGGCCACGATGGGGGAGCGGCCGCGGTACGGCATGCTGAAGACGCCGATCACGGGGAACAAAATGACACCGAAGTAGAGCAGTGCGAACAACACCGCTTTTCCCCACTTGGCACGGAACCACCACGCTGCCGCCAACACGGTGGCGACGGCGCAGGTCGGCATCCAGAACCAGATTCTCACCGTGTCGAACTTCCAGAGCGGATACTCCGTCATCAGCCGTATAGGCACGAGCGATTTGAAGATGTAGAACCAGAACACGTGTCCGGCCGCGCCGAGCCGAAACAAGAGCGGCCGCCGGACGGAGGCCTCCGACGCCGACAAGAACAGGTTTTGCTGTGACCAGATCGTGATCAGGCCAAACACCGCCGCCAACAGGAAGAACGGTGCCGCGCGCAACAAATCCTTGCGGTCAATCTTCCCGCGTTGCCACCACGCGCACAGCAGCAACACCGCCGGCAACGTCACACCCGTCGTCTTGCTCAACAACGCCAGCGCGAACAATCCCACCGCGCTGCCATACCAGCGCCATCTGCCATCGCGCTCGAACCGCAGGAACGCCAGCATCGTCAGCGCATAAAACAGCAGCGAGAGGGTGTTCTTGCGTTCCGAAACCCAGGCGACCGATTCGACGTTGACCGGGTGCACCGCGAACAGCAACGCCGCGAGCCACGCGCCGCGAACCTGAAGGCGAAGAAGAATCTGCCAGATTAACAACGCGCCTGCCGCATGCAACAGGATGTTGGTCGCGTGGTAGCCCGTGGCATTCATTCCCCAGAGCCGCCATTCGAGCCAGAACGTCGTCCACGTCACCGGATAGTAATCCAGCATCGCGCCATGACGCCACACCTGCCACCAGCCGTCGGCGGAATGGATGACGGCGTTCTGGGTCAGCAACAAATCATCGTCCCACACGAACCCGGCCCGCAACGCCGGGAAATACGCCGCCACCGTCAACAATACGATCAGCGCAGCGCAACCCCATTGTTTCTTGTCCAGATTCGTCATGCGCCATATCCCACCACATTTTCGGAAAGACACAAGCAATCTTCGCGGGCGTGGAAACAGGATATTGTTTCCAGCGTGGCGGATGTTTTCGCTTGCGAGTGTTGCAAAAAAGCGCGATAAACGGCGCCACTATGAGCGCACCAAATCAACTCCCCGATTACATCACCAGCGCGACCCCCAACCCCATGGCCAATCGCGCTCCGTGGTACAAAAACACCGCCCCCACCTACGCGGGCATCTTCCTGTGGTTCGTATTCTGGCAGGACGCCGCCAAGGCGGGCGCGCCCGGCGGCACGCTCGCGCAAGGACTCGGCTGGGCGTTGTTGAGCCTCGCTCTGTCGGCGGTTGTCTGTCACGTGTTGTTCTATCTCGTGCCCGGCCTTTTCGGCATGAGAACCGGACTGCCGCTCTACATCGTCGGCACCTCTACCTTCGGCGCGCAAGGCGGTTTCCTCATGCCCGGCTTCCTGATGGGCGTCCTCCAATTCGGCTGGCTCGGCGTGAGCACATATTTCTCTTCGCTTGCGCTGAGTGCCGTGATCCCGGTGAACGCAAAAATCATCATGGTCGTCTGGGGCATTCTCGCCGCGTTTGTCGGTCTCAAAGGCATCCAATACGTCGCCAAGGTCGCCACGTACCTGCCGTTGATTCCGCTCGTCGTGTTGCTCTGGCTCACCGCCAAGACCATCGGCAACATTGGAGACTTCAAGCCCGAACTTCTCGTCGCGGCCCAGAAGATCGCCGCGCCGACCGGCCCCGACGCGCTGGGCTACTTCGGCGTGTTGGCGGTCGTGTTGACCTACGTGGTTGGCTTCTTCGCCACCGCCGGCGCAGCGGGCGTGGATTTTGGGACCAACAGCCGCGACGAAAAAGATGTCAAAATGGGTGGCCTCGTTGGCATCGCGCTCGCGATTTTTGTGACCGCCGGTCTCTCCATGGTCATCGTCGCTGGCGCCGCCGGTGGAAGGCTCGGTGTTGTGTCCAGCCTCAGTTCGGTTGACCTGATCCCGAGCATCCTCGGCAACGACATCTCCAAGTGGGTGATGTTCCTGCTGGCCGTCGCGGCATTCCCGCCGGCGTGTTTCTCGTCGTTTATCGCCGCCAACAGCTTCAAGACGACGTTGCCGAAGGTCAATCCGTTCATCTCCGTCGGCATCGGCGCGGCGGTCAGCATCGTGCTGGCTGTGACCGGCGTTGTCGGGAAAGCGATCAGCGTGTTCGTCATTATCGGCGCCAGCTTCGGCCCGATCTGCGGCGCGATGCTGGTTGACTACATCCTCAGCAAAGGCCAATGGACCGGCCCGCGCGCCGGGTTCAACCCCGCCGGCTGGATCTCGTGGGCGCTCGGCTTCGTTGTCGGCATCCTGCCGAATCTCCATGCGTGGAAACCGTCAATTCCCGACATGCCGGCCGCACCCGTGGCGGCGTTCATCGTCGGCGCGGTGGTGTATTTCATCTGCGCGAAGATGGGACTGCAATCCGCCATCGTCCCGCTGCCGAAGAAAGCCTGACGCATCCGTCATTCAAAACGCAAAAGAGCGACCCGGTTCTGGGCCGCTCTTTTCGTTCCGGAACAAAGAGTTAAAACTGTTTTCGGAGATTGCTCGGGAGGATGTTCAGTTCGCTGCGGTATTTGGCGACGGTGCGCCGCGCAATCGGGATGCCTTGTCCCTTGAGGGTGGCGACGATTTCCTGGTCCGAAAGCGGCGTGGCGGGGTTTTCGCGTTCGATGAGCTTGGCGATTTGTTCCTTGACGCTGGCGTTGCTGAGCGCGCCGGCGGCCGTCTCGAAGCCGGGGGTAAAAAAGAACTTCATCTCGAACAGGCCGTGCGGCGTCTGCATGTATTTGTTGGCGACCGCCCGGCTGACGGTGGTCTCGTGGACGCCGATCTTGTCGGCAACCTGTCCCATCGTCAGCGGTTTGAGGTGGGAGATACCTTTGTCGAGAAACTCCTTCTGCCGCTCAATGATGACCTTGGCAATGTTGAGGATGGTCTGTTGCCGCTGGTGAATGCACTTGATGAGAAACTTGCCGGCGCGGATTTTTTCGCGGATGTAGCTCTTCGCTTCGCGCGTCTGTTCGCCGCCGGCCATGAGGTCTTTGTAGGTGTTGCTGATCCGCAGGTGCGGCACGTTGTCGTTGTTGAGGAAGGCGACGTAGGCGCCGTCCATCTCCTGCACAACGACGTCGGCGGCGACGTACTGGTCCTGTTCGGGGCTGAACATGCGGCCGGGTTTGGGTTCGAGCGTCGAGATGAAGTTGGCAATCTTCTGGACGTCTTCGATGGTGAGGTTGAGGGCGCGCGCGATTTCGACGTAACGTTTCCGGGCGAGATCGTCGAGATGGCGGCTGACGACGGCGGCTTCGAGGGACTCCGATTTGCCGAGCCGGTCGAGTTGGATCAGGAGGCATTCGCGGAGATTGCGCGCGGCGACGCCGACAGGGTGGAACGTCTGGAGAACATTCAACACGCGTTCCAGTTGGTCCAGTGGCGTGCCGGTGTTGATGGCGAGTTCTTCCACCGGGGATAACAGGTAACCGTCGTCGTTGAGGCTGCCGATGAGCAGCTCGGCGACCTTGCGGTCGTCGGTGGACAGGTCAGTGTCGTCGAGTTGTCCGAGCAGGTGTTGTGAAAGCGATTCGCGCTGGACGATGGAGTCGAAGAAATGCTGGTGTTGCTCCTCCTGTTCGGGCGACCGGCCCCGGAACGAACTGGTCTGGGCAAAATACTCGCGCCATTCATCGTCGAGTTTGGAGAGGACCTCGAACTCCCGTTTGAAATCGTCATCGGTCGTGCCGTCGTCCGGGATCGGCTCGCGTTCGGCGGCGGCGGTTTCCGCGTCCACCTGCGGTTTGTCCTGCGGTTCCTCTTCCAGCAACGGGTTCTGCTGGAGTTCCTCGTGCACCAGCGTGTCCAGTTCCAGCGCGTTGACTTGGAGCAAATGCAGGCTCTGCTGAAGTTGCGGCGCGAGCACCTGCTGCAACGACAGCCTCTGCACTTGCTGTAAGCCGGGAGCGTAGGGCATTGGATTCCTCAATCAACCGCCTGCAATATAGTCGCAGCCATGCCGCCACGCAAAGACCAAAAGTGTGCAACTCGCGCTTGTGTCGCGGCGGCGGTTGTGGTACAAACGCCCGCGTGGGGATTCAAATCACAGTGCTGGGCAGCGGCAGCGGAGGCAACTGCGCGCTCGTGGAGACCGACAAGACCGCGCTCCTTGTGGACGCCGGGCTGAGCTGCCGGCAAATCCGGCAACGGCTCGCCGCCGTCGGGCACTCGCTCGACAACGTGGCCGGCATCCTTCTGACCCACGAGCACAGCGACCACGTCAGCGCGCTCGCGGTGCTCGGTAAAGACCGCGT
>CAZNOK010000221.1:0-8546 GCA_964574605.1 uncultured Verrucomicrobiota bacterium
GGCCAGTGGCGGCGATGCGATTGGCGTCCACCTCCGGCAACTGACGCAAAATCTCCAGACACGCCAGCGCGCGGCGGATGTTTTCGGCGTGCGCGCCGCCCAACTGTGAGACGTCGCGCATGGCGCCGGGCGTCCATTTTCTTTCGCCGGTCGTGGCGCCTTTATCGCCGAAGCGTTGCCGCAACGGAATGCCGGCGGCTTCGAGTTCGCGCTTCGAGTGGGTGTAGTCGGTGGCGATGCAGACGCAACCCCACTGGACAAACTCCCGGCCTTTGTTCTGCATGGCGTTTTGCGCATCCACTCCGTGCGCGTGGCTGACAACCACGGCGGGGAACGGGCCTTTGCCTTCGGGTTTATACAGCAGCCCGCTCAATGGTTTGCCGTCGGCGAGGCACGTCCAATGTTCGCCGTCCAGCTTGAAGTTCTCGATCTTGGGCGCGGGCGATGCGGAGGCGGAGTCCGGTTTTGTTCCAAACACAGAACGGTAGTATTCCCAGTTTGCCTCACCAAGGGCGTCGAGCAGCGCCATCGTGTCGTGTGCCACGCCCGGCGGCACGGTGAACGTGTGTGCGATGCCAAGCTCCTTGAGATGCTCGGAGAATTTGCGGTTGAGGTCCAACGTGATGTCCCGTCCTCCGGTCGCCATGCGGATGCAGGTGTTGCTCCGGATGGCAGCGGCGTTTTCCTCGGCCAGCGTCCACGGGTTCTGCGCTTTGAAGAACTGCAAGTCGCTTCCGAAAACGGTCTGCAAGACGCGCTCGCGAAGCGCGGGATCCGCGAGGGCAACCGGCCCTTTGAATTCCAAGTGAAATGGCCCACCCGCGAAAATCGAGACAGCGCCGAACAGATCATGATATTTGAACCCCAGCCGTGCCGCGCCGTAGCCGCCCATGCTGAAGCCTTCGATGAGCCGTCCTTTGTGTGTTGCAATCGTGCGGAACGTGGCGTCAATGTGCGGCACGAGTTCCTTCACCACGACTGTCTCCATGGGCACCTTCCCGTCCTTGGAGTTGCACCACTGACTTTCCGCGAGGCCATTCGCAAAGACCACCAGCATCGGTGGCGTCTTGGCCGCACGAATGGCCGCGTCGAAGTGTGCCGCAAGCTTCGCTATTCCCGGCAATCCGCCGCCGGTGCCATGCAGCCAATACAACACGGGAAACCGGCGTCCCTTTTCGGCGTCGTAAACCTCCGGCGTGTAAATGTGGTAGCTGACCTTCGTCTTCGCTGCCGCGCTGTCGAACGTTCGGAATTCCACGCGCGGCACGCGGATGGCGCGCGTCACCCAGCCCAAATCGCTCGAAGGCGTTGATTCGTTGGCTCCGTTCTTCTCGACAGGCGGCGACTTCTCTTGCTCCTGCGGCGCAGTGGCTGCGAGCCGGATTGTGGCATGCCTGGCGAACCACTCGCGGATGAGAGGATAGACCTGAGTGGCCCGGTCCGCTGGCAACCCGTGGCCAACACCCTCGAACACATGCCGTTCGTTGGGCACATGGTTCTTGTCGAGGATGTCCTTGAATCGTTGTGAATCCTGTGGCGGCACCACGGTGTCGTTCGCGCCGTGCAAGACCAGAAACGGCGTGCGCACTTTCGCGGCCACTTCGGTCGAGGGCGCCGCGAGAAATGTTTCCAGAACCACACCGCCGGCCGAGATAGTCGCCGCGGCGATTTTATCCGGCGCGGCCGCCGCGAGCGCAATCGTGACAAACGCGCCCATGCTGTGTCCGTAGGCGACAATGCGGCGCGCATCCACGTCCTGTTGTTGCCGCAGAATCTCCAGACACGCCAAGGCGCGGCGGATGTTCTCCGGCTTGGCACCGGCTTGCGACTGGAACGGTGACGCGCCTGCAAGCGCTCGCCGTGCCTCGCCCGAGCGCATGTAATCGGTCGCGATGCAGACGTAACCCCACTTCACATACTCCGGCCCGTTGACCTGCATGCAGTGTTCGGCGTTGTCGCCGTTGGGATGGCTGATGATGATGGCCGGGAACGGCCCCTTGCCGCTCGGCTTCAGAATGACACCGCTCAACGGTTTACCGTCGGCGAGGCACGTCCAATGTTCGCCATCCAGTTTGAAGTTTTCGATTTTGGGTGTGGGTCCGGATTCTGGCTCAGCGCGAACTGTGGCCAGCATCATGACGAGGACGGCAACTGGAAACAGAATCGTTATGCTTTTCATTTTGATCTCGTGGGTCAAGGTTCAATGAAAGATGTACCAAACGAGCGTCTTTGTTTCGACCGCCTCATTGTCTGGAAACGGGTTGATCGCAAGCTCGGAGGCGCTGCTCCAGCCATGGCCTTCGCCGGGGATGAAGACAAGATTGGGATGCGTCGGTGTGGCGGCGAAAACCGGTGAACTCCTTATCAAGGTGACTAACACTGAGATTACTTTCAACAGTGTCATGGAGTCAGTTGCAGGCGGTAAAAGCGTTTTGGACTGTTGCGTGGTAAACTGCCGGTTTGAGTGCCGTCGTCGGACCAGTGGGTCGCGGCGTTGGTCGCGATGAAGGTCGTGCCGGCGTTGGTCCAGGTGCGGAGGTCGGGACTGAATTGAATTTGGTAGGCGACGCTGGGAAGGCTGGAATAGTTGAAATCGAATGCACCGGTATCAGCGTGCAGCGCTGCCAGCGGCGCGAGCAGCAGGGCGGTGAAGAGCATGAGGGTGTGTTTCATCTCTGTTCCACAGTATTCGGTTATGGTTTTCGTTGATGCGCTCATTTCTTGGTCGGGCGCTTCTGCGCGATGCCGCTGGAGTCGCGCGGGGCATCGAGGAAAAAGCGCACGCTGCGAGCGAGCCGGGCGGCGGTCTCCGGTTGGGTGTTGAGCAGGTTGGTGGTCTCGGCGAGATCGGCTTCGAGGTCGAAAAGCTCCTGTGGTTCACCATTCCTGCAGAGAAGCTTCCATTTTCCCTCCATCGCCACCTCGGTGGCGTAAGGCTTTGGTTTCGGATAATGCCGCTGCAACCCGCGATACAAATCGAGTTGCCAGAACAACGGTTCGCGCGCGGTTGTGACGCCGCTTCCGGTCAGGCACGGAAGAAGATTGATGCCGTCCAGTGGCGCGTCCGCTGGCGGGCGCACACCCGCTGCCGCGTAAAACGTCGGCAGCAGATCCACGGTGTTTCCAACAGTGGTGGTGTTGCTTTCACCGGCGGGAATCTTTTTCGGCCAGGAAGCGATCATCGGCACGCGGATGCCGCCCTCGTGCAGGTCGGTCTTGCCGCCCTTGAGCGGGCCGATGTCGGACTCGTAGGCGCCGCCGTTGTCAGAGGTGAAGACAATCAGCGTATTGTCCCGAAGACCCAACTGATCGAGCTTGGCGAGAAGCTGGCCGATCTTGGCGTCCATGTGCGCGACCATCGAGCGGAAGCAATGCTGATTCTCCGAGATGCCGGCAGCGGCAGAGCGACTCCAATAAGGTTCGGGCGTCGGCTCGTAGGGTGTGTGCGGCACCAGATGCCAGATATTGAGGAAGAACGGACGGCCTTGCTTATGAAACTCCTCCACCAAACGCACCGCCTCGTCGCCAATGATGTCGGTGAAATGAGCGCGATAGTACGGATCGCCCTCGGTGACGAACTTCTCGTTGCGCACCAGACAGGTGCCGCCGTCGCGGTAGAGCCGGCGTTTGCGGCCGAGTTCGCCCCGCAACGGCTGTTCCTCAATCTGGCAGAGGTAATGATCGAACCCGTGTTCGTGCGGTCCGGGAATCGTTGCGGCCCGGTTGCCGAAATGCTTCTGGTGCAGGCCGCCGAGGTGCCATTTGCCGACGTGTGCGGTGGCGTAGCCGGCTTGCTTCAACAGTTTCGGGAGCGTCGCGATCCCGCGCGGCAGATGCGATTCATCGTCGTTGAAATGCTGGCGGATGTCGAACCGCAGCGGGTAGCGCCCGGCGAGGATGGACGCGCGTGTCGGCGTGCAGACAGCGGACGCCGCATAGAACTGCGTCAGCTTGACGCCGCCGGCCGCCAACGCATCCAAGTGCGGCGTCTGGACCGCCTTGCTCCCGAAACAGGAGAGGTCGGCATAGCCGAGGTCATCGGCGAGGATGAGTATGATGTTGGGCGGCTCCGTGGCCAAGCTTGAACCGCAGAGGAACGCGGAGAGGAGAATGATAAGGAAGACAGATGGGCGCATGGCTTCGTTATGGAGGTGATGGATTTGGCTGGGTTGCGCTCACTTGCCGGGTTGGCTTTTGGGCAGAGCGGGAGATGGGGCCTGATGCTCGCTGAGTTGTGAGGTCATATCGTCAAAGGTATTTTTGAGCCGCTGCACCACATCACTGTGCTGCGCGGCCACGTCGCGTTGTTCGCAGGGATCGTTCTCAAGATCGAAGAGCTGCATCGGCTTCCCGGTCTCGCCAGTGCGCAAGCCCGGGTGCTCGCTGGGCTGCGATTGCTCGAACGGCGCGAGGATCGTCACCCCGTCGGGTCCGCGTGGGTCGTTGTAACGTTCGCCGGGCTTCAGGTTCTTGCCCACGCCAGCCAAGCCCTCACCCGGCTTGAGCACATGCAGCTTCCAGCGTTCGTCGCGCACGGTGGCGAGTCGCGGCCCCAGATGGCCGAAGATGGCCTCGTGCGGACTCTTCGCGCCTGCGGTCAACATCGGCAACAGATCGCGCCCGTCCAAAATCAGATCCCCGGGTGGCGCGAGGTTTGCAGCGGCGAGAGTGGTGCTGAACAAATCCATCATCACCGACAGTCCGTTGATGGTTCGCCCGGCGGGAATCCTCCCCGGCCAGCGGGCGATCATTGGCACACGGTAACCGCCTTCGTAACTGCTTCCCTTCATCCCGCGCAACCCGCCGCAGCTCCCGCCGAACGTCGCGCCATTGTCGCTGGTGAACATCACGAGCGTGTTTTCGTCGAGCTCGAGTTCTTTCAGTTTCGCCAGCACTTGGCCGACGCTCCAATCCAGCTCGCTGACCGCGTCGCCGTAAAGCCCACTGCCGGATTTCTGGTAAAACTCTTCCGACACCGCGAGCGGTTTGTGCGGCATGGCGTGCGCGAGGAAGAGAAAGAACGACTGGCTCCGGTGCTTCTCGAGGAATGCCAGCGCGCGCCCGGTGTAACGCTTCGTGAGGTTTGCCTGGATCACCGGATACTCCGCCTGCCGATCTCCTTCGAACAGCGCCACGGGACGCATATCGTTCGAGTAGGGGATGCCGAAATACTCCTCGAAGCCGCGATGCGTCGGCAGCCAGCGCGGCTCCGCATGACCGAGATGCCACTTGCCGAACATGCCCGTGCGGTAGCCGGCTTTCTTCAAGAGTTCCGGCAGCAGCACCTCCGACGCGGGCAGATGCAATCGGTGCGCGATCTCACCGCCGTCGGGCGCCGGGTTGGCCGTCATCCCGCAGCGGAACGGATAGCGCCCGGTGAGCAGCGAGGCCCGGGTCGGCGCGCAGAACGAGGCGGGGCAGTTGAACTGCGTCAACCGCGCGCCCTCCGCCGCCATGCGGTCGAGGTGCGGCGTCTGGTAGTTGGTCTGCCCGTAGCAGCCGAGGCCGCCGTAGCCGAGGTCATCGGCGAGGATGAGTATGATGTTGGGTTTGTCCGCTGCTCCGAGATGCACCGCGGCAAACAGGCAGAAAATCCGAATGAAAATGTGTTTCATAAATTGTTGTATAAAAAGGTCAATAGTCGGCCACTACGACAGACAGAATCTCGAATGCAGGCAGCTTCACTTCCAACCCGTCGTCCGTTGGCTTCGCTTCGATTGTCTGGCCGGTTACGGCTTCGTGAAACTTCGCCTGTTCCCGGTTCAGTTTGAAAACCATCCTGACATCGGTGAGCGGAAGGATGTGGACGGGTTTCTTCGTAATCCGCTGCCCCTTCGGAGCGTGCGGGTCAACCCAAGAGAAGTCGTTGCACACCGGCACGATGATTCGGCGATTGTTCGTGCCGGCAAAAACTGCGCTGTGCATCTTTTCCGGTCCGCCAAACACGCGCACCGGCGCGGACGCCGCCGTTCGGGCATAAAGAGATCGTAACGACGCCGTGGCCTTCGCCATCGCCGCCTTCCGCGACCAGTTCCACTCCTCGCGATGTTCAATCACCAGCCCTCCGCGTTTGCGGAAGCGCTCGACGGATTCCTTCATCCGGTTCGTCAACGCCTCGGGATTGGGCAGGAAGAGCACGGCACACTCGGCGGGGCAGTCTTGTTCCAACTGCTCGTCGGTGATCAGGCCCACCGGCAGGTGGTCGCGGAAGAGCGCCCGGTAGGCGCCGATCGTTCGGGCCGTGGACTTCGCCCAGATCATCCCCGGGGCCTGGGGGCCGGAGTTGTGCTGCCGCCGGCCGCGCTCGGAGAAGTGCACGCAGGCCCAGCGGAGCGGCTGCGTGCCCGCGAAAGCGGGGGAGACGCGGTCGCACAGCTCGAAGGCCGGCGCCAGCGTGGCGTCGGGGATCTTCTCCTCATTCATGTCGATGTTGGCGATGCAGCCGTGGGTGAGGATGCCCGCCACGGCAAACCGGCACTCGTCGGCGTCCTGCATGCCGGGCAGCCAGACGTGGGCGGGCCGTCCCTCGGCGCCGTCGCGGCAGAGGCTCCAGCCGATGGCCATGCGGATGTCTCGTTCGGGTTTCTCGATGTCCGGATAACGGTCGAGGATCCGGTCGGAAGTGTAGGGGTGGCCGTATTCCGTCTTGTTCGAGTCCATCAGCGGAAAGAGCCGCGTGGACATGTGCGTGTAAAGCAGGCTCGCGTAGCCGCTGCTGCTGACGACCATCACGCAGTCGGGATTGCGGGCATGGACGGCCCCGCGCCACTCCCGGAAGGCGTCCTCGATGACGGCGTTGTTGAACTCGGTGAGCGCGGGCATCGCCGGATCCGCGGGGCTGGAGGTCGCCGGCAGCTCGCGGCCGGTCGTCTCGCGAAAGCCCCGGCGGCAGGCCGCGCACCAGCAGCCACGGGGCATGTGGACGTAGTCGAAATAGAAACCGTCGATGCCCATGTCCACCAGTTCCAAGAGCCGCGTCCGCACCGCGTCGCGGTAGGGCGTGTTGAGGCAGAGGTGGTGGCCGCGCCCCCCCTTGATGGGTTTCCCCTCGACGTCGCGACAGAGCCACTCGGGATGTTTTTCTCCGAGGGCCTTCTCGCTCGTCTCCCAGTAGTAGCCGATCATCCGGCAGCCGGCTTGGTGCGCGTCGGTGATCATCTCCGCCGCGAAGTTGCGGTTCACGGCCAGCAGGTTCGGCCTGCCCACGAGCGTGGGCCACATCGGGCTCTCGTCGCCGGATTTGACGTGGCGGGTGTAAATCTTCGCGCCCACGGAACGGAATGCCTCGCCCACTTGTTTTTCGAAATACTTCTTGTTGCCGAAACCCAGCCGGGTGTGCAGTTGCCCGCGGTGGCTGTCGAACCATGCGGGCAACTGATACCGCTCCGCTTCTTCAACTCTACCGGACGCTTCGTCGGCCCATGAACGCGTCGGCCATCCGGCAAACAGGACTCCGGCGGCGGATACGCTCTCCAAGAACTGCCGACGGCTAATCAGAGGTCTCGCTCTCATGTTCTTTCCTCCATCCATTTGATAACCATTGTTGTTGTGCATAGTTGTTTTTCAAGGTTTCGGTCGTTGTCTCTTGCGGAGTTCGCGTCCAAAAAGGAGCGCAGGTGTTAATCATGTTTGGGTTTCTCCGCAGCGCGGGGATCCATCGGAACATCGCCTGAATTGCGGATACCGGCCCCCGGGCAGCCAATCAAACGGACAGCCGGCGCCACGCCACCGGCGGAGCAGGCGTCGAGGCCGTCAATCACGAGGCGCTTCGCGTCGTCGCACACAATCGCCGGACGCTCATCGGGCTGCGCGGTACGCAAGTGAATGTCCCGCAGTTTCAGTCCATTCACGTGGCGACAGTAGAAACCGTAAGCCGGCAGGCTCTGGCCGAACATCTTGCATTCTGGGTATCCGGCTTCGTTCTCCGGGACCTTGGCAGCGATCTCTTCCTTTGTTCCGCCGCCTTCGAACTCGATCTGGATGTTGCTGAGCTGGACGTTCTCGATCGGGTGGCCGGGAATGCCGGTGATGGAACAAGCGAGCTTCGAGGCGCGGGTCGCCACGATGTTGCTCAAGAGCACGTTGCGGAAAGTCCCTACCCCGGGCTTAGGCATGTCCACACGAAACGGCCGGGCACGGTTTCCCAGCCGGAGGAAGATGGGGGTTGTCACGCCTTCGATGACTACGTTTGCGACCGTGATGTTCTCCAGCACGCCGCCATCCACCATTTCCAACGCGATACCGCTCAGACCGCGGCTGACCCCGTTGAACACCTTGACGTCGGCGGGTGGCGAGGTGACGACGCAATTGGCGATGGTGATGTTCCGGAAGCCGCCGCTGGATTCGGTGCCCATCTTGATCGCGCTGGCGTGGCTGCGGGCGATGCAATCGCTGATGACGATGTTCTCGCTGGGCCGCTCGAACGTGCTCTTCAGCGTGATGCCGTCGTCATCGCTCTCGAAGACGCACCCTGAGACCACGCAATCCTTGCAGCCATCCAGATCAATACCGTCGTTGCATTGGTTCTTGTAGTTCCAGACATGAAT
>CAZNOK010000222.1:0-8530 GCA_964574605.1 uncultured Verrucomicrobiota bacterium
GCACAGTCCCTACTGCTGAACGCCGCAGCGAAGTCGAGAATGGATTAGCGAAGATCGTCCACGCGCTCGGCGATGACCCAGCTAAATATGCTTTACTTGCGACCGACCTTGCCGCCCAACAGAAGCGGCAAGCCGAGAAGGAGAGAAACCGTCGCTTCGGGCTGGGCATCCAAGCGATCATTGAAAAATGTCTCATCAATCGTGGTCTACACCTGAAACTCGTGGATCGTGGCTACGACTACGATCTGTTTTTGGAAGACATTCCATCCACTGACGCTGGCACGCATCATTTTCAATTAGCTGACTACTTGCTTGAGGTGAAGGCTACAACGACGGGTGAGGTGCGTCTAACGCCGGCTCAAGCACAAATGGCATCAGAAAACCCTGAGCGATTTGTGCTCTGTGTTGTTGATCTGCGTGACCATTCACTTGACGCACTACAATCCGAATGGACTGCCGTGGATGTTGAACCAAGAGCGCATGTTGTTGTGGGAATTGGGCAGATGGTCAACGAACCACACGCCCTAGTCGTGCAAGCCAAGGCCTGTGAAGTCGCTCTTCGTAACGAAGCTGCGCTGAGATACGGTGTTCCTGTGATAGTGTGGGAGGCTGGTCTATCAGTGCTCAACTGGGTGGATGGCATCTGGCCTCGACCGACTTGAATCCACTATGAACCACTCGTTTATCCCATTCTCCTTGGCTTTGTTGCCATGGCGCTGCATCGCTGTAAACTGCCGGCGTCCGCCGTTCAAATCGAGACACCAACCGTCGAGCGCGATGGCGCGACGTTCACCGAACTGTGCATCGCCGAAGGCTGGAGCGCTGCCATTGTGAGGAAGTAATTTATGAACATGACCCGCCGTGAATTTATTGGTTCGGTCGCGCTGGCCGCCGTAGCAGCGGCTCCGGAACCGCGTCTGAAGATCACCATCATCGGCGATTCCTCGTGCATCCCCGACAAAGGACGGGAGACGGCCTGTTTCCTCATCAACGGGAAACATCTCGTGGACACCGGCTGGTGCTCAGCGTTGCGGATGCGCGACCACGGCTTCGACCCGCTCAAGCTGGACTCCATCATCCTGACGCACTTTCATCAAGACCACTACATCGGTCTTCCGCAATTGCTGTTCTACATCGGGTTACGGAAACGATCAGGTCCGCCGCTGAACATCTATGGCCCCAGTGAAAATCTTCAGCGAGTTGTCGAGGCGGCGGACGCGTTCCTGCAAGTCCCGCGTTTTCCGGAACTAGCCGTGAACCGCAAGCTGGTTCCGCTCGCCGCCGGCGACAAGTTCGACACGGCGGATTTGCGATTCGAGACGTTTGCCGCAAACCACGTTTCCGGGACCAAGAAGATGGAACAGGCGTTGGTCTATAAAGTCACCGACAAAACGAGCGGCGTTTCTGCTGTCTTCACCGGCGACACGCACCATCATCCGCCCATCGCCGAGTTTGCCAAGGGCGTGTCGTTGTTGATTCACGACGCCAGCCACACCGCGCCGAAGGACGCCGCGCAGATTGCGAAGCAAGCCGGCGTCAAACGATTGGTGTTGATCCACTACGGTTACAGCCGAGGCGCGAAGATTCTCGCCGAAGCCCAAGCTGTTTTCCCCAGCACCGAGCTTGCTGAGGAAGGACACACGCTGGAGGTTTCCGGTCCGTGAAGTTGCTGGTGTGCGTTCTATTCGCTTCCGTCGTCGCCTTGCAAGCTGACGAAGCGATGCGGCGCGCGGTTGAGGAGGATTGGGCGCGACAGGAGCAGCGTTGGGGACGCACAGCGGGTTCAGCGGAAAGCGTTCGCGAGGCCATTGCGCGAGCGACACGCTTGCTGGAACACCGGCAAGCCAGACCGGAAGCTGTGGCCAAGCTGGCGGAGTTCCGTCGCGCCGTGGAGTTCGATGTCGCACTTTATCGGCGGGTACGATGGTTCACGCGGGAACTGGCACTCGATGATCCGCGCATCACGGGTCAGCCGCTGTTGTTCATGAAACGCAACCGCTTCATCTGCCAGATGCTTCACGAACACATGGGCTACTTCCACGACTACGGCAACGTCGCGCCCGGCGGCGGCGTTTTCGTCCTCGAACAGCCGGGCCACTCGCTCAAGACACGCGACCTCATTCGTGGCCGGTTGACGAACGGAAACTTCACCACGCTCGCGCTCTCGTACGATGCGCGCACGATCTTCTTCGCGTTTGCGGAGCGTGCGGAGAAGAAGATGGAGTTCACATCGCCGGAACGACGGTCGTTTCACATCTTCTCGATGGCGCGCGATGGTTCGCGCCTGCGGCAACTGACGCGCGGGGTCGAGGACGACTTTGATCCGTGCCCGTTGCCGGATGGCGGACTGGCGTTCATGTCGTCGCGGCGCGGCGGGTTCGCCCGCTGCAACAACGCGTGGGAACCGTGCGCCACGTACACGTTACATCGCATGGACGCCGACGGAGCGAACATCCGCACGTTGTCGTTTCACGAGACCTGCGAGTGGCATCCGTTTGTCATCAACGACGGCAGGCTCGTGTTCATCCGTTGGGATTACGTGGATCGCTCTGCGTCAAACTTCCACGGCCTCTGGACCTGCCGTGCCGACGGGACGGGTGCTGCGAGTTTGTTCGGCAACTACACCATGCGCATTAACGCCTGTTATCAACCGCGCTCCATTCCCGGTTCCGACCGTCTGCTCTTCCTCGCAGGCGCGCATCACGCGGACGTCGGCGGCTCGCTCGTGATGCTCGACCCGAAGCTGGCGCGGCTCGACCCGAAAACGGGAGAAGACATTCTCGACGCGACGCAGTCGTTGACACCGGAGATTTGTTACCCGGAAGCGGCGGGCTGGCCGAAAAGCTACTTCCACAGTCCGTGGCCGCTGTCGGAGGATGAGTTTCTGGTCTCGTTCAGTTTCGATCCGTTGCCGGGGATGAGTTCCGGCGAACGAAAGGACACGCGCACCGGGCTGTATTACTTCGACCGTTTCGGCAACCTCGAACTGCTCTATCGCGACCCAAGCATCTCCTCGATGTATCCGATTCCACTCGCACCGCGCCCGCGACCGCCGGTCATCGGCTCCAATCTCGCCCGCGAACTCGGCGACGAAGGCGAGTTTTTGTTGAGCGACGTGAAGCGCAGCTTGATGCCGTTACCGGCGGATCGGCCGATCCGCGAACTGCGCGTCTTCCAACTCCTCGTGAAGACCGGCCACCACAAAGCGAACGACCCGCGCCTCGGCCACGCCAACGCCGAGAACGCCCGGTCGTTGCTCGGCACGGTCCCGGTGGAGGCTGACGGCTCCGCCTACTTCCGCGCGCCGGCGGGTGTGCCGCTGTATTTTCAGGCAGTGGACGCCGCAGGCCGGGCCGTGCAAAGCATGCGCAGCGAAGTCTATCTGCAACCGGGCGAACGACGCGGTTGCGTCGGCTGCCACGAAGTGCCCGGCACCGTCGTGGCGAACCGGCCAACGCTCGCAATGCGGCGGGCGCCGTCGCGCCTCCGACCCGGCCCCGACGGCTCGCGACCGATGAGTTATCCGCGACTGGTGCAACCGGTGTTGGACCGCCATTGCGTGCGTTGCCACGACGGCAAAAGCAAACTGCCGTTGACCGGCGAGCCAGTCGGAGATTTTTCTCGCTCGTATCAGAACCTGAAACCGTATTTGCGCTGGTATGAATGGGGCGGCGCGAGTATCAGCCAGATCGCAACGCAGCCCGGTCGCATCGGGGCTGACGCGAGTCCGTTGACGGCGATTCTCGATGTCGCGCCGCACCGCTCGCGGGTGCAATGGACTGAAGCCGACCGTCGTCGGCTTTATCTTTGGCTTGACGCGAACGTGCCATTTTATGGAAGCTACCACCGCGAACTTGCCATGAAAGGAGAACAATGAATCCCACATCACGCAGAACCTTCCTGAAAACTTCTATCGTTGCCGGAGCATTCGCTTCGCCGCTCATTCTTCGCGCGGCATCCGACCAGCCGAAACTCAAGCTCGGTCTCATCTCGGCCGCGACGTATGGTTACATGGGCGCGCCGCGCGTGCAGGGATCGAACCACGGCACGGCGTTCTCCACCTGCTGTAACGGCTTCGACGCGGCCAAACGCAAACAGTTCGTGGGCACCTTCGTCGCGTCGAAGAAACGCATCGAGGATGTTCAGGTGGTCAAAATCTGGGATCCGGTGAAAGAGGCAGCGGAACGGCTCGCGGACGTGTGCGGTATCCCGACCGTCTGCAACACTGCCAACGAGTGTTCTGACGGCGTGGACGCGGTGGCCATCCCGGATGACGGCAGCGGCGAGCATTGGAAATACGCGCTCACGCCGTTGCGCAAAGGCGTGCCGACGTTCTGCGACAAACCGCTCGCGATGACCGCGAAGGAAGCGAAGGCGGTTGCCGATGTCGCGCGCAAGACCGGCACGCCATTCATGTCGGCCAGTTCGCTGCGATTCGTGCCGGACGTGCTCGCGCTGGCCAAAAAAGTGCCGTCGCTGGGCAAGATCCATCTCGCCACGACCATTTGCGGCAACGAGCTTGTCTATTACGGCATCCACGCGCTCTCAATGGCCTACGCTGTTCTCGGACGCGGCGCGGTCTCCTGTCTCAACGTCGGCCAGCCGGGCCGCAACATTGTCCGTGTGCGATTCGAGAATGGCCGCGACCTGATCTTGATGGTCGCCGAGAGGGAATGGATGCGCGCCGGCTACCAGATCAATCTCTACGGCACGAAAGGTTGGGAGACCTTGAAGCCCGACCTCGCTGACCTCTACTGGTATTTGCTCCAGAAGTTCATTGAGCTGGTGCGCACGAAGAAAGAGAGCGTGCCGGTTGAGGAGGAAGTCGAAGTCATCGCCGTGCTCGAAGCCGGCAAGCGTTCGCTGGCCGAGAAACGCGAAGTGACTATCGCCGAAGTGTTGAAGTGATCAGCCCCAACGTTTGGGCCTAGAGGAAAGGCTCGCAGCGTCAGCGCGGCAGAAGAACTTTGCGGAGCGCGTCAATCCGCGCCGTGCCTTCGCCGTGCGGCGGAGGAAGCGCGGGGACGAGCCACCCGCCTTCGTCGAATTCGTTCCACGCGTAAATCAGCACCAACTCGGTGCCGTTCTTGCCGGGGTGCTTCTTGAACCACGAAACGCCGCGACCGATGTGGGCAGCCAGTTCTTCCGGCGTGCCTCGCTTGTAGTAATACTGGTCCGCATCTGGTTGCAAGTGAAACGACCCCCACGACACCGGATTCATCACGCGCGTGCGGCGGTCCCAGCCGGTCATGCAAATGGGAGCGACGGGCGCTCCCGTGGCGGCGCATTCCTCCCAGAACGCCTCCGCGCGCGCCGCCAGTTCGGAGAATGATCCAGCCTTCGCTTTGCCGGACACGGCATACTGGCTCAGCGCATCGCCCTGCAAACGGTCGCAATACCGCCTGGCGGCGATGGGGTTTCCATCGCAGACCACGAGATACGGCTTCCCGAGTCCGAGCCGCGCCAGTTCGGCGCAGAAGCGTTGCCACCGGCCGTCCAGCAGTTTATCCACCGAGGCGTCGTTCAAGAATCCCATGTAGATCACCGGCCGGTTCCCTTCGACCTTCAGATAATTCGGTTGCGCGATCATCCTCGCCGCATACGCCCGGAACGCTTCGTCGTCCGCGAAGCGGCCGTAAGCCGACCCCATCACCAAGAAAAGGCAAAACCGGATCCGGTCGCGGTTCTTGCAGCTCAGAAAGGTCTTCAGCGTGTAGCTCAGCGGGCAGTCTTCCGGGTAGGCGTCGAACGCCCAGTAATCCAATCCCCCGTGGACAGCATATTCGATTTCTTTCTCAAGCACCTCGGTTCGATTCTCGTTGAACGTCTTCGCGCCCCCGTCCTTGTTCAGTTCGGTGAAGAAAGGCCATCGGTAGCGCCAAGGTTCCGCAGCCAACGAACGCTGCGCCTCTTTGCCTGGATCACGACTGGGCACCCTCGTCCGCGTCGTGTAATATCCCGGATAGCGGGTCGGATCGGGAAGCGGAATCGTGTCCGGCAACATTCCATACCACGCATCCCATCGAATGGCTCCGACCAACGGACGGCTCTTGACAGGATTCTCTCCAGCGGCAAGCGCAAGCACACCCGCCGCGAACATCGCGCAAACCGATATTAGGGAACCTCCGGCAACTGTTTTACGGAACCATGTGGAGGGTTGTGGTTCGGGTTGTTGTTTGGTTTCGGTCATTGTGGTTCGAGTCTTTGAAGCTGGCGATTCAATTGTGCAAAGAGCGGCGAAGCGATTCCAGTTCAGCGGTGGCATAGGCACACCGCTTTTCTTGGAAATAGTTGTATTCAGCCTTTTCCGCGTCAGTCCAGGTATTGTGCTGCGTGTAAGAGCCGCAGAAGGGGACAAGCAGATCCAGCCAACAGGCGAACGTGCGTTTTTCGTTTTCACTGACCTTGACGCCGTAGTGAGCGGGTTCAAAGTAATCCATGATTTTGCTCTTGGATGACCCTGTGTGGTATGGAGGGAGCATGACGGCGCGGCTGCGAGGCTTCAGCCACGTCATCCACGGGTTCCCGTCGGGATTGCCGGAGGTGGTGATGGTGACGTAGGACTGTGTGTAAGCGCGTTTGGGATCCACCGCTCCTGCGCCGATCAGCTTCACGCTTTCCGGCTTGGCCATCTCTCCTGTCAGGCTGATTTTACTCTCCCCGATTTTTGAGGCGTTGTGGCAGTTCACGCAGTGCCTTTCGAAGATGGGCTGGATTTCCTGAACGAAGCTGAAGCCCTCCACCGGCGCGTCCGCATCAAGCGAGCGCGGGGCGTTAACTCCGAGGTAGTTCTCCACACTGTCCATCCAGGACTGCGACGCGAGCCGCCTGACCAGCGGATGTTTCTTGCCAGCAAAAGGCTTGAGCTTCTGGAGCGCCTTGGCGAGAGCCGCGGTGGTGTTCCGGGCGGTCGCCGAATACGTTCCCGCGGCCATCTTGTTCTCATGGCAGCCGATGCAGGAGAAACGCTCGCCGTTCTGGAGCGTTGACCAGCTTCGCATGGACTGGATGGTGCAGCCCTTGGCGTCGAGCACTTGGAAGTAGACCGGCGTGCGCGCGGGCACCTCGAAACTGCAACTGCCATCCGCCTCGATGTCAACCTCTCCGAGGACATGCTTAACGTCCCAACTACCACTGTTCAACGAGATCGGTGTCTGGCAGAGACCAGTCTCACACTCGCCCCCGTTTTGCCCGTAACCCATCCGCGCGACGCGATACTCCAGCGCGACGACGCGGAGTTTCTTGGCCGTGCCACGAGGGATACCAGCGAGGCCCGGCCCTTCATAGACATCTTGCATGGTGTAAATCCCGTAGTTGTCTCGGGGGCGGATGAGCGATGCGAGCACGGGTGGCGGAGTGCGGGGCATGACCGGGATGGCCAACCCCGTGCCTTGCCAGTTATCGAACGCCAGCAGTTCGCGCACGCCGTCGGGCTTCATGTAATAGACGCCAAGTGGCGGATTGAACGGGCCGAACGGCGGCAGATATCCCTCCGGGCAGAACGAACACAGGAAGTTCTCCTCATCAAACGCATAAGGATGCGAGTATTGCGGACCAAACTGTCCGAAAACGTCTATCTTGAGGTCGAGGTAGGGCTTGGATGGGTCAGGCGGCTCAGGCTTGACAAAGTCGGCCGACTCGCGACCGGGATCTCCGTTGAGCTTGGTGTTGACAAACTCGATGCCCTTGCCCGCCTGAATGCCTCTGGAGCGGTCAATCAGGCCGAGCTTCCCCTTGTAGATGGAGTGATGCCCGGCGATCACCGCAATCGTTTTCTGTGACCCGGGGATGCCACGCGCGTGGATGATCGCCGCCGGGAACATACTGTTGTTGCCGTAGTATTCCGTCTGCGCCGTGCCGTCTGGGTTCATTGAAATCAGCGGATGATTGAACAGCGCGCTCCGGTCGTTGTATTCCCAGCGGGTGAAAACGATCCGTCCGTCCTGCAAAACCTGTGGGTTGCTCGTCATGAGCTGATCGAACGTCAGGCGGCGGATATTGCCACCATCGGCATCGCAACAATAGATGTTCCCACCGGCGCGATACCAGCAGTCGCTGATATGCACGTCGCGTGTCGAGGTGAAGACGATGCGACCGTCGGGCAGGAACGTCGGCTCGCAGTCGGCCACAGGCAACGGTTTGCCATTCTTCAGGATGGGGAAGGTAATCTGCCTGACCTGGCGCGTTGCCAGATCCATCGTATAGAGATAATAGGAATCGGTTTCAAAATTGTCGCGCATGGAAAAGACGAGCGTCCGCGCGTCCCACGAGAGGTTTGGGTAACAGATCGCGCCATCGGGTTTCTCCAGCATCACTTCATGCTTGACCGTGCCGTCGTCAAGCAGGGTTCCCAAGCAGAGCTGTCCGCCCTTCTGGAAGCCGTAGGTGTAGTCACGGATCTGTTCGTCGGGAATGTCGTATCTTCCGGCCAGCCCTTGCATGCAGCCAAAAATGCCATGCTTGGCGTAAACAAACTGCGTGGCCTTCCCGCGAAGATCCCGGAGGCGTGCCCTGCGCCGCGCGGCGCAGG